>JBIKSZ010000110.1:0-11866 GCA_044348345.1 Roseomonas sp. | reverse complement strand
GAAATCCGGCGCCTTCAGGCCGGAGGCCTGGAGCTGGCCCGCGATCTGCGCCTTCAGCCGATCAAGCCCCGCATCGCTGCTCGCCTCGGCGCGGGCCACCAGCACGGCCTGGGTGTTGGAGGCGCGGAGCAGCCACCAGCCATCCTCGGTCAGCACGCGCACGCCATCCACATCCTGCACCTTGGCACCTTGGGAAGCGAGGCGCTGCTTCACCTCCGCCACCACCTCGAACTTCCGTGTGTCCGGGCAGTCGAAGCGGAGTTCGGGCGTGTTGATGACCTGCGGCAGCGCCGCGCGCACGGCCGACAGCTTCCCCGCCATCCGCGCCACGATGCCGAGCAGGCGGATCGCGGAATAGGGCGCGTCGTCGAAGCCGTACCATTTGTCGGCGAAGAAGATATGGCCCGACATCTCCCCGGCCAGCGGGCTGCCGGTCTCGGCCATCTTCGCCTTGATCAGGCTGTGGCCGGTCTTCCACATCAGCGGCGTGCCGCCGGCCTTGGCGATCTCGTCGAACAGGACCTGGGAGGCCTTCACATCGGCGATGATCGTCCCGCCCGGCTTCGACTTGAGAACGTCCCGCGCCAGCACCACCAGAAGCTGGTCGCCGAAGAAGATGTTGCCCTGGTCGTCCACCACGCCGATGCGGTCGGCATCGCCATCGAAGGCGATGCCGAGATCGGCGCCCTCGCGCGCGACCTCCGCGATGATCTGTTCCAGGTTCTTGGCGACCGTCGGGTCGGGGTGATGGGCAGGGAAGGTGCCGTCGATCGTGCCGTTGATGACGAAATGCGTGCCCGGCAGCTTCGCCACGATCTTCTTGACGATCTCGGCGCCCGAGCCGTTGCCCGGATCCCACACGACCTTGAGCGGGCGGTCCCCGCCATCCCAATCCTGCATCATCCGCGCGACATAGCGATCTGCGACATCGACCTGCCGATCGGTGCCGATGGCGGCGGGGACCACATCGCCCTCCGCCGCCATCCGGCCGATCTCCTGGATCTGCTTGCCGTAGAAGGGCTTCTTGCCCAGCATCATCTTGAAGCCGTTGTAGTTCGGCGGGTTGTGGCTGCCCGTGACCATCACGCCGCCATCGGCTTCCAGCGCATAGGTCGCGAAATAGAGCATCGGCGTCGGGCCGCAGCCGACGCGCAGCACCTCAAGCCCGCAGGCGCGCAAGCCCGCGACGAGCTGCGCCTCCATCTCCGGCGAGGAGAGCCGCCCGTCATAGCCGACCGCGACCTTCCGCCCGCCACCGCGGACCACCATCGTCCCGAAGCAGCGACCGATGGCGAAGGCGTCCTCCGGATGCAGCGTCTGCCCGACAATGCCGCGGATGTCGTATTCGCGGAGCGAGGTCGGGTCGAAGCGGTGATGGAAGGCGGTCATCGGCGATGCGGCTCCCGGCAGGTCGCGCGGTTCTGGTTCCCTCAAGCGTATCGCGAAAGGATGTGGCGCATTGAAGGCGCGAGATCCTCCCGCGCCAGGGCGAAGGCGACCTGCGCCTCCAGCCAGCCCGCCTTGTCGCCGCAATCGAAGCGCCGGCCCTCGTAGCGCAGCCCGTGGAAGGGCTGGGTCCCGATCAGCTTTGCCATGCCGTCGGTCAGCTGGATCTCCCCGCCCGCGCCCTTCTCGAACTTCGCGAGATGCCCGATCACCTCCGGCATCAGGATGTAGCGGCCGATGACTGTCAGGTTGGAGGGCGCTTTCTCGGCCGGCGGCTTCTCGACCAGGCCCGTCACCTCCACGAGGTTGCCCCGCGTCGCGCCCGGCGCGATCACGCCATAGCGCGAGACCTGCGCCATCGGGACTTCCTCGATCGCGACGACATTGCCGCCCGTCTCGGCGTAGGCCTCGACCAGCTGCTTCATGCAGGAGGTTTCGCAGAGCATCAGGTCGTCGGGCAGCATGATGGCGAAGGGCTCGTCGGCCACGAAGGCGCGCGCGCACCAGATGGCGTGGCCGAGCCCGAGCGGGACCTGCTGGCGGGTGGAGATGATGGCGCCGGGCGGCAGCGACTGCGCCCGCAGCATCTCCAACTCGCGCGCCTTGTTGCGCTCCGTCAGCGTGCGCTCCAGCTCATAGGCCAGGTCGAACTGGTCCACGAGCATCGTCTTGCCGCGGCCGGTGACGAAACAGAATTGCTCGATGCCGGCCGCGCGCGCCTCCTCCACCGCGTATTGGATCAGCGGCTTGTCCACCACGGGCAGCATTTCCTTGGGCATCTGCTTGGTGGCCGGCAGGAAGCGGGTGCCGAGGCCTGCAACCGGCAGCACGGCCTTGCGGAGCGGCTTGGGCACGGGCGATGAATCCTCCGTTAGTTGCGGGGAGGAGTGCCACGGACGCGGAAAGGCGTCCACCGGCCGGCCGCGCAACCTCCCGTCAACTGGCAGGCGAATTCAGCCAAGCAGCACGTCGCGCGCCTCGTTCAGCCGAGAGGCGAGCCAGTCGGACCCACCCTGGTCCGGATGCGCCGCGCGCATCAGGCGGCGGTGGGCGGCGCGGATCGCGGCCTCGTCGGCGCCCTCGGCCAGGCCGAGCACCTCCAGCGCCTCGGCCCGCGTCATCCTGCCGCCTGAAGGCCGGGGCGGCGGCGGGGCGGCGGCGTCCCGCCATTCGGGATGGGCGCGGTCGAGCCAGGCTTCCAGCAGCGGCATGCCCTGCGGGTCGGCGACGGCAAGTTCGGCCAGCAGGTCGAGCAGCAGGGGCAGGTCGAGATCGGCCAGTTCGCGCCCCGCGAAGCGCCCGGCTTTCACATGGCCGAACATCCGCCCGCTGTCGTGGTCGAGGGCCATGGCGAGGTGGGAGGTCTCGACATCGCTCGCCTGCCCGGGGCTGGCGGCACCACCACGCGCAAAGGTGCGCGCGGCACGCCAGCCCTGCACGGCGCGCCAGATGGCCGGCCCGAACAGGACCAGCGCCCAGAGCGCCTGCGCCCCGCGCCCGCTGACCAGCAAGGCTGCGAGCAGCACCAGGCCGAGCAGTCCCCCGCCCCAGACAAGCGCCGCCTTCACCTGCGCCGGCTTGGCGTCCGCAAACAGCCGCAGCAGCCCGAGCGCGACGACCAGGCCGAACAGCCCGACAATCACCCAGACCATGCCTTAGCGCCTGCCCGGGGCCGGCAGTTGTCCGGCAATGGCGCGCGCTGGAGCCGAGGTGAGGCGGGACAGCGCCGCCCGCCCGCCGGCAGCGAAGACGGCAACCGCCCGCAGCAGGTCGCGCAGCGCCTCCGCACTCGCGGCATCGAAGGGCGCGAAGGCGCCGCCCGAGAGCTTCGCCACCTGGCGGAAGGCGGTCTCCGCGATCGGGTTGTGGCCTTCCTGGAAGCAGAAGACCGGCGTGCCGCGCAGGCCGAGCTCGCCGGCGGCGTGGCAGATCGGGTCCACATCCTCCTCGATCGCGTCGCCGATGAAGATGACGGCGTTCACCTTCTCCTTCTGCGTCTCGGCGAGCGCGTGCTTCAGGGTCCGTAGGATCTGCGTATGGCCGCCGAGGCAGGCGACGCCCGTCATGCGCCGCGCGAGGTCATCGGCATTCGTCAGAAAGGGGGTCGCGGCGAATTCCTGGAAGCCGCGATAGTAGGCGAGGCTGACGGCGAGCCCGCCGACATCGCGGACAGCCATGAACATCTCCCCCTGCAGCTGGCAGGCGCGGTCCCAGCTGGGCTGGCGGGAGGCGGTGGCGTCGATGGCGAAGATCAGCCGCCCCGGCTTGCCGGAGGCCGGCCGGACGGCGGGCATGGCGGCCACCTTCTGGAGGAAGGCGGCCACGGCGGGGTTGCCCAGCTTGTCGGGCAGCTTGGTCATGTCGGAAACATGGCGCTGCCCCGGGCCTCCCGAAAGGGGCGCTGGCGATCGGTGCCGGCGATGCCCATACTGGGGCGGAGGCAGAAGGATGCCGCGATGACGCGCCCCGATAAGGACGGCCCGACCGATCCCCCCGAGACGGACGATATCGAACTGCGGCTTCTCGAAGTGGCGGTTGCCGAGGCGCGCGCGAGCGGTCCAGGAATTCCGCATGAGGTCATGCGGGCAGAATTGCTGGCCTGGAAGGCCGAGGCTGAGCGGCTGATCGCGGCGCGGATCGCGGCATCCGGCGGCGTCACGCCGAGGGAACCCGCCACGGAGTGACCGTCTCGGCGCGCCGAATCGTCTGGCAACCCGCCGCACGGGACGATGTGCGGCGCATCCTCGATTATCTGCTTCCGCTCAATCCGCAGGCCGCTTTCGCCACGGCGGATGGGCTGGAAAAGGCCGCGGACCGGCTCGGTGAGATGCCCCTGCGTGGCCGCCCAGGCAGGCTGCCCGGGACCCGGGAATTGCTGGCGTCGGCGCCCTACGTGCTGGTGTACGACGTGACCGAGGACGAGGTCCGGATCCTCCGCATCTGGCATGCCGCGCAGGATCGCCGGTAGCCTCCCCTACCCCGCCTTCAGCCCGTTCGCCTGCGCCGCGGCCAGCGCCGTCATGTTGACGATGCCGCGCGCGGTGACGCTCGGCACCAGCACATGGATGGGCTTGGCCATGCCCAGCAGAATCGGGCCGACCTGCAGCCCCTCAGCGGCGGCCTTCAGCAGGTTGAAGCCGATATTCGCGCTGTCGAGGTCGGGCATCACCAGCAGGTTCGCCGCATCCTTGAGCCGGCTGTCGGGCACGGCGCGGTCGCGGATCGCGGGCACCAGCGCGGCATCCGCATGCATCTCCCCATCCACCTCGAAATCCGGGTTGCGCGCGCGCAGCACCTTCAGCGCGGCGCGCATCTTCTGCGCGGATGGCGCGCCCGAGGCGCCGTAGCTGGAATGACTGAGCAGTGCGGCCTTCGGCGTGATGCCGAAGGCGCGGATCTGCTCGGCGGCCAGCAGCGTCATGTCGGCGATCTGCTCGGCCGTCGGGTTCACCGTCAGATGGGTGTCCACGAAGAACAGGTGCCCCGTCGGCAGGATGAGCGCCGAGAGCGCATAGACGCGGCTCAGCCCCGGCTGCTTGCCGACCACGTCATAGGCATGGTGCCAGTGGCTGAGCCAATCGCCGGTACCGCCGCAGAGGCAGGCATCGGCCTGCCCCGTCTCCAGCAGCAGGGCTGCGGCGACCGTCGGGCGGTTGCCGACGCGGCGCGCCGCGGCATCCGGCGGCACGCCGCGGCGGCCGACCTTCTGCTGATAGAGCGGCACGAGCTTGCCGAAGAGCTCGGCATCCGAATTCGGGTCCAGCACGCGCACGGACTGGGAGAAATCCATGCGCAGCCCCATCGCCGTGGCGCGGGCGGCGATCACCTCGCGCCGTCCGATCAGGATCGGCTCGGCCAGGCCCTCATCCAACACGGTCTGCACGGCGCGGAGCGTCCGTTCATCCTCGCCCTCGGCGAAGACGACCCGGGCGGCGTTGCGGCGCGCGACCTCGAAGACCGGGCGCATCAGGTTGCCGGAACGGAAGACGAAGCGCTCCAGCTCCCGCCGGTACTTCGCCAGATCCTCGACCGGGCGGCGCGCCACGCCGCTATCGGCGGCGGCCTTGGCGACGGCCGGCGCGATTTCCAGGATCAGCCGCGGGTCGAAGGGCTTCGGGATGATGTAGTCCGGCCCGAAGACCGGCGCCGCGCCGCCATAGGCTGCGGCGACGACTTCGGAGGCCTCCATCCGCGCAAGGGCGGCGATCGCATCCGCCGCGGCGACCTTCATCTCCTCGTTGATCGTGGTGGCGCCCGCATCGAGCGCACCGCGGAAGATGAAGGGGAAGCAGAGGACGTTGTTGACCTGGTTGGCATAATCGGACCGCCCCGTTGCCACGATCGCATCGGGCCGCACGGCGCGCACGGCTTCCGGCAGGATCTCGGGCTCGGGGTTGGCGAGTGCGAGCACCAGCGGCTTCTTGGCCAGCTTGTGCAGCCATTCCGCCTTCAGGACCCGCGGCGCCGAGAGGCCGAGGAAGACATCGGCCCCCTCCAGCACCTCCTCCAGCGTGCGCGCCGCGGTGTCCTGCGCGTAGGCCGCCTTGAAGGGATCGGTGTTCGGGCGGCCCTTCCAGACCACGCCGTCAATGTCGCAGATCGTGACGTTCTGGCGCTTGAGCCCCATCGCGACCAGCAGGTCGAGGCAGGCGATCGCCGCCGCGCCGCCGCCGGTGTTGACCACGCGCACATCCTCAAGCCGCTTGCCTTGCAGCAGAAGGCCGTTGCGCACCGCGGCCGCGACGATGATGGCCGTGCCATGCTGGTCGTCATGGAAGACCGGGATCTTCATCCGGGCGCGGAGCTCCCGCTCCACCTCGAAGCATTCCGGGGCCTTGATGTCTTCGAGGTTGATCGCGCCGAAGCTCGGCTCAAGGGCGGCGACGACCTCGATCAGCTTCTTCGGGTCGCGCTCCTCGACCTCGATGTCGATCGAATCGATACCGGCGAACTTCTTGAAGAGGACCGCCTTGCCCTCCATCACCGGCTTGCCGGCCAGCGCGCCGATCGCACCCAGCCCCAGCACCGCCGTGCCGTTCGAGATCACGGCCACCATGTTGCCGCGCGCGGTGTAGTCCCAGGCCTTGTCCGGGTCCTTGGCGATCTCCTCGCAGGCGGCGGCGACGCCAGGCGAATAGGCCAGCGCCAGGTCGCGCTGGGTCGCCATGCGCTTCGTTGGCTCCACCGAGAGTTTTCCCGGCCGGGGCAGCCGGTGGTAATCGAGGGCGGCCTTGCGGAAATCGTCGTCCATGCCGGTGTTGTAACCTTGCCGGAGAATGCCGGCTATGGGGACCGGATCGGCGCGGATCGGCCAAGCATGAAGCTTAGCGCCTGCATGCTGGCGTGGCGCCAGGCCGGGCGCTCAATACGGCGCGATTCACGCTTCGCAGGCTGGGGGATCAGGGGATTGGTGCGGGGCGCTGCACCTGGCGCAAGGCCCGCCCGAGGCGGGTAATGGTGCGGTCGAGAAGATTCGAACTTCCACGGGGTTTCCCCCACCAGCACCTCAAGCTGGCGCGTCTACCATTCCGCCACGACCGCAGACCGAGTAGAGGCGGGGCGTATAGACCATGACCGACGCCTCGACAACACACCCTCCGGCCTCTTCGGATAGCGCGCCGAACGCGCGCGTCACCTGGATCGCCGCCCCGGGCCTCACGCCTTATGAGGAGGCGATCGCGGCCATGGAGGCGCGCGCCGCCGCCATCCGCGCCGGCACCGCCGAGGAACTCGTCTGGCTGGTCGAGCATCCGCCGACCTACACCGCCGGCACCTCTGCCCGGCCGGAAGACCTGCTGGAGCGCCGCTTCCCCGCCATCGCCGCCGGGCGCGGCGGGCAATGGACCTATCACGGGCCGGGCCAGCGCACGGCCTATGTCATGCTGGATTTGCAGCGCGCCCACGGCACGGTCCGGGCGCGGGACGTGCGGGCCTATGTGCACGGCCTCGAGGACTGGCTGATCCGCGCGCTGGATCGCTTCAACATCCGCGGCGAGCGGCGCGCAGGGCGCGTCGGCATCTGGGTCGCGGACCGCGCGCGCGGGACCGAGGACAAGATCGGCGCCATCGGCGTGCGCGTCACGCGCTGGGTCAGCTGGCATGGCGTGGCGCTGAATGTGGACCCCGACCTCGCCCATTTCGGCGGCATCGTTCCCTGCGGCGTCGCCGAGCATGGCGTGACCAGCCTGCATCGCCTGGGCGTGCTGGCGACGATGGAAGAAGCGGACAGCGCGCTGATGGCGGCCTGGGCGGAGGTGTTCGGCGGCGAGACCGTTTGAGATCACCAGCGATCTCAGCCGATCTCTGAGCGCTTGGCGGCACGGGCCTTGCAACGGACCGGGCCAGGACGCGGCAGCGGGCCGCCTCCTGCTGTTTCGGAAGGCAAACATGCGCCGCCGTGCCCTTGTTCTGACCTCGCCTCTCCTCGCCTTCCCTGCGATCGCCCGCGCCCAGGCCTGGCCGAACCGGCCGATCCGGGCGATCAACCCCTATTCGCCGGGTGGGACGACCGATGTGATCCTGCGCGTGATCGCGCCGCATATCGAACGCACGCTCGGCCAGCCCTTCGTGGTCGATTTCCGCCCCGGCGCCGGCGGGGCCGTCGGCACCGCCCAGGCTGCGGGCGCGCCGGCCGACGGGCACACCGTGCTGATCACCAATACCGGACCGCTGGCCGTCGCGCCGACCCTGATGCCGAATGCTGGCTACGACCCGGCGCGCAGCTTCACCTACATTTCCATGTTCGGCGGCGCCCCCCTTCTGTGCGCGGTGGCCGCGAACAGCCCGATCCGGACGCTAGCCGAGTATGCCGAGGCCGCGCGGCGGGGGCGGGAAGCAGTGAGCTTCTCCTCCTCCGGCGTCGGCTCCATGGGGCATCTGGCCGGGGTGCTGTGGCAGATGCAGGCCCGGGCGGAGCTGCTCCACATCCCCTTCCGCGGCGCGCCGGAGGCCGAACAGGCGGTGATCGGGGGCAATGTCACCAGCATCTGGAACACGGTCGGCGCCCATGTCGGCAGCCTGCGCGGCGGGCTGCTGCGGGGCTTGGCCGTCTCCTCCGAACAGCGGGTAGCCGCCGTGCCGGACGTGCCGACCGTCGCCGAGGCTGGCTTCCCCGGCGCCGTCGCCTCCAACTGGTTCCTCCTGGCAGGGCCGGCCGGCATGCCGGGCGAGGTCGTCGCGCGGCTGCGCGCAGCGATCGCCGCCGCGGTCGCCGACACCGCAATACGCGAGCGGCTGGAGGGACTTGGCCTTGTCTCGATGGGCGATCCTGGCCCGGAAGAGATCGGCCGCTTCGTGGCCGGAGAGGCCGCGCGTTGGGCCCCGGTGGTGCGCGCCTCCGGCGCAAGCTGACGCACCCTGCCCCGGCACGCTCCGCCACGCGGCGCCCTGGTCTGAAAGCCCAGCGGCGAGCGCGCTGGCGGGGCCGTGGACTGCAAACCCCTGAACAAAGGCCGGCTTCCGCGACGACAGGCTAAGACAATGGCGGTTGCGAAAGGCTTTCGTTCACCCTTGCCTTGTCAGACGGGGTGCTTGCGGTCATATCGCGCCCCTCAGCCTCAACCGGGGGATCATCGGTCATGCGGGTAGCGGTGCTGCGCGAACGGCGCGCGGCGGAAACACGAGTGTCCGCGACGCCGGAAACGGTCAAGAAATTGCAGGGCCTGGGGTGCAGCGTGGCGGTCGAGACCGGCGCGGGCCTGTCCTCCGGCATGACCGACCAGGCGTATCGGGATGCGGGGGCGGAGATCGCCACCGATCCGGCCGCGGCACTGGCCGGCGCCAACATCGTTCTCGCCGTCCGCGCGCCGGAAGCGGCCGAACTGGCCCTGATCCCGCGCGGGGCGCTGCTGATCGGCACGCTCGCTGCCGATGCCGAGGCCGCGAAGGCCTACGCGGCGGCCGGCATCGACGCCTGCTCGATGGAATTGCTGCCGCGGATCACCCGCGCGCAGTCCATGGATGTGCTGTCCTCCCAGGCGAACCTCGCGGGCTACCGCGCGGTGATCGAGGCGGCGGCGACCTTTGACCGCGGCTTCCCGATGCTGATGACGGCCGCCGGCACCATCCCGGCCGCCAATGTCTTCATCATGGGCGCGGGCGTGGCGGGCCTGCAGGCGATCGCGACCGCGCGTCGCCTCGGCGGGCGCGTCTCCGCCACCGACGTACGTCCGGCGGCGAAGGAGGAGATCAAGTCCCTCGGCGCCGCCTTCGTCGGCTACGAGGATGAGGAGAGCAAGGCCGCCCAGACCGCGGGCGGCTACGCCAAGCAGCTCTCGGCCGAGTTCTATGCGAAGCAGGCCGAGGTCGTGGCTGCGCATATTGCCAAGCAGGACATCGTGATCACCACCGCGCTGGTGCAGGGCCGCAAGGCGCCGACGCTGGTGACGGAAGCGATGGTCGCCTCGATGAAGGCAGGCAGCGTGATCGTGGACATCGCCTCCGACGCCGGCGGCAATGTCGCGGCGACCAAGCCGGGCGAAGCGATCACCACGGCCAATGGCGTGAAGGTTCTGGGCTATTCCAACTGGCCGGGCCGCATCGCGGGCGCGTCCTCCGCGCTCTATGCGCGCAACCTGCTCACCTTCCTGACCACCTTCTGGGACAAGGAAGGGAAGAAGCCCGCGCTCAAGGACGACGACGACATCGTCAAGGGCGTGGCACTGACCCGCGGCGGCGCCGTGGTCCACCCCTCGCTGATTTCGGCCTGAGGAGCACCGAGGCATGAGCACTCCCCAGCAGATCGCCAGCGAAGCGGCGGCCCTCTCGGACCGTCTCTCGCTGCTCGCCGCCCAGGCCAGCCAGTTCGCGCAGCAGGCCGCCCCGGTGGCCGAGGCCGCAAACCCCTTCCTCTACCTGCTGACCATCTTCCTGATGGCCTGCTTCGTTGGATACTACGTGGTGTGGGGCGTCACACCCGCACTGCATTCGCCGCTGATGGGCCTGACAAACGCGATCTCCTCGGTGATCGTGGTCGGTGCGATCCTGGCCACCGGCCTGTCGGACAGCATCGCGGCCAAGATCTTCGGCTTCCTCGCCGTGACGCTCGCCGCCGTGAACATCTTCGGCGGCTTCATGGTCACGCGGCGCATGCTCGCCATGTTCAAGAAGAAGGGGAGCTGAGCCGATGGCTGCAACGCTTTCGACGCTCGCCTACCTGGCCGCGTCGGTCCTTTTCATCCTGGCGCTGCGGGGCCTCTCGCACCCCGAGACCAGCCGCCAAGGCAACCTGTTCGGCATGGTCGGCATGGCGATCGCGATCGTCGCCACGCTGCTGAAGCCGGGCATGGGCATGGGCGGCATCGTGCTGGTCATCGCGGGTCTCGCGATCGGCGGCACGATCGGCACGATCATGGCCCAGCGCATCCAGATGACGGCGCTGCCGCAGCTGGTCGCCGCCTTCCACAGCCTGGTCGGCATGGCGGCGGTGTTCGTGGCTGCGGCCGCCTTCTATGCGCCGGACGCGTTTGGCATCGGCGTGCCGGGCGACATCAAGGTCGCGTCGCTGATCGAGATGTCGCTCGGTCTGGCGATCGGCGCCATCACCTTCTCCGGCTCGGTCATCGCCTTCCTGAAGCTGGCGGGGCGCATGTCCGGCGCGCCGATCATCTTCAAGGGCCAGCACATGCTCAACGCCGCGCTCGGCGTGCTGCTGCTGGTGCTGATCATCGCCTTCTGCGCCACGGGCAGCCAGGTGCTGTTCTGGCTGATCGCGATCCTCAGCTTCGCGCTCGGCTTCCTGCTGATCATCCCGATCGGCGGCGCGGACATGCCGGTCGTTGTCTCGATGCTGAACAGCTATTCCGGCTGGGCGGCGGCGGGCATCGGCTTCACCATCGGCAACCTGCTGCTGATCGTGACTGGCGCACTCGTCGGCGCCTCGGGCGCGATCCTGTCCTACATCATGTGCAAGGGCATGAACCGCTCGATCATCAACGTGCTGCTCGGCGGCTTCGGCTCTGAGGGCGGCGCGGCGGCGGCGGGTGGGGCGGCGGGCGACCGCGCGCCGGTGAAGGCCGGCAGCCCCGAGGACGCGGCCTATATGATGAAGAACGCCCAGAAGATCATCATCGTGCCGGGCTACGGCATGGCGGTGGCGCAGGCCCAGCAGGTGCTGCGCGAAATGGCGGATCTTCTGAAGAAGGAGGGCGCGGAGATCTCCTACGCCATCCACCCCGTCGCGGGCCGCATGCCCGGCCACATGAACGTCCTGCTGGCCGAGGCGAACGTGCCCTATGACGAGGTGCATGAGCTTGAGGAGATCAACGCCGAATTCGCCGATGCCGACGTCGCCTTCGTGATCGGCGCCAATGACGTGACGAACCCGGCCGCCAAGACCGACAAGTCGTCCGCCATCTACGGCATGCCGATCCTGGATGTGGAGCGCGCGAAGACGGTGTTCTTCATCAAGCGCGGCATGGCG
>JBIKSZ010000008.1:0-36899 GCA_044348345.1 Roseomonas sp. | reverse complement strand
CTACCGAAAAGACACAAACCGACAATAGGCACAGATGCTTTGGCAGAAAGAAAACTCGCTTGGCTGCGAGCGTGATGGAGCCGAAGGATGTTGCGGCGCAGCGGGCGTCGCGCGGGGGGGGGGGGGCGATATGGCGCCAGTCCTGGAGGCGGCCAGGATCCCACCACAGCGCCTCCCGCGGGTCGCCGCGCCTGCAGCGAAACGGGACCAGGTGGCCAGAGAATGGATCGGCCTTCAGTAACCGTCCGGCGACGCCCATACCCCGACGCATCAGGGCGGCACCCGACGCCAGCGCCACCCAGCAGCCGCGCAGGTCAGCCGATCAGCACGCCACGCCCAAAACGCTTGACCGCAGACGCAGACGCGTCGTGCTGAAGGCGCGCCTGCGGCGCGACGCGGGCCGCATTCGCGGCCTCGGGCCTTCAGGCCCCAGGTCGGACCTATCTGTGGTTGGTACGAACACCCTCTGTCGCACCGGCCGCACTCCAGTTCCGATAGCGCAGATACGTCTGCAGCCGCTTCATCGCCACGGTCAGCGGATAGCAGAACAGAAAGAACCACAGCATGGCATAGAGGTAGATCCAGACCAGCATCTCGCTCTTGCCAGTCGCAGCGATCACCGTATTGCAGCGGGAGACAATCTCGCTCACGCCGATCAGCGACGCGGTGCTGGACATGATCACGATGACCAGCAGATGGGTCATCCAGGACGGCAGGAACAGGAGCGCGTTGCCGCGTTGCCCCGCGCGCCAGTCGCGGATGACCACGCTGAGTTCGTCGGAGACCTGGCCGATAACCGCAATCGACAGCGCCAGAGATGCCTTGACCCAGGCCGGAATGCTCACGGCAAGACCGAACACGTTCAGCTCCGACGGCAGCAGGAACGCGATGTAGAACAGGAAGGCGACAGTCGGCACATTGCGAACGAACCCGGTCACGGCCAGGCTCGGCTTGGCCAGCAGCGCCCCGCGTGCCTCACGCATGAACGCCAGCCCGGCGCCGATGACCGTGCCAAGCACCATCGCGATGATGGAGATAATGATGTTCCACACGAAGCCGCCGGCCAGAAAAGGCGTCCAGCGAACGAGTTCGTCGTAGAGGTCGCGGATGTCCATGCGGCCCTCCTCAATCGCTGGCGTAGCGACGCTGCAGCGCGTCGAGGGCACGGATGACCGCCAGGACCAGCAGGAAATAGACAAACATCAGGAGATTCATCAGGACCGTCTCGTTGTTGTCTTCGGCCATGATCGCCGTCGAGGCGGAGATGATCTCCGGCACCGCGATGGCACTCGCCATGCCCGTGGCCTTCACCGCGTTCACCAGCGAACACGCGATCGGGCCCTTCGCCAGGCGCAAGGCGCGCGGCAGGGTGGCGATGCTCAGGCGGAAACCGGGAATACGAGCGAACAGCAGCTCCGCTGCATCCATAAGCGCATAGGCATTGGCCGCGCCGGCATAGAGCGACAGGCACAGTACACCCACGAAAAGCGCGTCCAGGACTATCCCGTACTGGGTGCCAAGCACCGCGCCGACGCCGAAGAACAACATATACATCTGCAGCAACGGTGGCGTCATGCGCGAGAAGGTCAACAAGCCGCGCACCCCGTTGCTCAGCAGCGGAATCCGCCGCGCAATCAGCAATGCGCCGGCGATACCGACCGCGAATCCGCCAACGATGCAGGACACCACCAACACCAACGTCGTCGCGATACCGTTCAGGAAGGTGGTCCGGTCATAACGGTCGTAGACAAAACTAAGGTCGATATCGGTCCGTTCTCTCAGCAACAGGCCAAGCCGCAGCAGGCCGCTCGCATCGGTCGAGGCGATCAGCGCCTGGTTCCGACACTCCTCGGGCCACTGCCCATTCGGCAGGCGTTGGCACAGATGGCTGCCATCGGCACGCGTGCGGCGCCACAATGCACTCGTCTGCTGCAGGAACGCCGAGGGCTGAATGCCATGCGCCCGCTCCATCCGGATGAGGAAACCGGTCCTGTGCCAGTCGGCGATGGTGTCGGACACCACGCGCTCAAGATCGGAGCCGCGGGCGGCCGCGCTGATCGCAATAGCCCAGGGCGCCTGCAGCACCGGGCGCAGCCTCATGCCGTATCCGGCCCAGCCGCCTTCGGCGAGCTCGCTGGCTAGCAGCGTCTCGTCATGAAGCCAGCCGACGCAGGTGCCATTGCGTAGTGCCAGCTGCGCATCTCGATTGGTGTTAAAGGTCCGCAGCGTCAGCAGGTAGCGCTCCGCCATGATGCGGTTCGCGAAGTGACCTTGCGTCGCGCACACGGTCTGGCCGCGCAGGCTGGCCCAGTCGCTGACGCGACTGTTCAGCGGCATCAGGATATTGATGCCGCTCGCGTAGTAGTTCGGTTCGATCAGCGTGGCGATCTTGCGCCGTGCCTGAGTGTCGCCGAGCGTCGCGATCACGATGTCCACCGTGCCGTCCTGCAGTCTCTGCACACGGTTCCCCGAGGTCACCGAGACCAAGTTGGCCTGCGCGCCGATGCGCTGCGCGAGCGCGATGGCCAGTTCGGGCTCAAAGCCGACGATCTGGCCCGCGGCATCGAACCGGCCGAAGAGACCGTAATCGGTCTTGACGCCGATATTCACGACGCCACGCTCGCGGATCGCCTCAAGCGGGCTCGTCTGGGCGATCGCGGGCGCGGCTGTGAGGACGCCGATCAGGCATAGCAGCAGGGCGGCGGCGGCGCGGCGTATCATGCGGCCTCGAGGGTCGGGGTTGCCACGGCCGCGAAGCCGAAGGCGAGGTTCAGGGACACCGCGGCCATCAGCGCGCGGTCGAGCACGGCACCAGCAGGAGGGCTCAGCACGCTGCGCTCCGGCATCGCGCGATGTTGGCGTTCAAGCGGGGGGGGGTAGTGACGCCAATACAGCCCCGCCCCGACGTGGGTGTCGCATGAAGAAGAGAGATCGACCGCAGGCGACGAGACGGCGCCCGGCCCCACCGCCCCTGCGAGGCGCTTTGCATCTGTGTCGAATCGGTCAAAAATTTCCTGCACTGAGCATACGAAACGCCGTTCAGTACACATTTTCACCGGTCAAGAGATAGTCTATAATTCATCTTGTTCGGCCGTTGCGGCAAGATAGGGTGATGTGGATTTTTGCGGAAATGATCCAGTCGCATGAGATTTGACGGCATCGAGACATCGAAGCCGCCAACTCTCGGCACTCGGCCGCTCGATCCCTTGCGCGCGCGTTCGTGCCCACCCGGACAGGGCGGCGAACAGGCGGCACACAAGCTGCGCGCGCGCGGCTTCAGCTATCGCCGCATCGCCGAAGAGCTGCGTGTCCGCTACGACATGGTGTCGCAGTGGCTGTCGGGCATGCCGCCCTCATCACGGGGCTCGACGCCCCCGGCTCCCGTCCCCACGCCCGCGGTGCAGGCCGAAGCGCGACAGGAGGAGAGCCGCGAGCAGGCCGCGCCATCGGCCGATGGCGTACGTATCGCATTTCTGGAGCGGCGCCTTTCAGAGGTCTTCGCCGGGCTGCAGCGCCTTTCGGATGAGGCGCGCCAGCGCGAGGCGCGCCTGCAGACAGCGCTCGTTGAGGAAAGGCGCGTGGCAACGCTGCAGATCGAACGTCTGAACGCCGATGTCGCCGGTCTGCGCGCGGCCCTGGCGGCGCTCGCACTGCGCCCGCCTGGCGCGACACTCGGTGCGGAGGCTGCGCGCCCCGGAGCGGGGCGGGGTTTCTGGCAGAGGCGAGAACACTAATGGCGCTCGCGCAGCGGGGTCTGCTCTGGGTCGTGCTCGTTGCGCTGGTCAGCCTCCTGGCGGCGCTCGGCCTCGCCGGGGCGCGCATCGCGAAGCTGCATGGCGATGCCGCAGCGGTCCGGGTCGAGTTCACGCTGGCCACGATGCGCTCCAATCTGGACGGCAACGCGTCCTCCACACGCACCCTTGCGCGCGTCGCGGACAGGGTGATCGCCGCCCATGGCGGCGAGATGATGGTGGCAGTGCTCGACCCAGCGGGCCTCGTTGTTGCGGCCTCCACCACCGGTCTCGTGGGTGGTCGCGCGCCGCGCGCATGGTTCGATGCGGCTGGCGCCGTTCGCAGCGGGCGCTGGAGCGGGAGGGTTCTGGGTGGGCATGCCGGCGCCGATCCGGTCGTTGACATGAATGGCCGCATCATCGGCGCCGTCGTGGTGGTGGATCCCGCCTCCCCGCTACCCCTGGTCGCCCGCATGCTGGAGCCTGCGATCGGGTGGGGGCTGGCGCTGCTGCTGGTCCTGGCGCCGGCCTGCTGGTTCGCAGTGCAGCTCTCCATGGGCGGCCTCAGCCGCACCATGGCGGCGGCGGCGGCCCTGCTCGCCGCCCTGCGAAACGACGGCACGGCGCCACCGGAGATGCTCGCCGAAGCAGGCAGCGACTTCGCCGCGCTCGGCGCGACGGCAGAAACTGTGCTGACCAGCTATGCCAGGGCGGTGGAGGCCGTTTCGGATGCCAGCGCGGCGCCGACGCGCGCGGGGACCTCGACGTGACGCACGCCGCCCGGCTGGCGCTGCGGCGCCTGCGCCTGTTGGCCGCGGGCGTTACACTCGGCGTCGGGCTTGCCATCGCCGCAGGCCTGATGGCCGGCGCGCGCGAGCATCTGCAGGAGTTGCAGCGCGGGACGGTGGAAGCGCTGGCGGCAGCGATCGCGAGCGACCTTGACCGGGTGGGGCCTGATGGCAGCGCGCTCAGGGCTGTGCTGGTCCCGATGGCCCGTGCGGCCGATGCCCGCCAGCGCGCCTGGCAACTGGTCGTGCAGGATGCGACGGGGGCGCCGCTGGCCAATCTCGCGGCAGCCGTGCCGCTGAGCGGCGCCGCCGTCGTCGCGACGCGGCAGGTCGCGGCCGGTCCGCTCGCCGGCGCGCGCGTCACCGTGACCATGGCCGATACGACGGATCGCAACCTTGCCCTTCTGGTTGGCGGTCTCATGGCGGGCCTCGTCATCGGGCTGCTTCTGGGCCTCGAAGTGCTGACATTTCTGGCCGCCCGGCTGCTGGTTGCGCCGGCACGGGAGCTGTCGGCCTTGGCAAATGCGGGGGCGGCCGGCGACTTCCGTCGCATCCCGCCCGCCGGCGGCGTTGGCGAGTTGGGCGCGCTGCGTCATGCGCTCGCTTCGCTCGTCGTGTTCCTCACGCTCCGCCGGCGCGAGGTTGACCTGCTCTTGCAGGACGCAAGGCGCGACACTTACGACCCAGAGCTGGTGGCGCGGGCAGAGGGGCAGCTGCAGCTGCTGGACAGTCTGGCACGCACCGCGCCGGAGGATCCACTGCGCGTGCCGCTGGACGGCGATCCGGCGCTGCAGCGGCTGCTGATTGCCGCCGGCGCCCTGCTGCTCGGGCTCCACGCAATGGGCGGCGGCCAGGTGCTGGTCCTGCTGGCCGCGGCGGCCTTCCTCGGCTGGCGGCTGCTCACCTGGCTGCCGCGACTGCTCGGGCGGCGCGTCGCCATTCTGCTCGCCGGCGTGGCCGGGACCGTTGCCGCGTTCCTCCTGCCGCCGCTCGCCGCGCTGGCCGCAGGCGCTGCGGCCCTTGCTTCCGTGCTGCGCTCGGCCACGGGCGCGGCCGGCGAGCCGGCTGGTGCCGACGGCTTTGCCCGGGACGCCGCGGCACTGGCCGGCGCCGGCGTGGGTGCGGCCGTGGCCGGTGCGCTGGCCGGCATGACGGGCCTGTCCGTGCCCGACCCGCTGATCCTGCCGGCCGGCATTGCCCTCATCGCGGGCTTCGCGCTGATGGCCTGCAGCGACCGGTTGGAGAGGCCCGGCGACACTGCGCCCTTCCGCCCGGCTGCACTGCGCGAGGTGCTGGCTGTCCGGCCGATCTGCGTCGTCGTGGCCGGCCAAGTCGTGCCGTCGGGCGTCGCGGTCGGATTGGCTTTGCTGGTGGCGTTGGAGGCAGGCGCCGGGGGGTGGGCGCTGCTGGCGCTCGGCCTCGGCCTATGGGCGGCGGGGCCCCTGGCCGGGCTTCTGCCGGCGCGCCCCTTCGCCGCGACAGCCGCCCATCTCCTGGCGGTGCTGGCCTTGGCCGCCGCTGCGCAGCCGATGTGGCTGCCTCCGCTCCTGGCCGCCTGGCTGGCCGGGGTCGCAGCCGCGACGCTCTGGCGCGCGGGCTCTGCGGCCCTGCACGCCATGGCTTGGGAGTTCCGCGGCGTCGCACCCGAACAGGCGACGCTGCGGCTCGGCCTCATGCTGCGTTTCCTCGCCGTCCTGGCATCGGCTGCCGCGCTTTCGGCGTCCGACCTCGGCCCTCTCGCGACGGGTACGATGGCGGTGGCGGCGGCCGGGGTGCTGGCCGTTGCCGCGCTCCGCATGCGCGCCCTGCCGCAGGTGCCCTGAGCCATGACCATCCGACGCCGTGTGCTCATCTCGGCCGTGATCGGCTGCCTCGTCCTGGCCGTAGGCGGGCTGCTCGTCGCCGATCAACGTGCTCGCGTGCTGGAACAGGAGATCCAATCCGCTGCGCTACGCAGGGCGGTGCTCGGCTGGGATGCGATGCTTTCGCGTCATGCCGCCGAACTGCAGCGCAGGCTGGTCGAGGAGGCCGGGCTCGACCAGCGCTTTCCCGCGGCACCGGTGGAGATGCGCGACCGCCTGGCCGCGGCGGGGGAGAGTCTGCGCCGCCGCGGCGTGACGGTGCTGCAGGTTCTGCCTGCCCAACAGGCCCCTGCCCTGTTCACGCACGGCAGCGCCGCCACCCCCCCCTTGCTCGACGCGGCGCTGGTCGGGGAGTTGCTGTCGCTCCGCCGGCCGCTGAGTGGTCTGGTGCGCCATGATGGCCAGTTGCTGCTGACGGTCGCCTTCCCCATCTCCGGCGGTGGCGAGAGGGCGGCGGCCGTTCTGGTCGTCGCGCGGCCCGCGACAGATCTGCTGCCGGCGCTGCGCGCCGAAGCGGGCCTCATGCTCGCCATAACGGATGTGGACGGCCAATACTTGGCAGAGCCGGCCATCCCGCGGGAATGGAGCGCGACTCTGCTACGCCTGATGCCGGAAGCGGGCCGGCGGCATTTGGTCGCAATCGGCGACCGCGTGATTGCCGTGCTGGATGTGCCGCTGACCGATCTGGCCGGCCAGCGCATTGGGTTCCGGCGCTTGATCGCGGACGAGACCGATCTGCAGTTCCGCAAGGACACCGGGCGGCTGATAGGGCAAGGCGTGATCCTGGCGCTGCTCCTGATTGTTACGCTGGCCCTGACGCTGTGGTCCCGCGCGGTCTTCCGCGGCCTGGAATCGGCGCTGCAGGGGTTGCAGGCTCTGGCCCGGGGCGACACGACCGTGCAGATCGAGAATGCCGGCCGGCGCGACGAGGTGGGCGCGGCGGCCCAGGCGCTCCGCGTCTTCCGGCAGAGCCAGATCGAGTTGCAATCCGGAACCAGCCGGGCGGAGCGCCGCCGTCGGCATCAGACGCGCTTCATCGAGGCGCAGCTCGACCGGCTTTCCGCGACCCTAGGCCCGACCGAGCGCGAGGCGATGCAGGACGAGATACGTCGTGCTGGCCAGCTCTACGTCACCGCCGGCGTGCGGGAAGACGCGCTCGACACCCTGGCGGTTGCGCTGCGGGTGATGGTTGACCGCGTCACGGAGCAGCAGGAGGCGCTCCAACGTGCGCTGGCTGAGCAGGATGCGGCGCTGCAGGCGCGGGAGCGGATGCAGGCACTGGAGCAGGAGATGTCGGTCGTTGCGCAGATGCAGGCGCGGCTGACGCCTGCCGCGCTTCCCGGCGCCAGCCGCGTGGCCGTGCGCAGCTGCCTGCTTCAGGGCCGCGAATTCGGCGGCGACTTCCTGGACTTCTTCTGGCTGGACGCAGCAGAACGGCGCCTGGCCGTCGTGGTCGGCTCAGTCGACGGGCAAGGGCTGCCGGCGGCCTTCCTGGCCATCTCCGCGCGCGCCCTCGTCCGCGCACTGGCCGCGGATGCGCCGAGCCCGGGCGCCTGCCTGGCGCGCGTCTCCGACCTGCTGGTGGGGGAAAACGGGGCGAACCTCCCACTCTACATGACGCTCGCTGTGCTCGACGTTCCGGCCCATATCATGGTCGTGGCCCGCGCGGGCCTGCCGCCGCCCGTTGCGGCGGCGCGGCCTGGCGATGTCCGGCTTCTGTCGGTCGAAGGTGCGCCGCCGTTGGCGCTGGCGCCCGGCACGCGCGTGCCAGACACCACGGTGGATGTTCCGGAGCGGACGCTGCTCGTGCTGTTCAGCCAAGGCCTGACGACGGTGGAGATGGACGGCATGCCGCTCGGCACCGAGGGCGTGCGGGCGCTGGTGGCGCAGGCGACCGATCTCGACGTCGAACCGGCCACTGCCTTCCTGTCCGACAGGTTGGATGCGGCGCGCGATCGAGTCCGCGGTGACGCCAGCTTCGTCGCACTACGGCTGCAGGGCTAATCTGGCCGTGTGCCGGAGCGTCTATTGTCAGTCCAAAAACCGGGCTGCTAAGCCTAGCGCCGCGCGCAACTCGCCGCAGTTACAGCCACAGTGATGCACCCCCGACACGTCAGTCTGCGATCTGTCATCGTGCCATGCACGCTCGCGCTGCAGGAGGCTGTGACAGCGCTGTGCGCCCGCACGGGGACAGATCCTTCGGTGCTGGCGCGGGCCGGGCTGTTGCTGGTCCAGGAGCGGCCCGAACTGGCGTTACCCGATCCTGGCTCCGGCAGCTTCGAGCGCGTGGGCCATGTCTCCGCGTCGGGGGAGAGGGTGAGCAGGCTCTGGCTGCCGCGGCTCCGTCTGTCCGCGCCGAGCCGCAGCACGCCCGAGGAGATCCGCATCGCGCTCGCCACGCTGTTGGCGATGTGCGCGCCTCCACAGCCCCAGGCGAAGACCGCCACCGAGCCGAAATCCGAAGACAAGCCGCCCATTTCCGCACCATCCGCGCCATCCGAACCAACGCCCTCGGACCGCGACGGCGAACTCGCCCGGCTGCGCGAGGAGAATGCGCAGTTGCGGACGGCGCTGGACCATTTGGCGCCAAAGGCGCTGCCACAGCCACCGCGCACCGCGGCTCAGGCCGCCTGGCTGATGGGCTTCGCCAATGAATGGGGCCTCACACCGGAATTGGTGACAGGGCGGTATCGGCAGTTGGCCCGCATCTTCCACCCCGATACAGGCATCGCCGCCGACAGCAGCCGCATGGCGCAGCTGACGGCGGCACGTGGCGTACTGATTCAACACCTGAAGGCCTGAACTGCGCGGCGCGCGCGGCTGGCGCATTCGCAATGCGGGGCGACGCCACTCAAGGTTGGATTTCAGGATCGAAACGGAGTGCAAGGTTGTATTTTGGCTGTCCTTGCGGGACCGAAGTGGACTTTATAACGAATCGTCGCTATTGCTTGCTTGGGAGTAATATCTCCACGAATGGTCTGTTACAGACCGAGCGAAGCAGGACGCGCCGGGCAACGGATGGCAAGCGGCGGACAAGACGTAGCGGGCAAGGGCCCCACGGTGATCGCTGCCGCCCTTGGCCTGATTGTCTGCGTCTTCGTGGCGGCAGTGCTTCTCGTCGTCATCATCGGTCCGCGCGGGTTCCAGTCGGCGCAGCCCGTCCTTAAGCTTATTGTGGCGGCCGGCATCATGCCACAATCGGCGCTTGCCCAGTCAGCGCCTCTGCAAGCTGTGGCGAACAAGGGCGCGCAGGCGGGATCGCAGCCGCAGCGCGGTCGCCAGGGGGCGGCGGGTGCTGCCGCTAACGATGCAGCGCGCCCAGCCGTGCCCGGCTGGGATCCGGTGCTGCGGGTAGATACCCAAGAACTGGCGGGCCTTGATCCGGACGAGGCGGTGGACCGCGCGCTCGGTCGTAGTGTTGCGCCGACGGGCGATACGCCGGTGCCCGTGCTGTCGGGCGGCCGAGTGCTGATGGTTTCGCCCGCCGCGCCTGATCGCGCGGTGATGGCGCATGCCGCCCCGCCTGCCGCCGGCACCGCGGCACCAGGCACCGCGTCCGCGCCCGCAGCGCCACCGGCAGGCGCTGCAGCGCCGCAGCCTGCGGCCGCGCCTGCCGAACCCGTGCGCCAGGTCCTGCCGCCGCCGGCGGGCGCGCGCCCGCCCCTGCCTGCCCTCGCCGTCGAACTCGCTTTCTTCCTCGATGTCGAGCAGGCCACGCGCTACGCGGCCTCGCTGCAGGGTCGGGGTATCACCGTGCGGCTTGTGGACCAGCTGGACGAGGCTGGGCGCAGCTGGACCTACGTTCGCAGCCCTGCATTCACCGACAGCGTCGTCGCGCTGGCCTATGCGGCGCATCTGGAGCGCGTGCTGGGCATCGTCGCGACGCTGGTCACCGAACCGGCCCCGCCAAGGGAGGGCGGCTGATGACCCCTTTTCCGCGCCGCCGCGCAATCGCTGCTGTCGCTTCCCTGGCGCTGCTGCCCGGCTGTGCAGCCTATGACCTGCTGTTCGCTACGCGGGTCGCCGTGCGCAGGATCGAGATCCGCGTGGCCGAAGGCATCAATGAGAATTCGCCCGTCGCCTTGGACCTCGTCCATCTCTCCGGGAACCGCACCCTGATCGAGGAGGTCGCGAAGATGACCGCAGAGGACTGGTTCGGCCGCAAGGCGCAGCTGCGCCGCGACTTCCGCGACGAGGTCGATGTGCGCAGCTGGGAGGTGGTGCCTGGGCAACTGCTGCCGCGCAGCTGGCTGGATCGCCCGCAGGTCAACCGCGCGGCGTTCCTCTTCGCGCGCTACCGCGCGCCAGGCCCGCATCGTTACCGGCTGACGGAGAACGAAACCGATATCCTGGTCGTGCTCGAAGCCTCCGGCTTCTCGGTCACACCGGCATGACCGCGCCCGCGATGCCGGACAGCGCCGTGCTGTGGGAAGAGGGCATGGCGCTCGCGCCACAGCACTTCCAGCAGATGGTGCTGCGCCAGGATCAACTCGGCGCGTGGCTCGCCGCAACGCTGTCGCCCTATGCCTGGGGTGTCGCGCGGCTGCAGCTGGACCCGAATGTGCTCCCTGAAGGCCTGGTGCGCGTGCGCGACCTCGAGGCGCTGTTGCCGGATGGGCTTCCGGTGCAGCACGTGGATGGCCGCGATCCGCCGCTGGAGATCGAGGTGCGGGAGTTCCAGGAAGCCGCTTCCCGCGCGCCGATCACGATCCACCTGACCGTGCCCGGCGGTCGCTCCATCACCGGCGCCGGCGGCGAGCTGCCGCGCTTCGACGTCGTCGAAGCGCCGGAGGTGGAGGACGACGCAGGCGGAGCCCTGCCCGTCGCGCTGCGCCGCCTTCGCCCGCGCCTTGGGTTGGATGTGACGACAGCACCGCGGCAGCGGCCGCCCGCCAAGTTCGTGTCGCTCCCGCTGCTCCGGCTGGGGCATGACGGGCGGGTGTTCCAGCAGACGCCCTTCGTGCCGCCGGCGCTATTCGTCGCCGACCGCTCGCCGCTATGGCGCGCGGTGCAGGATGTCCTGCGGCGCGCACGGGAAAAGGCGCATCATTTCGCTCGCCAGCCTTCGGCGCGCGCAATGGCCGCCGACCGTGGGCGCCTGGAACTGGAAGGGCTGTCAGCCGGGCTGCCGTCGCTCGAGGCTCTGCTCTCCTCCGGCCGGGCGCATCCCTTCACGCTCTATGTCGAGCTCTGCCGCTATCTCGGCCTGCTCTCGACGCTGACGCATGGCGAGGTACCGCAAGCTGCGCCGCGCTACGATCACGACGATCCCATGGCGGCCTTCGACGAGGTTCTGGCCGCCGTGGAGCGCGCGCTGGATCGGACGCAGCGTGCCTATGTCCCCGTGCGGTTCGCGCAGGAAGGCCCGAAGTTCACCTTGTCGCTCGATCCCGCTTGGACGAAGGGGCAGATGCTGATTGGGCTTCGCGCCGAGCAGGGGCGCCCGGATGCCGCGCTGCGCGCCTGGATGGAACGCGCGCTGATCGCCACACGCGACCGCAGCCAGGAGCTCTGGAACCTGCGCATCCGCGGTGCGACCCGTCGCGTGGTGGACGCAGCCACCGACATCGGCGTCGCCACGCCGCCCGGCACGCTGGTCTTTGCCGTGCAGCCGGACAGCGCCTATGTGACCGAAGCCGAAACACTCGAGATATGGAACGCCGACACGCGGGCTGAAGAAGCGCGGCCGTTGGACATCATGCTCTTCGTGCAGGCCTGACGATGCCCGACCTCGTCCCGGTCGAGCCAGCGCGTCGCGCCGACCGCACCATCCGGTTCGGCGGCCTGCTGCGCGACTTCATGGCCTTCAACGCTCTGCTGATCGAGGCGCGCGCAGAGGCCGAGGCAGAGGCCAAGGCGGACATAAGCCTGCTGGTGCCAGGCGCCCAGGCCGGCGGCACGACGGCCCAGGCGGTGGCCCTGCGCATCAGCGCGCGGCTTGAGACCGTGCTGAGCCGGCAATGGGACCAGGCGCGACGGACGATGTCGGATCGCGAACTCGCCGCACTCCGTGAAGTGCAGTTCCTGATGTGCGCCCTTGCCGACGATCTTTTCCTGCACGAGATCGAATGGCGCGGCCGGGACGCCTGGAGTGATCGGCTTCTCGAACAGCGCGTCTTCGGCACCCGCGTTGCGGGCGAGCAGATCTTTGAGCAGATCGCCGCCCTGGTGCAGCGCCGCGACCAGGCGGAGGCTGACCTAGCTTCCGTCTATCTCGCAGCCATTGGTCTCGGCTTCAGGGGGCGCTTCCGCGGCGCCGAGCATGCGCCGCAACTCGAAGCGCTGTCGCGCATGCTGTTTGATCTGCTCGCCGGCCGCGCCGCGGATCCAACGCTCGGCGGACGGAGCCTCGTGCCTGGCGCGATCGCCAATGTCATCAGCGGCGAGCGGCGCGCACGTGTGTCGCGGATCACCATCGGCACCGGTGCGCTGCTTGGTATCGGCGGGACCTTCGCGCTCGTCTCCAGCGTGCTCTGGTTCGTCATGACGAGCGATCTTGTCTCAGCGGCAACGGCCGTGCTGCGGGCGGCGGAGTAGCGGGCATGGCCGGGTTCGTCAGTCTGGTGCGCGGCTTCGAGGTGCCGCTGCTGATCTTGCTGCTGATCATCGCAGCGCTGCTCGGCCTGTTCCTGTACCGCCGCCTACGGAAGGCCTCTCCGGCGGCGCCAGTGCCGGGCCAAGCGGTCGCACCCGCCGGCGCAGCGCCGCGGGACGGGGAGCTTGCAGAGCAACCGGAACTCTCGCCTGCGGTTATGAAGGCGTCGTTCCGCAGCGGTCTCAAGACCTATCGCGATTCCGTCGCTGGTTCGAGCAACCCCTATCTGGTGCCCTGGCTCCTGGTTGTTGCGCCGGAGGGCAGCGGGCTCAGCACGCTGTGCGCCGCAACCGAGCCGGCCCGGGCGCCGACGCAGACCATCAATCCCGATACCGGCCGGGCCGTCGGCGTCTCCTGGTGGTTCCACGACAATGCGGTGATGCTCGAGGTCGCGAGCGAGGCCTTCGTGCGCAGCAGCGGTTCCCGCGTGGCGGACGCGGCCTGGACGGCGCTCCTGGAGGACCTGTCCTCTCGTCGCGGCGCCCTGCCGCTTGATGGCATCGTCCTGGCGATCTCGGCCAGCGATCTCGCCGGTCCGGACGCACTCGGCCAGCGTGCGCTGAACGACAAGATGATCCAGATCTACGGCCGGCTCTGGCAGGCCCAGCGGGCGCTCGGGATCAGCCTTCCGGTCTGGGTCGTCATCACGCGCTGCGACATCATCCCGGGCTTCCGCCCGCTGGCAGAGGCAATGCCGGAGTTGCGCCGGCAGGAGGCCATTGGCTGGTCTCTGCCCTATGCACTGGAATCGGCCTTTCGCCCGGAATGGATCGACGAGGCGATCGGCGCTGTGCAGGACGCGCTGGCGGCCGCGGCGCTCGAACTGGCGGCGACCGATCCGGGCGGCGAGTCGGGGCGCGCGGCGCTGGAACTCCCGTCTGAGCTCGACCGCCTGCGGCAGCCGCTGGCCAGCGCGCTAGGCGCCATCTTCCGTCGCACGGCCTTCCAGGAAGCGCTGCACCTGCGCGGCGTCTGGTTCACTGGCGCAGCGGGCCTGCCCGCGCCCAGCAGCGTGCCGATGCTGGTCGCCGATGCGCGGCCCGGCATCTCTGTCGCCGCGCCGCCCCCGCAGGCGATGCCCCTCGCCTTCGTGCGCGATGTCTTCGTGAAGAAGATCTTCGCCGAGAAAGGCCTGCCGAAGGCGGCGCAGCGCTGGGGCAGCGGTTCGGCGCGCGTGCAGATGGCCTGGCGCGGCGGGGCGGCCGCCGCCGCGGCGCTCGCGCTGTTCCTGCTGTGGAGCGGCGCGAACCAGCTGGCGGAATTGCGGTCGGCCTACCTGCCTGCGTTGCGCGCGCTGGAAGCCCCGGTGCGCATCACGCGGGAAGCAGAGCGTACCGCCGCCCAGCCGGGCGCACCGGCACCGTCGGTTACGACGCTCGGGGCGCCGCAGGCGATCCGCGCGGTTGGCCGCATCGACGCCGATTGGTCGGAACCTTTCTTCCCCATCGCCTGGCTCGACAGCCTCAAGGACCGGGTCACCGTGGCTTTGGCGGTGGGCCATTGGCGCCTGATGATGGGCGATATCCGGACGCGGCTTGAGCGGCGCGCCGCGGCGTTGGCGGCCGGGGATCTCGACGAAACCGACGGGCCGGCACGCGGGGAGCTGCAGCAATTCCGGCGCTTCATCGGCAATGTGCTGCTGCTGGAATCCTACGTCGAGGTCTTCAACCGGCTGCAGGCGACCGGTGGGACGGATGGCCTGGCCGAGCTGTTGCTGTTCACCCATGGCGTGCGCCTGCCGCCCGGCTATGTCGCGGTTGCGGAGAGCATGGACTTTGCCACGCTGCCCTCCAATCGCCGCCTGCGCGGCGTCGATCTCGGCGATGCGGCGCGGCCGATCGACTATGCCGGGCTGCGGGCCACGCTGGAGCCCCGGCTGCGTGCCTTGTCCGCGGCCTATGTCGGCCGCCTGGCCGGCGCTGCGGAGAGCGCGAGCATCGCCATAGCAGCGCGGCAGATCAATGCCCTGTCCGATGCGGCCAGCGCGCGCGCGCAGGCGCCGACGCTGGTGGCCGGCATTGCGCAGTCCCTGGCGCGTGCCGACCAGATGCTGACATCGGGCAGCGGCACCTGGATCTCCCTCAGCGGCAGCGAAGTCGGGCCTCCGGCCTATCGCGAGCTGCTCCGCCTCGTTGGCAACTCGCCCCTTCTCGGCCCGTCCAGCCGCGACGCGGTGATCAGCGATGCGCGCGGCCTGCTGGCCGGCGTGGTGTCGGCAGAACCCCAGCTTTCCATCATCGGGCCGCTCACCGTGCCGGTGCGCGAGCGGAACCGGATCGAGCTCTCTCCTGCTGCGATCAGGCTGCGTGACGGGCTGGTCGCGCTGAACGAGCGCGCCTTCATGCAGGCCGGCGGCACCGCTTCGGGTGGCCAGGACCTGCGCGCGGGTCTGGTCCGCTGGGACACCCGACCTCTCGAAATCGCGGTCGGGATGGTGGGCGAATACGCCATCTTCCTGGCGCGCGACCTGCCGGCCATGCCGCCCGAGGTGCAGCGCGGCGTGCGAACCGTGGCGCAGGAGCGCCTTGTGGCGTCGGTCTTCGATGCCGTGCGCCGCGCCCAGATCGGCCTTCCGTCGGACCTGCCGGGTGGCGTGCGAGAGGCTGAACTGCAAGCGATGGCAGCCAGCACCGCGCTGGCCGCCCCGGTCTTCCGTCGCCTGGCCGAGGGGCTGCGCCAAGCTGAGGCGCCGGCGGCGGCGAACCGCCTGATGGCGGCCTTCGGCATGCAGGCGACGGCAGTGTTCGACCGCGCCGGCGCGCTGCTGAATGCAGAGCCGATGTACCAACCCGATACTGCGACGCTGAACAGCTGGACCAGCGGGGCGATGGATGTGGCGCTGCTGTTCGGTGAAGGCGACATGACCAGCCTGGCCGCCGCGCTGGACCGCCGGCGGCAGCGGGTGGCGGCGCTGCTGCGCGACGTGGCCGAGCCGGTGCTGACCGTGGTGGCGCGCGGCGACATGCCAGGCGCCCGCGCCTCTGGCGGGCATGCACTGTGGGCCGGCATCTCGGCGGACCTCGACGCCGCGGCGCAGCGCCGGCCGGGCAGTGCCGTGCTGGCGCTCGAGACCTTCATCCTGCAGGACCTGCCCGGCCTGCGGCCGGGCGCCTGCCCGTCTGGCGCCACGCGCGTCAGCGCCTCCAACTGGTTCGCGGCGCAGCAGGCGCAGCTGCGGGAGAAGCTGGCGCAGCAATGCAGTCTGGCCGCGACCAATCTCGCCTACCAGCTCTACCGGGACGTGGAGCGGGCGTGGCAGCTTCATCTGGACGGCCGCTATCCGTTCAACCCCGCGCTCCTGGCGGCTGGGCCGCATGCCACGGCCGAGGATGTCGCGGCCTTCTACCGCGTGTTCGACACGGTTGCTGCGGACCTTGTGGGGGCGCTGTCGGCTTTCGACGACGCCTCCGCGGGGCATCAGCGTATCCGCCGCTTCGTGGAGACGATGCAGCAGCTGCGCCCGGTGATGGGCGCCCTGCTCGGACTGCCGGGCAATACGGAGGCGGCGCTCTACATCACACCGCAGTTCCGCGTTCTGCAGGCCCGCGAGAATGGCGGCCACGAAGTGATCGAATGGCTGATCGTCGCCGGCGACGTCGCCAGCAACGACCCGCAACGGCGCCCGCTGGTCTGGCGGGTGGGTGAGCCGCTCCGGTTCAGCTTCCGTTGGGCGCAGAACGCGCCCCGCACGCCAGTGGGTGGCGGCACGGCACCGCGGATCGAAGTCCGCGACCGGACCGCGACGGTCGCCTTTGCCGACCCCTGGGCCCTGGTGACCGCCTTGCGCCAGCACCGCCCACGCAACTCCGACTGGGCACCAGGGCCGGGCCGCCAGCCGCATGTTCTGGCCTTCGAGATCCTGACGAGCCTAGCCGACGGCACCGCTTCGAATGAACCGCCAGCGCGGCTCTTCGTCGATGTCGCCTTGCGCGCTGCGGCTGGTGCCCAAGGCGACAGACTGGCCTTCCCCGAGCTGCCGCGCAGCGCGCCTGCGTCAGACCTTCTGCTGCCGGAGCCCGCGCAGCCAGCGCCACGGCCAGCGCAGCGGCCGCCCTCGCCCTTGCGCCCAGCAGCGGCGCCCCCTCCCGCCGCAGGCGCGCGGCCGGCCGGGCGTCCGCCGGGATGAACATCACGCTGGACGACGTCGCGCCGCTTCTCGCGCCGATCGAGGGCGCCGATCCGGGCGGCCCTGACCTGCGCTACGATCCGGTGATCGACCGTATCCGCGAGCTGCGGCGGGAGGATGACCAGAGAGCCTCCCGCGGCATCTGGATCGCCAAGCTGAAGGTCGCCGACTGGAACGGCACTGCGGAACTCTGCGCAGAAGTGCTGTCGCAGCGCTCCAAGGATCTCCAGGTCGCCAGCTGGCTGGTCGAAGCCGTGGCGGCTCGTGATGGCCTCGGCCGCCTCTCGCAGGCGCTCGACTTCCTGGCCCTGCTTTCGGAAGCCTGCTGGCCGGTGCTCTGGCCGCGCCGCGAACCGGAGCATGAGGATGACCCGCGCGAGGCCATCTTCCTCTGGCTCGATGGGCGGCTCGCGGAACTGGCGGTGGGCACGCGCATTGCCATGCATCAGGATCTGGAGCCGACTTGGCAGGACCGCATCTCCGCGCTGCGCGGGGGGGCGGCCTCCGACTCCAAGCCCACGCGCAAACCCGCCGGAGGCCGGCCGCCAGAGATGACCATCGCCGTCCTCGATGCTGCCGTCGAGCGCACCGGGACGGAGTTCTATCGGACCCTGGCGATCCATGTCATGGCTTGCCGCGCGGCGCTCGATCGGTTGAAGGCCACGCTGTCCATGCTGCAGGACGGGCGCGGGGCCAGCTTCAGCCGCTTCGCCGGTGTGCTGTCGGCCATGGCGATCTGGCTGCGTCCGCTGCTGCTGCGGCGGGGTATCGACGCCGACCAGCTCCACATGCAGGGCGCCGCGCCTGAAGCCGAACAGACACCGCAGGAGCCGCACCGGCCCGCCACAGAGGAGGACGCGCCCATGCCGACCGATGCGGCGCCGATACCGGCCGCCAATGGCCGCATTTCCTCGCGCGACGAGGCCTATCGCATGCTGGAGGCGGTGGCCGGCTATCTCGAGCGGACGGAGCCGCACAGCCCCGTCCCGCTGCTGGTCCGCCGCGCGATCAGCTGGGGCGCGATGCCGCTGCCGCAGCTGTTGGCGGAGCTGATGCAGGATCCCGCGCTGACAACGCGGCTGCTGGGTGCGGGCTCGGCCGATGAGGGCTCGGGCCAGCGGCGCAGCCGATGAGCAACCCCGCCGCGCGCGTCGGGGACATGGTCCAGCAGGATGCGCCGCACTGCCATTCGCCCATGCATCCCCCCGCGCCGGTGCCGACCGCCGTGCCGCATCCCGCACTGCCACTGGCGTTGCTCAAGGGCGTGGCCACCGTGCTGATCGGGAGCCAGCCGGCCGCCACCGTCACCAGCCAGACGGCGCCCTGCATGCTGCCGGGCTGTGTCCCGGGCGGGCCCGGCATGGTCTCGCTGGGGTCTGCCACCGTGCTGATCGGCGGCCTGCCGGCCGCGCGGGTGGGTGACATGACGCTGCATGCCAGCTGCGTCGCGCCGATCCCGAGCCCGACGGGCAAGATCCTGCCGCCCGGCTGCCCCACCGTGCTGATCGGGGGGTAAGGCTTGCAACCGGGCCAGGCCGGGGTCTTCGCGCCGCATTGCCCCGCCTGCCGCGTGGCCGGCAGGTCGTCCCCTTTGGTCGTTGCGGCCTGGGAAGCGGCGTCCGGCCAGGGCGTGCTCGGCTGCGAGGCCTGTGGGGCGCGCTATCCAGTGGTGGATCACCTGCCGCTGCTGGTGCCCGACGTGGCGCGCTATCTGGCGGAGGCGGGCGTCTATCTGTTGGCGCGCGACGATCTCTCGCATGCGGTCGCAGACCTGATGGGCGGGATGCTACCGCCGGGCATCTGGTTCGATGCCATGCGCCAGCACCTCTCGGGCTATGTGCGCGACCATTGGGCTGACGCAGCGGACACCGAGGGGCCACCGCCCGGCCAGGCCGCGGCACTGGCGGCGGCAGGCCTCAAGCTGGCAGGCGAGGTTTCGGGACCGGTGGTCGAGCTTGGCGCGTCGGCCGGCGGTGTCGCGCGATGCCTTGCGGAATGGCTGGACGCGCCGGTGCTGGGCCTCGATCTCTCGGCGCCGCTGGCCCGCTTCGCCGCGCGGGCGTTGCGCGGCGGGCGCCAGGCCTATCCCCTTCGCATGGCCGGGACGGCCTATGCCGAGCGGCATGTCGTCACGGCGCCACCGGCGCGCGGGATGGCGGAGGTCTGGCTGGCCGATGCGGTTGCACCGCCGGTGGCCGATGGCGTTGCGGGCCTGGTGGTCGCGCTGAACCTGCTCGACTGCGTTGCCGATCCGGCGGCGCTGCTGCGCAGTGCCACCGCCTTGCTGCGCCCAGGCGGGAAGCTGGTGCTCGCAACGCCTTGCGATTGGTCGCCGACCGCGACACCGCCCGAGGCCTGGATTGGCGCGCGGCGCGCGGAGGCAGCAATGCCCGATCTCGGCGCCTGGACCGCGGCGCAATCCGGGCTTCGATTGCTGGGGGCCGAGGAGCATCCCTGGCTCGTGCGGGTGCATGCGCGGGCGGCGATGCAGTATCGGGCCTCTGTGATCGCGCTCGAACGAGCGTAGCGTCGGCAGTGTCCGTGCGACCTCGCCGGACCGTTTGACGCGAAAATCAGCCCCTACGGGACCGGCGCGGAAAGCCGCGTCCCGGGCGCGTCATCGGCCGCTGCCGGATAGCCTGCGCGGCATTCAGCGCACCAAGCGCGGCAGGGGCTTGGGTCATCAGCGGGGACGCCTCGGCCGAAAGCGACTGGAGCCCGAGATCGGGTGCCTGGCTGCGGTCGATCTGCGCGAAGCGCTCCAGCGCCGCATGCGTCATCCCCTGCGCGGAGGAGGCCATCGTCGCGAAGCCACCCATCTGACCGTCGAGGTTGCTGCGCACCTGGTCCGCGATGCCTTGCAGGCGCGAGGCCGCGCCATCGCTCAGTGCGTTGATGCCGAAGGTGCTTCTGATGTTGCGCAGCGAATCCAGCGCGGACAGCAGCGATCCCAGCTGCGCCATGTCGCCGATCGAAGGCAGGCTGAATGAGGTGAGTCCGTTGATCGTTTGGCCGAGATTCCCCAACGCGCCGGCCCCGTTGACTGGCATGTCGAGCGCGGTTGCGGCCTGTGCGAGCGACAACCAACCCGAGACAGCCTGCGCCCGCTGCTCCTGCCAGGCCGCGACACCTTCGGCCAGCGCGGCCTGCTGATCCGACACGGCGCGTCGAAAGGCATCGCCCGTATTGGGCCGTGAGAGGTCTATCCCCATTCTGTTGCGCACTGCGTCGACCGAGGACGCCAGGGCGCCCCACTCCGACAACCGGGAAAGGGTGTCAGGATCGATCGGCGACTGGTCGGATAGGCAGTCGTCCAGGCTCTCCATCGTCTCGGCCAGATCGTCCATCGCGCCGGGCGCGGCGAGGCTGCGACCGAACCGATCGCGGAACATCGCCGCCGCGGAGGCCAGCGCGGCCATGGCGGCCGCATCGGTCGGCGGCGGCGGGATCGAGATCTCGGGCGGCGCCGGCAGGGGCGGCAGTTCCGGCAGCGGCGGCAGCGTCGGCCAGCCCGCGCCGCTGGTCGCCATGGTCCACATCCTGCCCCACGGATCCGCCGTGTTGAAGTTGAACATGGGCAGCGTCGTCGGCACGGCCGTGCCGAGCCCGGCGCTCAGCGAGGCCCAGCGCTCCGCAGGTGCCGCCGCCATGCTGGCGCGCGAGTCGGCGACATCCGGCACCTCAACGCTGCCCCAGCCTGGCCAGGCCGGCATTTCGCCGGCACCGCCAGCCGGCAGCGCCGGCAGGCCGGCGGTGGGTATGCCGCTGGCCATGCCGCCTTGTAGCGAAGCCCAGCGGTCCTGCGCCGTCGCTGCCGGGTTGGTCGCGTCGCCCGCGGCGAGACCTGCCATGGCCGAGGGCGCGACTGGCACCGGCGGTGGCGTCATGGGCGGTGGCGTCATGGGCGGCACGGCAGGCAGCGGCGGCAGCGCGGCAGCGCGGGCCTGTAGCTCGGCGCCCATGGCGTCCGCCTTGGCGAACTGCTCGCGGATCTGGGCTTCCAGGGCCGCCGCACGTGCCTTGGCGGCCTCGCTCATCTTCAGGGCAATGCCAGTCAGCTTGCCGGCCTCGCCCTGCACCGAGGCGACCATCGCCGCCACATCCGTCTGGCCCTTCGCCAGGCCGTCCCGCACCGCCTGCTCGACGGCCGCCGCCTGTGCCTTTGCATCCTCTGCGGCCTTGCGCGCGGCCTCAATGGCCGCGAGGGCCTGTGCCTTGGGTGCTGAGACCCTGGAGGCCAGCGCGGCCGCGGCATCCTGCTGCACTCCGCCGGCCCTTTGGCGCAACGCGTCGGCCGCTGCGGTCGCGCCCTGCACGCGGTCGCGCATCCTGGAGAACAGCGCCGTACCGCGCGCCAGCGAGCTGCCGCCACCGACCGCAGGCAGCGCCGCAAGCGCCGCGGCGCTCGCCCTATCGTTCAGGTTGGGGGGCAGCGCCGCGCGCGCGGCAAGGTCCTGCACCATGCCGCTGGGAATGCCGAGCGCGGAGGGCTTCGGCAGACCACTCGCCCGCGCGAGCAGCGCCGGATCGGCCATGCCGCACAGCCCGTCGCAATCGATCAGGGCCATCGGAGCATCGCCTAGTTGATCTTCACGATACCGCCCTTGACGGTGAGGACGCCGCCCGCGCTGACCTCGCCCATGCCGCTTGCCTTGAAGTTGGCCATCGGCGATTCGATGTCGAGTTGCGCTGATCCCTCGATCTTCGTCTGAGCGCCCTTGGCGGAGAAGTTCACGCCAGCTTCGGCGTTGAGGTCCTGAGTGCCCTTCAGCTTGAGGTTCGTCGCGGCTTCGACGCTGATCTCGCCGGACTCGGATGTTATCGTGATCTTCTCGGCTTTGATGGTCAGGCCGCCGGTGACGTCGATGCTCATCTTGCCCTTCACGGTCAGCGCGTAGTCGCCATCCACCGTGTGGGTGAACTTCGCCGCGTTGTCGTGGGTCTCGTCGCCCGTCACCTTCACGCTGCGCGTGCCGGCCTTGACCGTGTGGGTCTCGTTGCCCTCGGTCACCTCGAGGGTCCGATCCATCTTCACCGTGATCGTCTGCTTGCCATCCACCGTCAGCGTGTCGTCATTGGTGATGGTGCCGGTGCGGTCATTCAGCACCTTGAGCGTCAGATCCTTCTGCGCCTGGATCGCGATCTCCTCATTCTCGGCCTTATCCTCGAAGCGGATCTCGTTGAACTTGCCGGCGCCGTTCGGCGAGGTGCGGGTCTTGATCGTGGACTTCGTCTTGTCCGTTGGCAGAGTCGTCGGCACGGTCTTCTCGGCGTTGTAGACGCAGCCCGTGATCAGCGGCCGGTCTGGGTCGCCGTCGAGGAAGCTGACCACGACCTCGGTCCCGATGCGCGGGATGAACAGCGCGCCCCAGCCCGTGCCGGCCCAGCCCTGCGCCACGCGGATCCAGCAGGAACTGTTCTGATCCTTCTTGCCGAGGCGGTCCCAGTGGAACTGCACCTTCACGCGCCCGTACTTGTCCGTCTCGATCTCCTCGCCGGACGTCCCGGTGACGATGGCGGTCTGGGTGGAGGCGATGGTCGGGCGCGGAGCGACGCGCGCGGCGCGGAAGACAGTGGTGGCGGAGAAGGCGCTCAGTTCGAAGCGGAACTCCTCGGGCGTGGCCTCGATCCGATGTTCCATCACCACCCAGGAGCCGTTCAGCGCGCTTTCCGGATGCTTGGATAGGGCAAATTTGCCGCCGCAGCGGAAATAGCGGTTGTTGCCGCGGATGCGCAGCAGCTTCTTCTCAACCTCATAGGCACCGAGCCTGATGCCGGCGAGCTTCTCGCCCTTGGTCTTGTCGTCGTGCAGGTGCCACCAGTCGTTGATTGTGTTCTTCGACGCCTTCCCGGTCTTCTTCGCATAGAGCGCGGTCGAGGGCGTCTCGAAGCTCCAGGAATCCACGCCGACCGCGTCGGGCACCATCCGCATGGCAAGGCTGCAATCCTGCACCTGGTCGTCCTGGAAGGGCAGGCTCGTCACGCCCGAGAAGGTCACCGCGGGCACGACGGGCAGGTCCTTGTGGCCATCCGCATCGTCCGCGAGCACCATCTTGGCGACGCCGTCCGCATGCTCGAACCAGAAGAAGATGCCCTCATCCTCCATCAGCCGGAGGATGAAGTTCAGATCGGTTTCGCGCCATTGCACGCAGTAGTCGCGCGGCTGGTAGGTGGCGGTGACCCGCAGATCCAGGTCGCTCACCCCGCCGTCCGACAGCACCTGCTTGATGATGTCGAGCGCGCTCTTGTTCTGGAAGATGCGGCAATCCTGACGCAGGTCCAGCAAGGCGAGCGGCGGCACCAGGGTGGCGCGGAAATAGGTCCGCTTGGCGCCATCCCAGGAACCCGCCAGGGCGAATTCGCTGAAGATGCCGTGGATGTGGCGCGTATCCGATGCCTGGCCCGTGCCGTTGATCGTCACCGTCGCCTCGGAGCCGACCAGATCCTCCCAGGATAGGCCGTCCACCGTCGTGTACAGCTCGATGTCGTAGGCATAGGGCGTGGACAGGCGCTCGGCGCCGGAGATCGAGACGATCTGCAGCTTCTGGTCGCCCGCCGTGGTCTTGATGGCGAGATACTGTTCGGCCTGGCGCTTGTCTTGCGAGAGAGAGCTGCTCATGCACCGCCCGCGGTCAGGGTCACTTCGATGCGCCCGGCCTCATTGAAGGCGACGCGCGCCGCGTCGAACGGCGTGCCATCGGCGATGCGCGCCAGCACAGCCGAGGAGAGCGCCGGCAGGATCGAGTTTTCCATCGCTTGGTCGATCGCCCGCGCGCCGCCCTCTGTCTCCAGGCAGCGCTGCAGCAGCCAGCCCTCGATCTCGGGCGCGAGGTCGAGCGTCGCGCGGTGGCTTTCGACGAAACGGGCCCGCACGCGATCCAGCTTCAGGCCGATGATCTGCGCGATCTGTTCCTCGCCAAGCGGCAGGTAGGGCACGACCGTGCAGCGCGACAGGAAGGCCGGCTTGAACCGGCGCAGCAACTCCGGCCGCACGGAAGCGGCGAGCATGTCCGCATGCACGGCGCCTTCGGCCGTAGCGAGCGTCGCATCGATCGCATCCGTGCCGAGATTCGAAGTCATGATGATGACGCAGTGGCGGAAATCCACCTCGATACCCTCGGCGTCCTCCAGGCGACCCTTGTCGAAGACCTGGTAGAAAAGGTCCGTCACATCGGGATGCGCCTTCTCGATCTCGTCGAGGAGAACGACCGAATAGGGCTGGCGGCGGACCGCTTCCGTCAGCACGCCGCCCTGGCCATAGCCGACATAGCCGGGCGGGGCGCCCTTCAGCAGCGCAACGGTATGCGGCTCCTGGAACTCCGACATGTTGATGACCGTGAGGCCGCGCTCCCCACCGAAAAGCTGGTCGGCGATAGCCAGCGCCGTCTCGGTCTTGCCGACGCCGGTCGAGCCGCAGAACAGGAAGACGCCCGCGGGCTTGCCCGGCTCGGCAAGGCCTGCGCGCCACGTGCGCATGCGGCGCGCAAGCATGGCGATGGCGTGCGGCTGGCCGACGACGCGCGCCATCAGGCGTTCCTCGACATCGAGGATCGCGGTCATCTCGTCGCGCACCATCCGCCCGACCGGGATGCCGGTCCAGCCGGCGACCACTTCGGCCACGGCCGGCCCGTCCACTTCGAACGCCACCAGCGGCGGCGCTTCGCCATGCAGCTGCGCGAAGCGCGCACGCGCGGCGTGCAGTGCGTCGGCACGGTTGGTGACGGCGGGATCCTCCATCAGCTGGCGGATGCGCAGCGCGGCCTCGCGCTCTGCCACCCAGCGCGCCGTCTGCTCGGCATGGGCGCGCTCGGTCGCGGCCTGCGACGCCGCCAGCGTATCAAGCTGCGCGCGATGATCCCGGCCTTCCTCGATCTCGCGCTGCAGCCGCGTGCTCTCTGCGGCCAGCGCCTCCAGCGTGCTGGCCGCATCGGCGATGACGCCCGGGACGGCATCGCGCGAGACCGCAACGCGGGCGCAGGCCGTGTCGAGGACGGACATCGCCTTGTCGGGCTGCTGGCGCCCGCTGATGTAGCGGGAGGAGAGCGCGACAGCCGCCGCCACCGCTTCTTCCGTCACGCGCACGCCGTGATGCGCCTCAAGCCGCGGCGTTGCGCTGCGCAGCATGACGCGGGTGGTGGCATCATCCGGCTCGGCGACCTTCACCACCTGGAAGCGGCGCGCCAGCGCGGCGTCCTTCTCGAAATAGCGCTTGTATTCGCCCCAGGTCGTGGCCGCGATGGTGCGCAACTCGCCACGCGCCAGCGCAGGCTTCAGAAGGTTGGCCGCATCTGCCTGCCCCGCCTGGCCGCCCGCCCCGATCAGCGTATGGGCCTCGTCGACGAACAGGATGATCGGCATCGGGGCCGCCACCACTTCCGAGATGACGGCCTTCAGGCGCTGCTCGAACTCGCCTTTCACGCCGGCGCCGGCCTGCAACAGACCGATGTCGAGCGCGCGCACCACGACGCGCTTCAGCTTCTCGGGCACCTGGCCGGAGACGATGAGCTGGGCGAAGCCCTCGACCACCGCTGTCTTCCCGACACCCGGCTCGCCGGTGAGGATCGGGTTGTTCTGGCGGCGGCGCATAAGGATGTCGGTGAGCTGGCGGATTTCCGCTTCCCGCCCCGGCACCGGGTCAAGCCGCCCCGCGCGGGCCGCGCCCGTCAGATCCGTCGTATAGAGATCGAGCGCCCCGCCGCGTGCCACGCCGCCCTCGGCGGCGGGCGCCGCGCCGGCGGGCCCGTCCTCGTGAACGACCGAGAGCATCTCCTTCAGGTTCGCGGCCAGGTGCTCCTGCGGGATCTTCAGCAGCAGCGGGGAGGCGGCAACGGCGGCGGTGCGGCAGGCGTCGCGCTGCAGGATGCCGAGCAGCAGCGCGCCGGAGCGCACGGACACCGCGCCAAGCCCGATCGAGGCGATCATCCAGGCTTCCTGCATGGCCTCGGCCAGCAGCGGGCGGAAGCTCGGCGTGCGGGAATTGCCGCGCGGCAGGGCTGCGAGGGCCTTGGTGAGATCCGCCTCGACCGCCGCAGGGTCGATTTCGTAGCTGCGCAAGATCGCCTGCCAGTCCTGGCAGGGCGGCCGCAGCAGCTCGAGCATCACATGCTCCAGCTCCACGGCGAAGTGCGTCGCCAGCACGCAGGCATTCACCGCGCGCTCCAAAGACTTGCGGCTGGATGGCGCGAGGCGGGCGACGAGGTCGCGCAGGTTGCCGCTCATGAGGAAGTCTCCGCGGGAAGCGTCGCTGGGATGTCTCGCATGGACAGCGACACGACGCCGCTGGCGCGCGTGTCGGGCCGTCCGACGAGGAAGGTGGTCAGGCCGAGGCGGGCGCCTGGTCCGCGCGTGCGGATCCGTGGCGGCTGGATCCGATGCGGCCGCAGTTGCAGGGTCAACTCGGCATCGAGCCCGGGCCCGACAAAGAAACGCGTCAGCGCGAGCAGGCTGCGATGCCGGGGACCGCCGGGCAGGAGGGTCTCGTATTCCGTCGGCTCCAGCGGGCCCACGCGCAGCGTGAAGCAGCTCTGCCGGTCCCAGACGCGCCTCCCGAGCAGGGCATCCTGGCCGAGACGGTTGTTCGCCCCGGACACACCAAGGCGCGTCACGTCGTCGGGTTCGAGCTTCAGCCAGCGCCCGGTGAAGGGCACCACCGCGACCGGCACGCCGAGATAGTCGCGCAGCATCCTTTCCAGCGCACCGCGGGAGCGCGCCTGGCCGGTCAGGAGCCCCGCATAGCCCAGCAGCGCGCGGTCGGGGATTCCGAGCCGCCCCGTCATGCCAGGCGTCCCGAGGCCGAGCAGCGCGTGCAGGATGGGTCCGCCCACGCTGGAATCCGGCGGGCGCAACGCGGTGCCGAGGCGGGTCTGCGCGGCGGCGCGGTAGCCGATGGTCAGCAGACGCTGCTCAAAGATGTGCAGGAAGGCGACCGCCGCCCGGTCGCCGCGGCGGATGCGCTGCGTGATTTCTTCCGTGACCCAGTCCGGCAACGGCCCACCATGGCCAAGCAGCCCGGCGATGCGGGTCGTGAGCCGTGCCCGGCCATCGGGATCCAGCGCGATGCTGTCCACTTCCGAGGCCGGGAAGGCGAGGGTCGGGCGGGGCGCCAGTTGCACGGCCGCGTCCTGCGGCGTCCGCTCCTCCCCAAGCCGGGGAGAGCCGGCGAGCGTTGCGAAGTGCTCGAGAAGAGAAAGGGCCGGCAGCAGGCCATAGCTCGCCGGGCGCGTCGCAAGACGGTCTCCGATCGTGCCCTGCTGCCCCGCCTGCGCGTCGCTCATGCGGTGATGGCAGCGCCGAGGCGCGGCGGCCAGCGATGCCAGGTGCCTCGTCGCTGCACGCTGCTCACCGACACCTCGGTGAAGGTGTTGAGGCTGACATAGAGCGAGAAGAACCGCTCCAGCACGCTGGCCATCAGCAAGGCGCTGCCGCCCGCGAAGTGGCGTTCATCCACCCGCAGGTCGATGGCCAGGCCGCTGACCGGCGCAGTTCGGACGCCTGTGCCGACACGACGCACCAGCCGGCGGCAGGAAAGGTCGCGCAGCCCCTGGATCTGCTGCTCCGCGGCCGGGTCGAGTTCGGGCGCATGCAGGCGCAGAATTTCCTGCAACGCCGTGAGCGCGCCTGGCCCGTCGATCAGCGAGAGATGGTTGAGCGAGAGCTGCGAGACCAGGCGCCACGGCGTGCTGCCAGGTGCCGGCGCGGGCCGCGGGGTGGTGGGCGACGTGATCAGCGTGCCGACGGCGCCGCTGGCCGGCTGCTCCGGCTCCAGCACCGCGCCGACAGGGACCTGTTCGGCGAGCAGGCGGTTGGTGCAGAGCGTCTGCACGAGAATGGTCTGATCGGACGGGCTGGCTGGCCGCAGGGTGAGGTCCACGAAGGACAGCCAGGTGTCGGTGCCGCGAACCTCCTCGCGGTCGGTTGGCATGCGCCGCGCGAGCCAGAAGCATTCCGGCAGTTCCTGCTCGCGCCGATGGTCGATGGAGAAATAGGGCGCGTATTCGATGCGGCGTTCGCCGAGCGGGCTGTTGCCGGTCACGGCGGTGATGGAGTGGACCTCGGTCACACGTTCCAGCTGCGCATCCGGCACCACGCGATACTCGCCGCGGCGATAGTCCAGCCGGATCGGATCGGCGCCGTGCGGGAACAAATTGATCACCGGCGTGCAGCCAAGTTGGAAGCTGTCTTGCGACAGGGACAGGCCACCACGCGCCGCACTGCGGAGCAGGAACAGAACCTCGAGCGATCCTTCTGTTTCAAGGTCGGCCAGCTGCGCGATCGTGGGCAGCGTGAGGTCGAGGAAGCGGAACTTCTCAGGGAAGTTCAGGTATTCCTGCAGCAGCCGGTAGGCGGGATGGCCTTGCGGCGTTTCCGGCAGCAGCGCTTCGTCATCCTCGAAGCCGACCTGGCGAAGCACGTCCTTGACCGGCAGGATCACCCGTCCGCCGCCGCAGACGAAGGCGACCCTATCGCAATCGGCCATCAGCGTGTCGGCGAGGCGCAGTGCAGGTCCGGGTGCGCCGCCGAGAAAAAGCCGCAGCACCGCACCACCCATGGCCTTGAGCCCGCCTGGCAGCGCACGGATCGGCAGGCGCACGACGCTGGCGGCTCGCTCGCGGTCCAGGAAGGACCAGCGATCCGAGGCGACGTGGTCGGGCGTCTCAAGATGGATGGGCCAGAGCGTCGTGGCATAGCTGGTGCGGAAGCGACAGCGCAGGCCGTCCTCGGTGGTGGCGGCGACCGCAAGGCCGCGCGGCAGGACAGCCCCGGCCGGGGGCGGCTCCGCGACGGCGAAGCGCGCGACGGCCATCGCCGGGATGGGCGCCGACAGTTGCGGGTGGAGCGTGCCGAGCAGCGCCTCCGTCAGGCGCGGAAATTCGCCATCGATGGTGCGCTGGACGCGCGCGGTGAGGAAGGCGAAGGCCTCGATCAGGCGTTCGACATGGGGGTCCGGCGTGCCTTCCGGGCCAAGCTGAAGGCGGGACGCCACCTTCGGATAGCTGCGCGCGAAATCAGCGCCGGCATGGCGGAGATAGTGCAACTCGCGCTGGTAGTATTCCAGCAGTTCGTCACCCGACGCCATCTGGCTCCATATCCGAGATATCGCCGGCCTGCGTGCGACGGAACACGACGGGTTCGGTGATGCGGCCGTCGAAGATCTGGCCGGTGACGATCACTTCGAGATCCCGTCCTGCAGCGACGGGCAAGACCACCTCGACGCTCGGCTCCTTCAGGCGCGGTTCGAAGGCGCGGATGGCGTGCCTGATCGCAAGCCCCAGCAGCAGGCGCGCTTCCGGATCCAGCGGTGAGCGATTGCCGAAATCGGGAATGCCGTAGTCGAGGACCGTGAGCGGACCGCCCGCAGCTGCCTCCGCCAGCGGCACGTGGCGGCGGGTGTCGAGCAAGCGGGCGATGGCGCGCGCGACAGAAGCGCGCAAATCGGAACCCTGGAGGCGGTTGGCGTCGAGCCGGTCGGAATGTTCCGACAGCTCGACGTCAATCAGACGCTCCAGGAGCGGCGGCAGGCAGCCCGGCGCGTAGCGAGGACCGATCATGCCGCCGCCCGGTCAGCGTCAGCCCTGGGAGGACTTCTGCGTGAGCAGGTTGAAGGACGCCTTGATGGAGCCTTCAAGCGTACCGTCTTCCGGCTTCTGGACCTTGTAGTCAAACTCGATCGCAACGAAGCCGATCGAAATCGACTCGCTCATCACGCTACCGCCGGACGCGCCCGAGTAGGAGACGCTAGAGAAGATCGCTTCACTCAGCTCGACCACAAGAAACAGATCATTAGCCTGATCTGAATTGCTCGCGGCCTTGAGGAAGTTGATCTTCACCTTCTCGAACACTTTGCCCGAGAACATCGCGTGCAGCAGCGGCGTGGAGGAGAGGTCGTGCTGGCGCGAGAGCTGGATCTCGCTGATCGACATTGTGCCGGCGGTACGGTTGGTGCCTCGGCCAAGGTCGAGCGGCTGCGTTGCGCCGAAGCTGAAGGACTCGCACACGATCAGGTCCTCAAACCCTTCGATGAGCGACTCGCCCTTGAACGCTGAAGTGTCGCCAACGTCGAGAAGAATATCAGGCATGGGTCAGGTTTCTTTCGATCGAGATCTGGACAGGTGAAGATCAGCCGGCGCCAGGCGCCGGGAGATCTGCAACGAGACGGATCGAAGCCGTCAGCTCCTCGAGCTGGAAGTGTGGGCGCAGATAGACCGTGGCGCGGTAGGAGCCGGGGCGCCCCGCAACCTCGTAGACATCCACGCGGCCTTCGCGCAGCGGCATACTCGCCTTCGCTTCCTGCCCCGCATTGTCCATCAGCAGCACGTAGCCGTTGAGCCAGCGGTTCAGGTAGGTCTCGATACTGCCCTTGTCCTGGAAGCTGCCGATCTTGTCGCGGATGATCACCTTCAGATAGTGGGCAAAGCGCGAAGCCGCGAGCATGTAGGGCAGCACGGAGGACAGCCGCGCATTCGCGTTGGCTTCCGGCGTATCGTAGACGATGGGCAGGTTGCAGGTCTGGCCGCCGAAGAACGCCGCGTAGCTGGTGTTCTTGCAGTGGACCAGGCTGATGAAGCCCATGTCCGACAGCTCCTTCTCGCGGCGGTCGGTGATTGCCACCTCGGTCGGGCACTTCATGACCACTTCACCATCCGCCGTGCGGTAGGTGTGGGTGGGCAGGCCCTCGACCTTGCCGCCACCCTCAGCGCCGCGGATCGCCGTGCACCAATTGTAGGTGGCGAAGGCTGCCGTCATGCGCTCGGCCAACGCCCAGACAGCATTGCCCCAAAGGTAACGCGAATGGTCGGTGCCGCTCACCTCCTCCTCGAAGGCCACGCCCTCAACGGGGTTGGTCGCGGCGCCGTACGGCAGACGCAGCAGCACGCGCGGCAGCACCAGCGAGCAGTAGCGGCTGTCTTCCGAGCGGCGGAAGTCGCGCCACTTCGCCATCTCGGTGCTATCGAAGATCTTCGCCAGATCGCGCGGCTCACCAAGCGTGGTGAAGCTCTCCATGTCGAACATCAGCGGGCTCGCGCCGCCGATGAAGGGCGTGTGAGCCGCCGCGGCGACGTTCGAGATCTTCTCCAGCAGCGCGATGTCACGCGGATGGCGGCCGAAGTAGAAATCACCGACGAGGACGCTGTAAGGGGCGCCACCGAAGGTGCCGTACTCTTCCTCGTAGATCTTCTTGAACAGTGCCGACTGGTCGAATTCGACGGCGCTTTCAAGGTCGCGCTGAACCTCGTCGCGGCTGATGTTGAGCAGCCGGATCTTCAGCCGGGTGCCCGTCTCCGACTTCATGACAAGGTGGCGCAGACCGCGCCAGGACGCTTCGAGCGCCTGGAACTCGGGCGCGTGCACGACATGGTTCAGCTGATCCGAGATCAGCTGGTCGATCTGGACGATGCGGGCCTTGATGGCCTCCACGACGTCGCCCGGCACCTTGCCGGTGGTGCTCAGGACCTGGTCGACAAACTCGGCCAGCAGGTCGCGCGCATGCGGCTTCTGGCTGTCGGTGATGGCAAGCTTGCCCTCGCTGACGATGCGGTCCAGCAAGGACACGGACGCGTCGGCGGGCGTGAGTGCGGTTTCGCTCATGGCTATCTGTTCCGTTCTGTCCGACTGGGCCGATCAGTCCTGGGCCGGCTGATCTGCCGCCGGCGCCGCCAACGCCTTGCGAAGGTCGTCCTGCTTCTCGGTGCTCGCGATGACATCGCCGAGCAGCGCGCTCAGCTCATCGTTGCCGTCGAGCTTGGTCAGCAGGTCGTTCAGCTTCTTGCGCGCCTGGTACAGCTCCTTCAGGCCGGGAACCTGCTGGAGCACCTGCACGGGCCCGAAATCGTCCATCTCAGCGAAGCTCAGATTCACCGACAGCATGGTGCCGTCGTTCTGAAGAGCGTTCGGAACGCGATAGGACAGCCGGGGCGCGATGCCCGCCATCGCGTCGTTGAAATTGTCGCGGTCGATCTCGACGAATTTCCGGTCCTTGACCTTCGGCAGCGGACGCTCCGGATCGCGCTTGCCCGAGAGATCCGCCATCACGCCGACAACGAAGGGCAGTTCCTTCTTCTCGATCGCACCGCCGGTTTCGACGTCATAGGTGATTTGAACCCGCGGCGGTCGGACGCGCGAAAGTTTCTTTTGAGTACTATCGCTCATGATGGAGCCTGGCCTCCCGCAACGGCATGGGTGACGTTCCGCATCCCGAACCGGGAGCGAGCGGGCGTGACCGTGAGTCCTGTATGGAACGGACGCGACGCTGCCCTATTTACGAAACAAAATGAGTTTCTGTAAAGGGGCAAAACACTACCGTTAAGTTACCGCGGTCGCAGGCTCGGCCTACCGGTTACCTCACTGGCGCCGTTCCGCGGTTCACCCCACCGGTGGCGCAGGCACGGTTCAGGCGGCCTCGTCACGCGACGAAACGGCTCAGAATGATGCGCAGGCCCGAGGCATGACGCAGCGGGACGGCGCCGTCCGACAGCCAGAGAGAGGTTGTCGCGAGGCGTGCCTCGGGGGGGGCGCAGCTTATTCATTCAGCCGCCGAGTCTCAGTCCTCGAAGATAGCGACCGCGCGCGTGAACCCGGCCGAGGCGGCTTTGATCTTGAACGGGAAGCAGGCGACCTGGAAACCGGTTGGCGGCAGTTGGTCCAGGTTCGCCAGCTTCTCGATATGGCAATACGCACGCTCCATGCCGGCGCGATGGCCCTCCCAGATCAGGCTGGCATCGGCCGTCTCGGCATAGCGGCGCGCCGTGTGCACGAAGGGCGCATCCCACGACCAGGCATCGGTCCCGCAGACGCGCACGCCGCGCTCCGTCAGATACAGCGTCGCCTCCCGCCCCATGCCGCAACCGCGCGAGACATAGTCAGGCTGGCCGTAGCGCGCCCCGGCGGCCGTGTTGACCAGGACGATGTCGAAGGGCTGCAAGGTGACATCCACGCGGGCCAGTTCCGCCGCGACCTCCTCCGCGCGCACGACATGCCCGTCCGGCAGATGCCGGAAATCGAGCTTCACGCCGCGACCGAAGCACCATTCGAGCGGCACCTCGTCGATCGTCCAGGCGCGCTGGCCGCCGCCCATGGTGGAATGGAAGTGGTAGGGCGCATCCAGATGCGTGCCGGTGTGCGTGGACAGGTTCAGCCGCTCGATCGCCCATCCCTCGCCGCCGGGCAGGTCGCTGGCGGTGAGGCCGGGGAAGAAGTGCAACATGTCGGGCGCGCTCTGGCGATGATCGATATAGGTGATCTCCGGCGTGTGGCCGGGCGGGTCGCAGGCAATGCCGCCCTCGAGCGCAACGGAGAGATCGACGATCCGGCGTGGCATCGCAGCGTCCCTTCTCAGACCAGGGCCGTCGCCAGCCAGGGCACGGCCGCGATCAGCAGCAAGGCAACGCCCATGACCACCACGAAGGGCATCGCGCCGGCGAAGATCTGCTCGATACCGACCTTCGGATCGTTGAGCGTTGCCTTCACGGTGAAGACCGATATGCCGAAGGGCGGTGTCAGCAGCCCCATCTCGACTGCGATGATGGTGACAATGCCGAAATGCACCAGGTCGAAGCCCATCGCGGCCGCGATCGGCGCACCGATCGGCACCATGATCAGCAGGATCGAGGTGCTGTCGAGGATCATGCCCATCAGCAGGACGATGATCACGAACACCAGCAGGAAGCCGTAGGGGCCAAGGCCGAGATGCTCCACCATGTCACCGATGGCCTGCGGCACGCCGGCCATGGAGAGCATGCGCGAATAGAGCCCCGCCGCGATCAGCAGGAACAGGATGGCCGCGGAGACCAGGCCCGTCTCCCGCAGCACGCGCCAGAATTTCGGCCAGTCGAGACGCCCGCGCGCCAGTGCCAGAAGCAGCGCGCCGCCCGCGCCGACGGCACCAGCCTCGGTCGGCGTGAAGAAGCCTGAATAGAGACCGCCCAGGATCAGCACGACCAGCGCCAGGATGGGCACGGACTTCACCACCATCTCGCCCGCCGGCATGGCGCGCTGGCTGACCTCGGGCTGCGTCGTGCCGGCCATGATCCGCTCGGGGAAGAAGGCGGCGTACACCCAGATCATCACGGAGAAGCCGAGCGCGATGATGATGCCCGGGATGACGCCGGCGATGAACATGTTCCCGATCGAGACCTCGGCCAGCACGCCATAGACGATCATCAGCAGCGAGGGCGGGATGAGCATGCCGAGGATCGAAGACCCCGCGACGGTGCCGGTGGCGAAGCGCATGGAATAGCCGTGGCGCACCATCTCCGGCACGGCGACCTTGGTGAAGACGGCAGCCGAGGCGATGGACACGCCAGTGACCGCGGCGAAGATCGCATTCGCGCCAACGGTCGCATGGCCGAGACCGCCGCGGATGCGGCGCAGCAGCGACTGCGCGACCTCGAAGGTGTCCTTGCCGATGTCGGAGATGCTGACCAGCAATCCCATCAGCACGAATAGCGGGATGGTCGCGAAGACATAGTCCTGGATACCCGAATAGGTCGCCATTGCCGTGAAGCGGAAGGCGAGGTCGGGGTTGTCACGGATCAGCCACACGCCGACGGCAGCGGTCGAGATCAGCGAAATGCCGATGGGCAGGCCAAGCACGATCAGCCCGACCATCGCCCCGATCAGCAGGAAGCCGATGGTGATCTCGTCCATGGCCTCAGCTCCGTCCGCCGCGCAGCAAGCGCCGTGCCTCGGTGCCGAACAGCACCAGATAGGCCAGCGCACCGGCCGCGCCGCCGCCGATGATCAGCGCGCGGAAGGGCCAGGTCGGCACGGTGAACAGGCCCTGCACGCCGAAGAATTCGCGGCGCGCGATGGAATTCCACATCGGATCCCAGGCCGCCTGCGCGATGAAGGCCATCACCGCGGCGCCAAGCAGCATGAACAGCATCTCGATCGTACGGCCGAGCGCCGGGGCACCGCGCACGATACGGTCAATCAGGAAGTCCGCCCGCGTCATGCGGCGGTTGTAGATGGTCGCGCCAATCTGCAGGAACACGATGCCCACCACGGAATGGGCGGCGATCTCCGCCACACCGGTGATCGGCGCATTCAGGAAGCTGCGCCCGATCACATCGGCGCAGATCAGGCACATCAGCCCGAAGGTCCAGATCGTGCCGAGTGAGGCCAGAACGTCTAGCAGGAGGCGGACCGGGTCGAAGGGTTGCGGTTGCGCGGCGGCGTCGAGCGCCGCCATGTCGATGTCGTCAGCCATGGCGGCGCTCCGGCCCGGTGATCAGGCGGTCAGTTCACGGTCCCAGTTGCGGCCCGGCGTCTGGCCGGCCGCGCGGATCGCAGCGAAATAGGCGTTCAGCACGTCGCGCGAAGCGGCGCCCGAGCTGCCGGCCCAGGTCTGCGCCAGGTTGGGCAGGCCGCGGATCCAGCGCTCGCGCTCGGCGGCCGGCAGGGTCGTAACCACGGCGCCGCGCGACACCATGTCGCGCTTGGCGGTCGCGATGCGATCCGACACGTCGCGGATATGGGCGGCGGTCGAAGCCTTGCCGGCCGCGACCAGAGCGCGGCGGACGATCTCCGGATAGCGCTCGTAGCGCTGCCGGTTCACGGCTATGCCGCCGACATACATCGCGCCCACATCGCATTCGGTGATGAAGCGCGCGACTTCATACACACGCGTCGGGAGGATGCCGACATAGAAGGACAGCGCGCCTTCGGACACGCCGGTCTGGATGTCGGTGTAATAGGTGGTCAGCGCGCCATCCACCGGCGTCGCGCCCGTGCCCTGCAGCCAGTTCGCGCTGGTGCCCGGCGCCGAGATCTTGCGGTTCCGCAGATCGTCCAGCGTGCGGATCGGGAAGTTCGACCAGATGTGGTAGGTGTCGGTGATGTAGGAGCTGAGCGGGATCATGTTCAGCCCGTTCCAGTTCTGGCGGATGGCCGGAACCGTCTCGTTCATATGCTCGAAGGCGTTGGCGATCAGGCCGTGGTCGCCGGTGGCAAACGGCGTGAAGTAGGTGACGTTCTGGAGCGGCATGGTGCTGCCTTCCCACAGCGTGCCGACATAGCCAATGTCGGTGATGTTGTCGCGCACCGCCTCCATCGTGTCCTGGAAGCGATAGAGCGTGCCGCCATAGGCCTCGCGCCAATTGATGCGGTGCGTGTTGCCATTGTCGCGGAGGAACTTGTCCACCTCCGGCTGGAACACGTTCTTCATGATGTGGATCCAGAAATTCTGGACCGGATGGCTGGCTGCGATCTGGATGTTGAGCGCGGTCTGCGCGACGGCGGTATGCGCGGCAAAGAGCGGCAGCGCGGCGGTGCCGGCCAGAAGGCCGCGGCGGCGGATGGTCATGGCGTCGTCTCCTCCCTGCTTGTTCAGATGGTCCCGAGCGCGCGCAGGATGCGCGCCGGGGTGAAAGGCTGTTCCGTCACGCGCGCGCCCAGCGGCCGCAGCGCGTCATTGATCGCGTTCATCAGCGCGGCCGGCGCGCCCGCCGTACCGGCCTCGCCCGCGCCCTTGGCGCCGAGCAGGCTTTCTTGCGTCGGCGTCTCGACGTGGCCGACATGCATCTCCGGCATCTCCGCCGACATCGGCACGAGATAATCCGCCATCGTCGTGGTCAGCAGGTTGCCCTGCTCGTCATAGACGCAATGCTCATAGAGCGCCCCGCCAAGGCCCTGGACGATGCCGCCGCGGATTTGCTCATCCACCAGCAGCGGGTTGATCACCCGCCCGCAATCCTCGACGCACCAATGCTCCAGCACCTTCACCATGCCAGTGTCGGTATCCACCTCCGCCCAGCAGGCCTGGATGCCGTTGGTGAAGGCGAAGGGATATTCCTTGGTGAT
>JBIKSZ010000321.1:0-3582 GCA_044348345.1 Roseomonas sp. | reverse complement strand
TGGTGCAGCTGCGCAGCCTGATCGAGCTGGTCGATGCCGTGGCCGAGGATACCGAGCGTGTAACCCGCATCGCCGGCACCATCGCGAAGATCGCGACCCAAACCAACATCCTTGCCATCAACGCCGCCATCGAAGCCGCGCGCGCCGGCGAGCATGGGCGCGGCCTTGCCGTGGTGGCCGAGGAGGTGCGCGCCCTGGCCGCAAGCTCCGAGACGCTGGCGCAGGAGATCGCCGATGTCGTGCTCGTTGCCGGGCGCCGCACGCGGGAGGGCAGCGGCACTGCGGCGACGGTGGGCAAGACGATGGACGAGCTCGAATCCCTGGTCACCGAGAGTGCGCGCCTGGCCGGCGCCATCGCCGTGGCGATGGAAGAACAGCAGGCCACCGTGGCCTCCATCACCGATCGCGTCAGCACGCTCTCTCGAATTGGTCAGTCGAACGCCACCGCCGCGGAAGAAATCACCGTCACGATGATCGACCTGTCCAAGCTCGCCACCGAGACGCGCAGCGCCGTGGAAAGCATGGCTGGCGATAAGGGCCGCACATGAACATCACGCCAATCAGCGCCATGGGGGCGGACGAGAAGGTCTCGATCCTCGTCGTCGATGACAGCAGCTTCAATCGGCTTGTCCTGAAGCGTCGCCTCGGTGAGCTCGGCTATGACACTGTGACGATGGCCGAGGACGGGTTGCAGGGGCTCGCCGCGCTGGAACGTGGGCGCTTCGATGTGGTGCTTCTCGACCTCGAGATGCCCAATCTCGATGGCATCGGCGTGCTGGAGCAACTCCACGCCGCGCGCGGCGCAGCCCCCCCCGTCATCGTCATCTCCGCGCTGACGGAGATGGAGAAGATCGTGCGCTGCATCGAGCTCGGTGCTGAGGATTACCTGCCCAAATCCTTCGACCCACCGCTGCTGCGCGCGCGCCTTGGCGCCGTGCTAGAGAAGAAGCGGCTGCGGGATCTCGCGGATGCGCGGCTCGCTGCACTCGAGGCCGAGCTCGAATCCGCGCGCGCCGCGCAGCTCTCCCTGGTGCCACGCGATTTCGCGGCCGCCGCCACGGGCAGCCTTAGCGTGCATTCCGCGATGGTGCCCGCACGCGAGGTGGGGGGCGATCTCTACGACTGCCTGCGGCTGGATGCGCGGCATATGCTGTTCTGCGTCGCCGACGTCTCCGGCAAGGGCGCGCCGGCGGGGCTTACCATGGCGCGCACGCTCGGGCTGATGCGCGCCGCAGCCAAGCGCCTCAAGCCCGAGGACGGGCCGCCGGACCCCGGCGCGATCCTCTCCATGACCAATGACGACCTATCGGCCGACAACGAAACCCAGACCTTCGTCACCGTCGTGCTCGGCGTGCTCGATGGCAGCACCGGCGAGGGTCGGATCGCGGTCGCGGGGCATGACCTGCCGGTGGTGCTGGGCGGCGGGGCGCCGCGGCTGCTCGGTCCGATCTGCCGCCAGCCGGCGATCGGCGTGATCGAGGGCATCGACTATTGCTCCGACAGCTTCACACTCGCGCCGGGTGAGACGCTGTTCTGCTACTCGGACGGCGTGTCGGAGGCCGAGGACAACAAGGGCGGCTTCTTCGGCCAGCCACGGCTGATGGCAGCCCTCGCGGCCGCGGGTACGGACCCGCAGGTCGTGGTGGAGACTGTGCTGCGGGCGGTGAACGCCTTCGCGGATGGCGCCCCGCAGGCGGACGACATCACGGCACTGGCGGTGCGCCACGCGAGGTGACGGCGGTGCGCCTTGAGAGGAGCGTTGCTCCTCTCAAACTCTTCCCACCAAGGGGCAGTGGCCCCTTGGAACCTGTCCGTTGTCGAATGCTTTGATACCCGCGGCCCAAAGGCTGGCCTGCCGTCGCCGCAGGCGGCCGAGGCCGCGAACGCGGCCCGCGCCAAGTGACGCGAAGCCAAGCGAAGTGCCGGATTCTGAGGGGACGAAGGTGAAACCTTCATCCGCCAGATATGAGACAGCGGAACAGGCTGCCTAGACAACCGGCGGCTCCTGGAGCCCATCGGCAGTATCCCGCCGGCCGAGGCCGAGGCACTCCATTACGCGGCTCAGGAAAGCCAACAGCTGTCAGAAGCTCATGCCAATGCCGAAGGAATAGCCGCTGACGTTGCCGTCAGCAAAAAAGTAGTGACCGATGAGGCGAACGCGTGTGAGGTTAATGCCAGCTAGGCCAAGCTCCCAGCGCCCGGTGTCGAACTCGATACCTCCGCCGACCTTGGCCGACCACGCGAAGCCGAGCGCCTCACGCTGATCGCCCAGGTAGGTCGTTGCGGTGCCGTCGACCACCCAGCGTAGCGGACGCCCAAACACCTCACGCCCTGTCGGCCAGCGATAGCGCGCCCAGAGGCCAAGCGCCGTCGCGTCGGCGCTGCCACGCCCCGCGGGCAGCGTGTCGCCAAAGGTCTCGAGCCGGATCGAGGTATAGCGGAGTTCGGTCTCGATATCCCGCTCGGGGCGGTAGTCGTAATAAGCGAGCACCAGCGAGCCGCCTAACCCCCAGGCGTTGAGATGCTGATCGGTCAGTGCCGGGATGTCCACGTCGCGACGGACGTTGATAAGCCCTCCGAAGAGAGCGGCATCGGAGGCCGCGTAGCCGATCGAAGCGTTTACAATCGGTCGTAGCCAGAGGTTATCAGCGATTGGGATATCGTAGCCCACGCCAATGGTCGTGGTGAAATTGTTCCAGCGCAGCGGCGTCTGACGCGCCTCGACGCCGCTGAACAGTGCGCGGGGGTCGTAGCGCGCATAGCCCATGTAGAATTCCGTAAAGAGCGGAAATGATTCGCTCCATGTGAAACCCAAGCCAAACTGGCTCAGTGTCAGCGTCGTGTCTGCTTCGCCATCGCCGCCGCCGATACTGCTGCTGTTGATCTGCAGTGCGTTCGCCGACCCGTCCGGCACCACGTTGTAACCCATCAGCCCGAGCACCGTACCCTGGCGGGATCGCAGCGCGCTACCGGTGGCACGGGCGCGGTCCACGATCTGGTTTGCGGAGGGCGGGGCGGTGGGCTGGGCTAGGGCGGGCGCTCGCACGGAACCCGCGGCGATGGCCATCAGCAACGCGGCCGCGAAAACGGCGACGCGCAGTGTGGACCTGCCTTGCATCAGCGACGCCGGTTCAGGCGACGGATCCGCCACAAGGTTAGGAGCGCAACGCCGATCGTAACGCCGCTGCTGGTTCAAGGCACAATATTCTCTCATACATTGGACAGAACCGTAAACTAGCGTGCGTGTTGGGGACGCGCTAGCGCCACCAGGGGCGGAGTTGAAGCATGCGCGCGGCGCTAGTCGCATCGCTGGTGTCGGCAGATAAATCGACTTTCTTCCGTACGCGGACCTTGGCAGTGATTTGCCTGCTGGCCGTGCCGATGGGTGCTTGTTTCTCTGACTACACCGTACAGCGTGACTGACCGCGACCAGCGCGAAAGACTGAAGTTGGAGTTGGAGTTGACCCGGTTTTGTGGACACCGCGAGGCTTGAGACGGAGGTGTCTGAGATGCCGAAATTCAGGGTGCCGTACCCGCCGGAGTTCCGGCGGCAGATAGTGGGGTTGGTCCGATCAAGGCGAG
>JBIKSZ010000109.1:0-11889 GCA_044348345.1 Roseomonas sp. | reverse complement strand
AGAAGGAGGCGAGCGAGGTGCGCCCGTAGCTGACCGGATGGCCCGCATAGACGCTGCCGAGCCGGTCGTAGATCGTCAGTACCGCGAAGGCGAGTAGCGTCCAGCCCGCGGCCGTCCAGAGCGTCGCGGACGGGATCGCTGCCAGCGCCGCGCGGATCTGCGCGACCGAGAGGTCGCGGAATTCCTTCTGCGCGACGTAGATGGCCGCGACCAGCAGCAGCAGCCCGAAGACCGTCATGCCGTGCTTCTTCAGCACGGGCAGCCAGCTCTTCATGCCACGCGCGCCGTCATTTGATGCGCACGAAGGCTTTGCCTTCGTGCGCCTCAGACGCCGGGCGCCGCGCATCCGCGCGGCTTGGCTTCGCGGCACTTGCCGCGGCGGCCATTCGGCCGCGTCGTGCCGAAGGCGCGCTGCTCGCGCGACGCCCTTCGGGCCGCAAATCGGAACTTCGTCCGCTTCGTATCATGCGGCGGCGGGATCGCGTTCGAGTGCGGTCTCGATCAGCCCGATCGTGCCGGCGATGCCATAGAGCGCGACGAAGCCGCCGAAGCGCGGGCCTTCCGGCTGGCCGAGCAGCACCTGATACAGCGCGTTGAACCAGGCGCGCGAGACGCCGGGGCGTCCGCCATCCTTCGCGGCTTCCAGGAAGGGCTCGCGCCGGCCGGCGTCATAGACCAGATCCTGGATGGCCTTGGCGCGCTCATCCGGCGGCAGCGCCTCCAGCTCCTGCACGCGGTCGCGCAGCATGCCAGCCAGCGCGCGCATCGCCTCCGCTTCCGCGGGCGTGGCAGCGCGGTGCTTCTTCTCCGGCACGACGCGGTCGCGGTAATAGGCGACCGCGCGCTCGATCAGCCGCGCCACCAGCGGGTGGCTGTCCGGGGTTACGCCCGGCGCATAGCGCTGCAGGAAGCCCCACAGCATCTCCGGATTATCTGCGTTGATGACGCTGGCCAGGTTCAGCAGCATCGTGAAGGAGATGGGCGAGCCGGGATCGTTCGTTGCCCCGCCATGGATGTGCCAGGCCGGATTGTCGGGGCTGGGCGCCGTACGCAGGCGATCCAGGTTCTGCACATATTCGTCGGTCGCGCGCGGGATCACGTCGAAGAACAGCCGCTTCGCGCGCTGCGGCTGGTTGTACATGAACTGCGCGAGGCTTTCGGGCGGGGCGTAGTGCAGCCATTCCTCGATCGAAAGGCCATTGCCCTTCGACTTGCTGATCTTCGTCCCTTCCTCATCGAGGAAGAGCTCATAGGTGAAGCCGATCGGCGGCTCCCCGCCCAGCACGCGGCAGATCGCGCCCGACAGCTTCACGCTGTCGATCAGGTCCTTGCCCGACATCTCGTAATCGACGCCGAGCGCGTACCAGCGCAGCGCCCAATCGGCCTTCCATTGCGCCTTGCAATGCCCGCCGGTGATGCGCGTGCCGAAGCGTTCGCCGGTGGCGGGATCGGTCCAGACCAGCAGGTCTTCCGCAGGGCGAACTTCGTCCATCGGCACCTGCATCACCACGCCGGTCTTCGGGTGGATCGGCAGGAAGGGCGAATAGGTCGCGCGGCGATCAGGCCCGAGGGTGGGCAGGATCACCGCCTTCACCTGCTCATGCCGTTCCGCCATCCGGATCAGCGCCGCATCGAAGCGGCCGGACTTGTAGTAGTCGGACGACGAGGCGAATTCGTACTCGAAGCCGAACTGGTCGAGGAAGCTGCGCAGCCGGGCGTTGTTGTGGTGCCCGAAGCTCTCATGCGTGCCGAAGGGGTCGGGGATGGCCGTCACCGGCTTGCCGAGATGCGTGGCCAGCATCTCCTTGTTCGGGACGTTGTCCGGGACCTTTCGCAGCCCATCCATGTCGTCGCTGAACGCCACCAGCCGCGACGGCAGGCCGGTCACTCGGGAGAAGGCGTTGCGCACCCATGTGGTGCGGGCGACTTCGCCGAATGTGCCGATATGCGGCAGGCCGGAGGGGCCGTAGCCCGTCTCGAACAGCGCCGTCCCTTTGCCCGAGGCCGCCACCCGGGCGGCGACCTTGCGGGCCTCCTCGAAGGGCCAGGCCTTTGCGGCGGAGAAGTCGGCGTCTGACATGGGGCTCGGCTGGGTCCGATGATCGGGTGATCGCGCCTTATAGGTGCGCCGGCCGGGCGATGCGACCCCGGCAATGAGGCTGCAGGCCAGTCCCCCGCTTGCCGCATTTGGCCCCGCCCGGTCTTTGCGCTATCTCCCGCGCCTTGTTGGATATGGAAGGAGAGACCCCGATGCGGGTCGGAGTGATCGGCGCCACCGGTGCGGTGGGGAAGGAGCTGGTGGAGGTCCTGGGGCGGCGGCGCTTCCCGGTGACGAAACTCCGCCTCTTCGCCTCGGGCCGCAGTGCGGGCACGCGGGTCGCCACGCCGTTCGGGGAGATCACGATCGAGGAATTCACGCCCGAAAAGGCGAAGGACCTCGACCTCGCTTTGCTCGCGGTCTCGGGCGATTTCGCCAAGCAGCATGCGCCGGCGCTGGTCGCGGCGGGGGTGACGGTGGTGGATAATTCCTCCGCCTTCCGCCTGGACGACGCCGTGCCGCTGGTGGTGCCGGAGGTGAATGCGGGCGCCATCGGCGATGCGCGCCTGATCGCCAACCCGAACTGCACCACCGCGATCGCCGTGGTCGCGCTGGCGCCGCTGCACAAGGCCTTCGGCATCAAGCGCGTGATCGTCTCGACCTACCAGGCAACCTCCGGCGCCGGCGCCGAGGGCATGGCCGAGCTGGAGCGGGAGACGAAGCGCGTGCTGGTGGAGGGCGCGAAGGCGCAGAACGAGGTCTTCGCTCACCCCATCGCCTTCAACGTCATCCCGCACATCGATGCCTTCCAGCCCAACGGCTACACGAAGGAGGAGATGAAGGTGGTCTGGGAGACCAGGAAGATCATGGGCCTGCCCGACCTTCCCGTGTCCTGCACCGCCGTCCGCATCCCGACCATGCGCGTGCATGCGGAGGCGATCACCATCGAGACCGAGAAGCCCATCACGCCAGAGGCCGCGCGCGAGGTTTTACGAGCTGCGCCCGGCGTTCGCGTCGTGGATGATCCGGCGGCGAAGCTTTACCCGATGCCGCTGACGGCGACGGGCCAGGATGATTGCGAGGTTGGCCGCATCCGCCAGAACCTCGTCTTCGGCGACCACGGCCTGGACCTGTTCGTCTGCGGCGACCAGCTCCTCAAGGGCGCTGCGCTGAACGCGGTGCAGATCGCGGAACGGGTTCCGGCGCTGAAGGCGGCGGCCTGAGGCTGCTTCTTCCTCGTCCGTAGGGCGGGGGCGTTGCTTTGGGGGGTGCTCGCGCCCCCTCCCGGCTTCGCGTCGTGCCGAAGGCAGGCCTTCGGCACGTCACTCAGCCACCCTCTCCCGCGGAGCGGGGGAGGGTTGGGGAGGGGGCACGACCGACCCCCCCCACCCGGCGCCTCTCATGTTTTCCCTCTTTGTTCGCCTGCATAACGGGGCCAGATTGCCTGCGTGACCCAGCCCCGCACCGCGGCTCCGACCCATCAGCCCCGCCTGCTGCTCCCCGAAGCGCCCGCGCTCGTCGCTGGCTTCGGCCGCGGCGCGCTGCTGACGCCTGAAGGGGAATTGCTGACCCTGCCGGCCGCCGAGATCGCGCGTCGGCTGCGGGACCTGCCGCCGCCCCTGCTGGTCCACGCCCCCGCCAGCTGGAAGCGGCTTGGCCTGCCGCCCATGCCCGCCTGCGATCTGCTGGAGCTCTTCGCCTTCGCCCGCCCCGGGCACCCGGCGGCGCCGACAGCGCGGGGCCTGGCGGTCTCGCTCGACCGCGATGCACCGGCGGATGACGAGGCCGCGGCCGCGCTGCTGCCCGAACTGGCCACGGACCTGCTGCGGCACCTGGCGCATCATCGCAACGCGCCGCTGAACCGCGACGCCGCGTCGCTCGCCGCGAAGCTCGGCGCCGATACCGGCTGGCCCTGGGCCGAAAGCGTGCTGGCGGCACTCGGCCAGCCTGACGCAAAGCCCTCCCCCGACGCGCTCCGGGTCTGGCGCCGCCTGCCGGAATGGGAGGATGACGCCCCGCCGCCGCCGCCCGCCCACACCCCGATCACGCCGGCCGAGGCGCGGCGCCGCCTGGCCGAGATTCTGGGCGACGGCGCGGAACAGCGCCCGCAGCAATCCGATTACGCCTCCGCCGCCGCCAGCGCCTTCGGCGTGCGGGAGGCGCGCGGCGCGCCGAACCTCGTGCTGGCGGAAGCCGGCACGGGCACGGGCAAGACGCTCGGCTATGTCGCGCCCGCCAGCCTCTGGGCGGAGCGCAACGGGTCGCCCGTGTGGATCTCCACCTTCACCCGGAACCTGCAGCGCCAGATCGACCAGGAGACGGCGCGCCTCTACCCCGACCCGTCCGAGCGCCGCCGCCGCGTCGTCGTGCGCAAGGGGCGGGAGAACTACCTCTGCCTGCTCAACATGGAAGAACAGGTGGCGGCCGCGCAGATGGCGGGCATGCTGCTGCCGCTCGCGCTGGTTGCGCGCTGGGCGCTGTTCACGCGCGATGGCGACCTGATGGGCGGCGATTTCCCGGGCTGGCTGGTGGAGCTGTTCGGCCACCACGCCATCTGGCCGCTGGCGGATCGCCGCGGCGAATGCATCCATTCCGCCTGCAGCCACTACAAATCCTGCTTCGTCGAACATTCGATCCGCCGCGCCAAGACCGCGACGCTGGTCGTCGCCAACCATGCGTTGGTGATGATCCAGGCCGCACTCGGCGGTGGCGAGGACGGCAAGCCGCTGCGGCTGGTCTTCGATGAGGGCCATCACCTGTTCGATGCCGCCGATGCCGCCTTCTCCGCCGATCTCACCGGCGGCGAGACGGCGGAGCTGCGCCGCTGGCTGCTCGGCGCCGAAGGCGGGCGTTCGCGTGCGCGCGGGCTGGCGCGGCGGATGGAGGAGCTGATCGGCGACCGCCCGGATCTGCTGCTGCCGCTGGAGGAGGCGTTGCAGGCCGCGCGCGCCTTGCCGGGCCAGGGCTGGCCGTCGCGCCTGGCGGAGAATGATCCGCGTGGCGCGACTGAATCCTTCCTGCACGCCGTGCGCCGCCAGGTGCTGGCCCGCATCGCCGAGCAGGATGCGGGCTATGGCGTGGAATGCGACGTCCATCCGCTGAACCCGGGCGTTGTCGAGGCGGCCGAAGCTCTGTCGGATGCCTTCGCACGTCTGAAGGCACCGCTGCAGCTGTTGCATGACCGCCTGGCGGCGCGGCTTGAGGATGAGGCGGAGGAGTTGGAGCTGGGCGACCGCATCCGCATCGAGGCGGCGCTCCGCGGTATCGAACGCCGCGCGCTGATGCCGCTCACGGCTTGGGGCGCAATGCTCGGCACGCTGCGCGATCCGCCGCGCGCGCCGGGCACGCGGCCCGAGATGGTGGATTGGTTCGCGCTGGAGCGGCGCGAGGGGCGGGAGGTGGATGCCGGCATGTTCCGCCATCACCTGGACCCGACGCAGCCCTTCGCGACGACGGTGGCCGCACCCGCGCATGGCGTGCTGATCACCTCCGCCACGTTGCGCGATGCGGGCGAGGAGGAGGAGGCGGACGACCCCGACGCTGCCTGGCGCGCGGCGGAAGCGCGCACCGGCGTGCAGCATCTGGCCGCGCCCGCGATCCGCGCCGCCGTGCCGTCGCCCTTCGACTATGGCGCGCATACGCGCGCGCTGGTCGTCACCGATGTCGCACGGGAGGATTTCGGCCAGATCGCCGCAGCCTATCGCGCGCTGTTCTTGGCCGCCGGCGGCGGGGGCTTGGGCCTGTTCACCGCCGTGCGCCGCCTGCGCGAAGTGCAGTCCCGCATCGCGGAGCCGCTGGCCGCAGCAGGCATCCCGCTTTACGCGCAGCATGTGGATGCCATGGACAATGGCACGCTGGTGGATGTGTTCCGGGCCGAGGAATCCGCCTGCCTGCTGGGCACGGACGCGATGCGCGATGGCGTGGACGTGCCGGGCCGCAGCTTGCGCCTGCTGGTCTTCGACCGCGTGCCCTGGCCGCGCCCGACCATCCTGCATCGCGAACGGCGCCTGCATCTGAGCGAAGGCCGGCCGAAGGCGCATGACGACGCGATCGCGCGCCACCGACTGCGCCAGGCCTTCGGCCGTCTGGTGCGCCGCGCCGATGACCGCGGCGTCTTCGTGCTGCTCGACAGCCGCTGTCCCTCGCGGCTGCTGGCGGGGCTGCCCGATGGCGTGATCGTGCGGCGCTGCGGCCTCCGTGACGCGGTGGCGGAAACCCGCGCCTTCCTGGACGGCTCCCCGGGCTGAAAGGCCCCGACGACCGGGTGCGAGATTGTGCTTGCATAAGGTTCGACATCGAATTATTCCATTCGAAGTCGAACCAGATGGAGCTCGCCATGCGCCTCGAACGACGGTCTCTGCTGCGCGCCGCCGGCGCCGCCGCCCTCACCCTCAGCCCGCTCGGCCGCGACGGCCAAGTGGTGCGGGCCGCCACCTCGGACCCGATCGCCCCTTGGGCGCAGGCGCCAGCCGCCGCTGCGCATCCCGACCCGCGGGTGCGGGCGCTGGCCTGGGCGGTGCTCGCGCCCAACCCGCATAACCGCCAGCCCTGGATCGCCGAGTTGCCGGCCGCCGCACCCGATACGGTGGTGCTGCGCTGCGACCTCGACCGCCGCCTGCCGGTAACCGATCCCTTCGACCGGCAGATCACCATTGGCCTGGGTGGCTTCGCCGAGCTCTGCAGGCTGGCCGCGGCCGAGGAAGGCCGCGCCGTCACCGTCACGCCCTTCCCCGAAGGCGACCCCTCGCCGCGGCTCGACAGCCGCCCCGTTGCCATTCTGCGCTTCGGCGCCCCGGGCAGCGCGACGCCCGACCCGCTGTTCCGCCACGCCGGGGCGCGGCGGTCCACCAAGCGCCCCTATGACATGTCGCGCCCCGTCGCGCCGGACGCCCTGGCCGGGCTTGGCGCCGCGGTGGGCGCGCCGGTCCGCTTCGGCGGCACCGTCGCGCCCGAGCGGGTCGCCGCGATCCGCGATATCGCCTGGCGCAGCTGGCAGATCGAGGCCGTGACCGAGGCGGCGCATCTGGAAAGCGTCAACCTCATGCGCTTTGGCCGTGCCGGCGTCGCGGCGAATCCGGACGGCATCAGCATCTGGGGCCCCGGCATCGAGGAGGGTGTCGCCGCCGGCCAGATCACGCGCGAGTCGATGCTGCCCGGTGGCGCTGGCTATCGGGTGATGATCGACCGCTATACGCCGATGCTCGCGGCAACGCCGGCCTATGTCTGGCTGATCACGCAGGGCGGTGGCCGCGCGGCGCAGCTGGCGGCCGGGCGCGACTGGCTGCGAGTGAACCTCGCGGCGACAGCAGCGGGGCTTTCGGTGCAACCGCTGAGTCAGGCCTTGCAGGAATTCCCCGAAGTCGCCGGCCCCTATGCCGAGATGCATGCGGCATTGGCGCCGGGCGGCGGCCCCTATGGCGGGGCGGGGACCACAGTGCAGATGCTCGCCCGTCTCGGCTATGCTCCACCCGTGCCGCCGACCCCCCGGTGGCCAGTGGACACCAGGATCCGTGCCGTCTGACACGCCATCGAAGAGCGGCGGCGACCCGCCGCTCTTTGCCCTGCTGAATGAGGTCTCGATCATCGAGCACCTGGCCCGCAACCGGCTGGAGCGCGTGCTGCCCGATGGGCTGCGCGTCTCGCACTTCGTCGTGCTCAACCACCTGACGCGGATGGGCGATGGGCGCAGCCCCGCGCGCATTGCCCGCGCGGTGCAGGTGGAGCGGCCGGCCATGACCAATACGATCCAGAAGCTGGAGGCGCGCGGGCTTGTGCGCGTTGGGCCGCATCCCAGCGACGGGCGTGGCAAGCTGGTGTTCCTGACGGAGGCCGGCCGCGCTGCCCGCGCCCAGGCTGTCACCGCGGCCAGCGCGGCGATCGGCCCCATCGCCGCCGGGATCAGCGATCTGGAGTTGGTGGCCGCCCTGCCGCTGCTGCGTCGGCTGCGCGCTGCCCTCGACGCCGCGCGGGACGCTGATGAGCCCGCACCAGAGGCGTGATGCCCAATCTTCTTGACCCGGGGGCACCCAGCGCGCGACGCATGCAGTCTCACCGCTAGCCGGAGGGGCTGAAGATGACTGTTCGTCAGGCTGCCATCGCTCGCTTCACCGCCCAGGAGGCGCTGGTCTGCGCCATGGTGCTGATGTCGGTCGCCGATGGCCCGATGTCCGATGCCGAGCTCGCGACAATGAGCCGCATGGTGCAGGAGCTGCCGGCCTTCTCCGATTTCCACGCCAGCGAGATCGAGACGGTGACGGACGCGGTCGCGCGTCTGCTGGCGCGCACCGATGGCCTCGACCAGGCCATGACGATGCTGCGCGAGGCACTGCCGATGCGCCTGCGCGAGACCGCCTATCTTCTGGCCTGCGAGGTCTGTGCCGCGGATGGCGACACCACGCAGGAGGAATTGCAGTTCCTGCAGGATCTGCGCATCGGCCTCGACCTGGACCGCCTGATCGCCGGCGCCATCGAGCGCGCCGCCAAGGCGCGCTTCCAGGTGCTGTGAGCGCGCGGCTCAATCCACGATGAACAGTTTCGCGCCGGTCTGGGTCGAGGAGCGGTGGGCGGCGTCGCCGAAGTCGCTCACCTGATAGCTGGTGCCCGAGCGCAGCGTGAAGCGGCGGCCGTCGCGCAGCTCCGTCTCCAGCTCGCCTTCCAGCACCAGCAGCACATGGCCGCGATCGCACCAATGATCGGCCAGGTAGCCCGGCGAATACTCCACCATCCGCACGCGGAGATCGCCGATGTTCAGCGTGCGCCAGCGCGCCTCCCCGGTCTCGCCGGGATGGATCGTGGGCGCCACCGCATCCCAATCGGTGACGGTGAAGGGAAGGGTTGGGATCTTCACTTCGGCGGCTTCGGCGGCAGCGCTTCGGTGGTGCCGCCCGCTGCGCGCCAGGCGCCATAGCCGCCCTTGATGTGGGCGACGGGCTTCAGGCCCATCTCCTGCGCGGCGCGCGCGGCGAGCGCGCTGCGCAGCCCGCCTGCGCAGAAGAAGACGAAGTGCTTGTCCTGCTGGAATTGCGGCTTGGCATAGGGGCTGGCCGGGTCGATCCAGAATTCCAGCATGCCGCGCGGGCAGTGGAAGGCGCCGGGGATGCGGCCTTCGCGCTCCAGCTCCCGGATGTCGCGGATGTCCACGAACTGCACGTCGTCTTGTCCGTACAGCGCCTTCGCGGCCTCGATGTCGATCTCCTCGACAATCGCATTGGCCTCATCCACCAGCTGGCGGTAGCCCTTCGTGATCACCTGCGGCATCGCGTCGTCCTCCTGCGCGGCGCGATGCTACGAAGGGATGCGCCGGGGCGGAAGCCAGGCTGCGCCAACCGGCGTCACGCCCCGAGCACCCAGTCGCGGAACAGCGCGAGGTCGATGTTGCCGCCGCACAGGATCACGCCGACGCGTCGCCCGCGCATGCGTTCGCCTTCCTGCAGCAGCGCGGCGAGCGGGGCTGCGCCCGCGCCCTCGGCCAGATTGTGCGTATCCTGCCAATAGGCGCGGATCGCCGCGGCCACTTCGTCATCCGTCACCGTCACGATGCGCGCGGCGCCGGGGCGGCCATTGGCATCGCGATGCGGATGCGCCGCGTTGAACCCGCCGCGGATCATCGCCAGCGCATGCTGGTCGGGGATGCGGGTGGCCATGCCATCGGCGCGGGTGTTGGCGGTGGGCACCTCCACCACCTCGCCGGCGGCGAAGCTCCGCGCGTATGCGTCTGCTTCCGTGCTCTGCACGCCGATAATCTCCGTCGGCAGGCCGAGCAGGTCGCGCGCGGCGATGCAGCCGCAGATGCCCGACCCCAGCCCGATCGGCACATAGAGCGCATCGAGCGTCTGGCCGCGCGCGGAGAGGTGGCGGAAGAACTCGAGCGCATAGGTCGCCACACCCAGCACCAGCTCCGGCGCGAAGGAGGGCGCGAATTCCAGCCCCTGCTCCTGCGCCAGCCGGCGGGCCTCGGTGCGGGCGGCGTCGAAATCCTCGCCATGCTCGATCAGCGTTGCGCCCAGCTCGCGCATCGCTGCGTTCTTCTCCACGCTGTTGCCGCGCGGCACCAGGATGGTGACGGGCACGCCTGCGCGCGCCCCGGCATAGGCCAGGCTTTGCCCATGATTGCCGCGGGTGGCGGAGATGACGCCGCGCACGCCGGGGCGTTCGCGCTTCAGCCGGTCGAAATAGGTCAGGCCGCCGCGCACCTTGAAGGCGCCGGTTGGCGTGTGGTTTTCGTGCTTGACCCAGACCTCGGCGCCGGTGCGCGCGGCCAGCAGCGGCCAGGCATATTGCGGCGTCGGCGGGAAGTTCGCGTGCACCAGGCGGGCGGCGTCTTCCAGGGCGGGCAAGTCGAACACGCGCGAAACCTCCGGGGCAACGTCCCGCGCCGTGGGCGGTCATGGCGCGTGGCCAGCATAGCGGAGGGCGCGGCCATGGCCATCACGGTGGATAGCAGCCAGCGGACGGGCCAGCGGGACAACGCGATGGCGTGGCTGCGCGCCGCCGGCCCAGACACAGCGACGCCGCCACGGGATGCCCGCGGCGGCGTCGAAGCCGATGTCGTGCGGTGGCTCAGGTCGAGCGGAGGTTGGTGGCGGCCGCCTTGCCGCGTTCCATTTCCACGTCGTAGGAGAGCTTCTGGCCTTCATTGAGGCCGGTCATGCCGGCCTTCTGGACGGCGGTGATGTGCACGAACACGTCCTTGCCGCCGTCCTGCGGGACGATGAAGCCGAAGCCCTTCGTCGCGTTGAACCACTTCACGGTGCCGATCGCCATGCGATCCGGGCTCCTCGTTGAGCTTGCCCGGGCGCCGATCGCCCGGACGGGGCGCCACGCGGCGGCGGAACCTGGAGCAGCCCGGGGATCACCCCCTTGGGCACGGCAAGCCGGAACGCAAGGCTGGGGTCAGACTGGGCTGTGGCGCGGTGCGAAGTCAAAGCCGGAGCACGACAACTCACGGTTTTTTCAGCGCGCGGCCTGTCGTGTCGCGCGAGGTGTGAAAAGCGAAAGGGGCGGGCCTTGCGGCCCGCCCCCCTCGAAACATCCAATCGGTCGAATAGGCCGATTAGAAGTCCATGTCGCCGCCCATGCCGGGGCCACCGGCCGGGGCCGCGGACTTCTTCTCCGGACGCTCGGCGATCATCGCCTCGGTCGTGATCAGCAGCGAGGCGACCGAGGCCGCATCCTGCAGCGCCGTGCGCACGACCTTGGTCGGGTCGATGATGCCGGCGGAGACGAGGTCCTTGTACTCGTCCTTCTGCGCGTCGTAGCCGAAGGTCGGGCTGTCGTTGCGCAGCGTCTCACCCGCCACGACCGCGCCATCCTTGCCGGCGTTCTCGGCGATCTGCTTCAGCGGCGCCTGGATCGCGCGGCGCACGATCTCGATGCCGACCTGCTCGTCGTTGTTCAGGCCCTTCAGGTGGCCGAGCTTCGTGGAGGCGCGCAGCAGGGCGACGCCGCCGCCCGGCACGATGCCTTCCTCGACCGCGGCGCGGGTCGCATGCAGCGCGTCGTCGACGCGATCCTTGCGCTCCTTCACCTCGACCTCGGTCGAGCCGCCGACGCGGATCACCGCGACGCCGCCCGCGAGCTTCGCCAGACGCTCCTGCAGCTTCTCGCGGTCGTAGTCCGAGGTGGTCTCCTCGATCTGCGCCTTGATCTGCTCGCAGCGGCCCTGGATCTCGTCCTTGGAGCCGGCGCCGTCGACGATCGTGGTGTTCTCCTTCTCGATGCGGACCATCTTGGCCTTACCGAGCATGGCGAGCGTCACGTTCTCGAGCTTGATGCCGAGGTCTTCGCTGATCACCTGGCCGCCGGTCAGGATCGCGATGTCCTCGAGCATCGCCTTGCGGCGATCGCCGAAG
>JBIKSZ010000320.1:0-3598 GCA_044348345.1 Roseomonas sp. | reverse complement strand
CCGCCGCGGCCAGCACCCGCACGAAGGCCGCGCGCAAGCCGACCCGCAAGGCCGCGCCCAGTCCGCGCGCAAAGGCAGCGACCAGCACGCGTGGCAAAACCACGACAAGTCCGCGTGGCAGAGCCACGACAAGTCCGCGTGGCAGAGCCACGACAAGTCCGCGTGGCAAGGCCACGACGGCCACCGGCACGCGTCCCAAGGCCGCGACGACCACCAGCACGCGTGGCAAGGCTGCGGCCGCGACGCGCGGCAAGGCCAAAGCCGGCACCCGCACCAAGGCCGCCGGCAGCACGCGCACGACCCGGACCGGCACGCGGGCCGCGGCCAAGAGCACGGCCGGGCGCACCGCCAAGACAGCGCCCGCGCGCGCCAATGGCCGGAAGACCGCCCGCCCGACCGCGACCGCCCCGGCCCGCCGCCGCGGCGCGGCCAAGGGCGGCCGCGCAGGCACGCCGCGTGGCGGCGCCGGCCGCAGCCGGATGAGCTGACACCCGCCGCTCGGGGGCGCCGCCGCCGCGCGGCGCCCCGCCAATCCCGCCCCCTCTCGCCAATCCGGCCGCGCCGGGCGACACTGACCGGATGCAGACGGCACTTGTCCTCGGCGCCGGAATCATGGGGCTGTCGAGCGCCTGGGCGCTGGCGCGCGCAGGCTTCGCCGTTCGCGTCATCGAGCAGGACGAGGTCCCCAATCCGCGCGGCGCCTCGGTGGATGACCACCGGCTGATCCGCCACGCCTATGGGGCGCAGGCCGGCTATATGCGGATGATCGACCCCGCCCATGCCGCCTGGGAGCTCCTGTTCCAGGAGGCGGGCGAGCGGCCCTATGTGCCGACCGGGACGCTCGCCTTGGCCAGCGCCCCGAGCCCGTGGCTTGCGCAAAGCCGCGCCGCGCTGCGGGCCGATGGCCATCCGGTCGAAGACCTGACGGCAGACGCCGTGGCCGCCCGCTTCCCCTTCCTCTCGGCCGAGGGCGTCACCGACGCCTTCCATCTCGGCACCGGCGGCGTGCTGCTGGCCCGGCGCATCGTCGCGGCCCTCGCCAGCCTGCTCGCCCGGCGCGGCGTCGAGATCACGCGCGCCCGCGCCGCCGCCATCGCGCCGGAGCGCGCCGAGGTCACGCTCGAGGATGGCAGCCGGCTCGGCGCCGATCTGCTGGTCGTCGCGGCCGGCCCCTGGGGCCCGCGCCTTGTGCCCACGCTCTCCGCACGGGTCCGGCCGACGCGCCAGATCGTTGTCCGCCTCGCGCCGCCAGCCAGCGTGGCGGAGGCCTGGACGCGCGCGCCGATGCTGCTCGATCTCGCTGAGGATGGCGGCTTCTACGCGGTGCCGCCGGTCGCGGGCACGCCGCTCAAGATCGGCGACCACCGCTTCGCGCCGACCACGGACCCCGATGGCCCGCGGAGCGCGACCGATGCCGAGGCCGCGGCGATCCTGGACCTGGCGCGGCACCGCATCCGCGGGCTCGAGAGCTACCGGATCCTCTCGGCCGCGGCGTGCTGGTACGATGTCGAGCCCGACGAACGCTTCGTCCTGGAACCGCTCGGGGGGCGCAGCTTCGTGATGTCCGGCTTCTCCGGCCATGGCTTCAAGTTCGGCGCGCTGCTCGGCCTCGCGCTCGCCCGGGCGGCGCGCGACCCTGCGCTGGCCGCGGCGCTGCCGGTCTGGGCCGCCGGAGAGGCACCACCACATCCCGGGCTTCTGGCCGATATCGAGCAGGGGCGGATCGCATGACACCCACGACAGCTGCCGACGACCTCATCCTGGGCCTGACGCGCGTCGTGGACCTGCCCGGCCTGACCGCCGCGACAGGCGCCCCGCTCGGCGCCGGCGACATCGAGGCGCTGCTGCGGGAAGCCGAGCGATTCTGCACGGAGGTCCTGGCCCCCGGCTGGCAGGACGCCGACAGGGAAGGCGCGCACTACGCCAACGGCACCGTCACCGTGCCGAAGCATTATCACGAACTCATGCGCGCCTGGATCGAGAGCGGCTGGCAGGGCCTCGCCGCGCCGGAGGCGCATGGCGGCCAGGGCCTGCCGCACACGGTCTGGACGGCACTGGTGGAGCTCGCCTCCGCCGCCGACATGGCCTTCTTCCTGGGCCCGATCCTGACCGCCGGCGCGATCGACTGCCTCGACCGCTTCGCGACCGACGACCAGAAGGCGCGCTGGCTGCCGAAGCTGGTCTCCGGCGAATGGCCCGGCACGATGAACCTGACCGAGCCGCAGGCAGGCTCCGACCTCGCCGCGATCCGCAGCCGGGCGGAGCCGCTCGGCGATGGGCGCTACGCGCTGCACGGCCAGAAGATCTACATCACCTGGGGCGAGCACGAGACGACGGACAACATCCTGCACCTGGTGCTGGCCCGCCTGCCGGATGCGCCGCCGGGCTCGCGCGGCATTTCGCTGTTTGCCGCGCCGAAGCTGCTGCCCGACGGGCGGCGGAACGCGCTGCGCTGCGGCGGGATCGAGAAGAAGCTCGGCATCCATGCCTCCCCCACCTGCGTCATGCTGTTCGAAGGCGCCGAGGCAGAGCTGGTGGGCGAGCCCCATCGCGGCCTGAATGCGATGTTCGCCATGATGAATGCGGCGCGCCTCGCGGTCGGCGTGCAGGGCGTGGGGCAGGCCGCGCGGGCGCTGCAGCTGGCCGAAGCCTATGCCGCACAGCGCGTCCAGTCCGGCCAGCCCATCGCCCGGCACCCGGATGTCGCGCGCATGCTGGCGGAGATGCGCGCCGTGACGCTGGCCGCCCGGCTGCTGGCCTTGGAGGCGGCCGCGGCGCTCGATCGTTATCACCTGCTGGGCGACGCGGCGGCGGAAACCCGCCTCGCTTTGCTGATCCCGATCGTGAAGGCCTGGTGCAGCGACCGCGGCGTGGATGTCGCCTCGCTCGGCATCCAGGTCCATGGCGGGATGGGCTTCGTCGAGGATAGCGGCGCCGCCCAGGTCCTGCGGGATGGCCGGATCGCGCCGATCTATGAAGGCACCAACGGGATCCAGGCCATTGACCTGCTGGTCCGCAAGCTGGCGAAGGATGGCGGCGCGGCCATGCGGGCCCTGCTGGCCGAGATCCGGGCGGAGCCCCGGCTGGCCGCCGCCGCCGACCAATTGGCCGCAGCCACGGACACCATGCTCGCCCTCCAGGCCCGCGCCCCGGATACGGCGCAGTCGCTTGCGGTGGCCTATCTGCAGGCTGCGGGCTGGACGCTCGGCGGCTGGATGCTCGCCCGCGCGGCCCGCGCCGCGCCGGACCGGGAGAGGCTGGCCGCCTTCTACCTGGCCCGGCTGCTGCCGCGCGCCACGGCACACTGCCTTGAGATCGCAGCCGGATCGGCCGAGGACCCTATCGCGGCCGGGCCGGGTGGGGCATGAACCTGTCCGGGGAACCCTTGCGTACCGCGCTGCAGCGCGCATCTGCTGACCGGACATCATGAACACGGTTCTTTCTTCGCCCGCCCTCCACCGCCCGCGCGCAAAGGTGGCCATTGTCGGTGCCGGGCCTGGCGGCCTGGCTGCGGCCATGCTGCTGGCTGCCTCCGGCGCCCGCGTCACCGTCTACGAGAAGGACAGCGTCGTCGGGGGCCGCACGCGGACCCTGACAT
>JBIKSZ010000108.1:0-11968 GCA_044348345.1 Roseomonas sp. | reverse complement strand
GGAAGCCCGCCATCACCTGCTCCGCCGACACAGGCCGGCCGGCCACGGGCTCGGCCGCATCGTCATGGCAGGTGACGACCAGGTTGAAGGTCTTCCAGCCCTGCAGCGGGTAATGCACGACATGGCATTTCGGCCCCGCCCAGAGCGTCGCCGCATTCCAGCGCAAGGCCTCCGGCATCTGCTCGGTCGGGATCACGCTGCGATAGGTCGTGTGGCCCGAGACACGCGGCGGCCCGTCGCCGACCAGCTGGCCACGGATGCGCGACCACAGCCCGTCCGCGCCGATCAGCGCCGCGCCGCGCACCTGCTCGCCGCCCGGGAGCAGCGCGGTGACGCTGCCGCCCTCCTGGACATAGCCCGCGACCTCCGCACCGGTGCGCAGCATTACACGCGGCTCGGCCCGGCAGGCGCGCAGCAGGATGGCGTGCAACTCGCCGCGATGCACCACCGCATACGGATTGGCGAAACGCGCGCGGAACGCCTCGCCCAGGTCGATGTGGCAGATCTCGGCAGCGCTCAGCGCATCCATCAGCCGCAAGCGCTCGACATAGATCGCGGTCGCGCGGGCTGCCTCCCCGACCCCGAGCGCATCGAGCGCGTGGAAGGCGTTGGGGCCGAGCTGTATGCCCGCGCCCACCTCGCCGAGTTCAGCCGCGCGTTCCAGCACCAGCACCTGGAGACCGGCCCGCGCCAGACCAAGCGCGGTGGCAAGCCCACCAATGCCGCCGCCCGCGACCAGGATGGGCAGCGCACCGGTCATCGTTCCCTCCCGCCGTTGCGATCCATCTTGCGCCTCCGTCCCGGGGGCATGTTCCCTGCTCCGGCGCATCGGATCAACAGACCCGGCGCGCGATTGACAGCCCCCAGGCCTTGCCGGAGACCAAGCCCATGTCCGACGCGCCCGCCCTGCTGCTCGACGGCTATTTCCGCTCCTCCGCCGCCTGGCGGGTGCGGATCGCGCTGAACCTGAAGGGCCTCGGCTACGATCAGGCTTTCCGCCACCTGCGCAAGGGCGAGCAATCCTCCGCCGAGTTTCGTGCGCGCAACCCGCAAGGGCTGGTGCCGGCGCTGACCGTGGCGGGCCAGGGCGTGCTGACGCAGTCGCTGGCGATCATCGAATGGCTGGAGGAGACGCAGCCCGGCCCGAAGCTGCTGCCCGCCGATGCCTGGGGCCGCGCGCGCGTCAGGTCACTGGCGCAGATCGTCGCCTGCGACATCCACCCGATCCAGAACCTGCGCGTGCTGCAATATGTGAAGCGCGAGCTCGGCCAGGCGCAGCCTTCGGTGGACGCCTTTGCGCGCCATTGGATCGAACTCGGCCTCGCCGCGCTGGAAACGCGCCTGACGACAGAGGCCGAGACCGGCGCCTTCTGCCATGGCGCGGCGCCGGGCCTCGCCGATCTCTGCCTGGTGCCGCAGCTGGGCAATGCGCGGCGCTTCGGCGTGGAGCTCGCGCCCTTCCCGACGATCCGCAGGATCGAGGCCGCCTGCCAGGCGCTGCCCGCCTTCGCCGCCGCCGCGCCGGAAGCCCAGCCGGACGCCGAATAGGCGCTGCCTAGCGCTTCGCGTCCAGTGCGCGGATGCCGCGCACGCCTTCCGCAACCGCGGCCTGCAGCAGCCAGACATCGCCGCCGTAGCAGATCAGCGTGAAGCCATCCGCGACCGCCTGCTCGGCTTCCGCCATGGATCCCACCAGCTTGCCGAGCGCCTTGCCGTGGCGCTTCGCCGCCGCGCAGATCGCAGCCTGGGCGTCACGATAGGTCGAGCTGCCGAAGTCACCCGGCACGCCGAGCGAGGCCGAGAGGTCGAAATGCCCGACCCAGATGCAGTCGAGCCCGGTTGTCGCGGCGATCGCCTCGGCATTGCGCGCGCCCTCGGCCGTCTCCAGCAGCGCGATGGCGGTGGTGCGCGCATTCGCCGCCGCCATCTTCTGCGCGGCCGGCCCAGGGCGGAAATCGTCATGGGCGATGCCAAAGGCGCAGCCGCGCGCGCCCTCGGGCCAGTAGCGCGCATGGCGAACCAGCGCGGCCGCTTCCTCCGCCGTGCCGACCATCGGCACCATCACGCCTTCTGCGCCGCAATCCAGCGCGCGCGCGACATCGGCATAGGCCTTGGACGGCACCCGTACCAAGGCCGGCACGCCGCCCGCCTGCAGGAAGCGCAGCGTCGCCTTCACCGTGTCGAAGGAGAAGCCCGAATGCTCCATGTCGAGGAAGCAGAACTCGGCACCCGCGCCGGCCAGGATGTGGCCGATGCCGGGTGTCGCGAACTCCACCACGAAATGCCCCGCATGCAGCCGGCCAGAGCCGCACATTGCGCGCAGGCCGCGCGGCAGATCGTCTGCCATCACCCATCCTCCCACCATCCTGGCTGACCCAGCCTGTCGGAGCGGCGAGGCCGCGGCAAGACGGGGTTCAGCCCGCGCGGAAGGCGATGGCGTTGCGCAGCGCATGCGCGATCTGCTCCATCCGCTTCTCGAAGCCCGCCGCAGCGCCCGGCCGGCCCTGCGATTCCGCGCCGACCACGCCGCGCAGCACCAAGCCTTCCAGCTGGGCCGCCATCGCCTCCATCGCACCGAGCGCCGCAGCGGGGCCGCCGCCCTCCACCGTGGCGCGCAGGACGGCGATCTCGCCGAAGGCCGCGGCCAGCGCGGTCTCAAGCGCGACGATCTCGCCGCGCAGTTCCTCGATCTCGTCGCCCCTCATGGCCGCCCCCCCCGCCACCTGTCCGTCGCCGCGAAGCCGCGGCTGCCCTTTGCGACCCCGCAAGCTGCAGGCAACCCTCTCCGCAGGCAGCATGACAAGCGATTTCCGCCCGTCGCGGGGCGTTCAGGCGCGGCGGCGCCGTCGCTCCGCCCAGAAGCGCATCTGCATCACCGAGGCCGCGAGGCGCGGCGCGGCCATGGCGCCCAGCGCCCGCAGAGTCTCGCCCGCCGTCAAGGGACGATGACCCGCCTCGGCGCCGCCCCAGTGATGCAGCGCGAAGGTCTCCGGGCCCACGCAGCCCGGCGTGAATCGCTCGGTCCATTCATAGGGGTAGAAGCGGTCCGGCGGCAGCAGCGTGACCGCGCCGACACAGCGCGGCGCGAGGGCGGGCGCATCGTCGAGCCCGTCTTCCTCCAGTAGCCGCGTCACCAACCCCGGGCCATGCGCATCACCCATGCGCCGCCAACCAGGCATCCGCGCTTCGAAGGCACCAAGCCATCGCGCGAGAAAGGGATGGCCGGGCCTCGCGCCGATCACGGCGTTGTTCACCCAGCTCGGCGTGCGCAGGCGGCTCTGGAATCCGAGCACCACCTCCTCGCCGCAGAGGGGATCCAGCGGACGGATCAATTCGACATCGGTGTCGAGGTAGAAGCCGCCGAAACGATGCAGCGCGTGCACGCGCATGTAATCCGCGAGCCGCGTCCAGCCGCGCGTCGCAAAGGCTTCGTTGATGTAGCGCGCCGACCAGTCGAGATTGCGATCGGTCCAGCCGATCACATCCCAGTCGGGCAGCAGCTGCCGCCAACCCTCGATGTAGCCGCGATAGGCGGGCGGCATCGGGGTCGGTCCGAACCATGCATAATGGAGGATCCTGGGAATACTGCTCATCGCGATTGGCAAGACCTGCTTCGATGTAGGCGGAACGGGTCGCAGGGCCCGCCGGTTCCGCGCGGAGCCACGCTGGCTCACGGCGCGGCAAGCGCCGGGCGGCCAATGCGGTAGAGCCGCACGAAGCCTGCATCCTCCAGCAGTTCCAGCTCCGGCAGATCGGGCAGGCCGCCCGCGACGTCCGGCAGGTCGGCATTTAGCAGCAGCAGGTAGTCGAAGCGTGTGCGCCAGTGCCGCACATAATCGGCGGAGCTTCGCCGCAGCAGCTCGGGGTCCGGGTCCGGCAGCAGGCCGGCCGAGACGAGTTCGGCATCCTGCTGCGCGATCTCATCCCAGGGCGGCAGCACGCGCAGCGGCTGCTTGCCGCGCGCGGCGAACAGCGTTGGCACGAAGGCGTGGCGGCGCGGCACGGCCAGGGTTGCCAGATGCCAGGTCGCGGGATGGCCGGGGCCGACATGCCGGCCACGCGGCGGACGTGCCATGCCGGGCTGCCACATGTCCCAATCGAAGCGGTGCTCCATCGGCAGCACGGCGGCGCCTGGTGGAACATGCGCCAGAACGCGCTCCACCGCCGCAACATCGGCGCGACGTTCCTGCCAGATGGACAGGATCCAAGCCGCGCGCGCGCCGACGAGCAGGACCAGCGCGCCCGCGAGCGCGGCCTCGGCGCGCGGGCGCAGCAGGCTCGGGCCAGGCCGCAGCGCCGCGACGCCGGCCAGCAGCGCCATCGCGGGAAAACGCGCATCGGCCTGCCAGGCGCCGGCGACCTTCGCGGGCGTGACCAGCGCCAGCACCACCAAGCCCATCGCCGCCAGCAGCAGCCCGCCATGCACCGCAAGGCGTCGCCGCAGAATCGCCCAGCCGACCGGCATCGCGAACAGCCCCACGAAGGCCAGGTCGCGCTTCAGGCCATAGGTCCAGATCGCGCTCAGCAGCATGTCGGCCTTCGCGCGCGGCGCGTAGCCGGTCCATAGGATGCGCTGCCCCGGTGCCTGATCGGCGCCCGGCAGCGCGGGCGCGAACAGCACCAGCAGCAGAACGGGCAAGGCCGCCGCCGCACCCGCCCAGATGGCCGCCCGCAGCCGCCGGGCCCGCCGCTCCGCGAAGGGCTGCGGGCCGAGCGCCAGCGCTGCGAGCAGGACCGCATAGAACAGCGCCGCGAAGGGATGCACCACCAGCGCAACCGCGGCGATCGTGGCGCGGATCGCGAAGACCGCGGCCGGAGGCTGCGCGCGCAACCTGCCATCTGCCGCCGCCGCCAGCAGCGCGAGCCCGAGGCCGATGTGGAAGTTGAGGAAGCCTTCCAGCACCGTCGTGTTCCAGGCGAGCACGCCGAAGCCCAGTTGCCACCAATGCCAGCCGCCAAAGACCGCGCGGTGCAGCATCACCAAGCCAAGCGGGGGAAGGACCAACGCCACGCCAAGCAACCCTGGCAGCAGGGTCTCGGCCTCCAGCACGCCCGACAGCGCGGCGGCGATCAGGTCGATGCCGATATTCGTCGCAGCACCCGACCAATCCACCGCGTACATCGCCACCAGCGGAGCTTGGGCAACCCCGCCCATCAGCAGCCAGAGCCGCGCGAAGTGATTGTGGTAGTCGAACAGTGGCGGCATCGGCACCAGCGCGACCGGCACCAGCGGCACCCCGAGCGCGAGAAGCAGCAAGCCCGTGCGCAACCAAGACGGCATGACGTGGAATTCCGGCAGCGTGTGCGTCCCTGCGCCACAAGCCCACCGAGCCGCGCCGGTTGCATGCACGGCTGCGTTCACCTGGCCGTCGCCGCTGGCGACGGCCGCAATTCAGCCCATCAGGATAGTGGTGTCAGAACCGCTCGAGCAGGCGGCCGCAGCCTTCGACCTTGTCCGTGATGCCGCGCGCCCGCAGCGCATGCCAATAGGTTGCCGTGTTGATGGCGATCACCGGCTTGCCGAGCCAGAGCTCCGCCATCGCGGCCAGCTTGACCATGGAGAGATTGGTGCCGACCTGGACGATCGCATCCACATCGTCGCCATCGATCTGCTTGATCGCGGCCACGCATTCCGCCGGCGTCGTCTCCGCGATCGCGATCCAGCTGGTGCGCTGGAGCGCGATGTCCCGCACCACGCTGAAGCCCATATCGCCGAAATAGCGCGTGACCTCGATATTCATCGCCGGCCAGTAGGGCGACAGGACGGCGATGCGCTTCACGCCGCCATAGGCGTTGAGCGCCGCGGTGCAGGCATGGCTGCCGACGCTGATCTTGAGCCCCGAAAGATCCTCCACCTCCTTCACGAAGCGGTCGGCGCCCTTGGCACCATCGAAGAAGGTGACGGCCGACATGCCCATCACCAGATGGTCGGGCTTGCAGGTCATCACCGACCTCACCGCATCGAGCGTGTTGCGCCCGATCAGCTCCGCACCCGCCCGGAATGTCTCGTTGGAGACGGCATCGGCATTCGGCGTGAAGATGCGGCTGTAGTGATTGGTCACGCCCGCCGGCCGCATCATGTCGAAATCCGGCTGCACCACCGTGTTGGTGGACGGGCCCATCACCCCGAATTTGCACCGCCAGCCGAGCACATCCGTACCCATCGCCCGCCTCCCTTGATCGCTGATCGCGCCGGCAGCCTGCCATATCCGGCGGCAGGCGGAAGGGTGACGGGCTGCGATTATGGCCTGCCCCGCCTTGCAACCTGGCCGGGCGCGTCACAACCTCCGCTTCACGTCCAGGAGACCGATGATGCGCCCCGATCGCCGCTCCCTTCTGCTTGGCCTTGCCGCCGCAGGCCTCGCACGGCCCGCCTTCGCCCAGACGGGCGGCACCGGCGACTGGCCGAACCGTCCCATCCGCTGGGTGAATCCGGGCCCCGCAGGCGGGGCGGGCGATGTCCTCTCCCGCCTGGTCGGCGACCGGCTTTCGGCGCGGCTTGGCCAGCCGGTTGTGGTGGACAACCGCCCAGGCGCGGGGACGAATATCGGCATGGCGCAGGTCGCGCGCGCCGCGCCGGATGGCTACACGGTGGGGCTTGCCTCCATCGCGGCGAATGCGGCGAACAAGTGGCTCTATCGCAGCCTGCCCTTCGACCCGGACCGGGATTTCGCGGCCGTCGGCATGATCGCGCTCGTGCCGAACATTGTCGTCATTCCGCCCGCCGTGCCGGCGCAGACCCTGCAGCAATTCATCGCATGGGCGCGGGCGCAGAACCGGCCGATCAATTTCGGCTCGGTCGGTGCGGGATCCTCGCAGCACCTGGCCGGATCGCAGTTCCAGATGATCACCGGCCTGCCGATGCAGCACCTGCCCTATACGAATAGCGGCCAGATGAACACGGACCTCATGGAGGGCCGGATCGACATGCTGTTCCAGTCCATCTCGGCCGTGACGCAGCTGGCCCAGGCCGGGCGCATGCGCCCGATTGCCGTATCGGGCGCCGATCGCGTCAACGCCTTCCCCGACCTGCCGACGATGCGCGAGCAGGGAGTGGAGATCGTCTCCACCGGCTGGTTCGGCCTTTGCACGCCGGCCGGCGTGCCGGACCCGATCCTCGCGCGGCTTGAGACGGAACTCTCCGCGGTGATGGAGGAGCCGGAACTGCGCCAGCGCATCATCGCGGGCGGCTCGGTGCCGCGACGGATGGGCCGCACCGATTTCGCGCGCTTCATGGCCGAGGAAAGCGAGCGTTGGCGCGTCGTCATCCAGGCCGTGGGCGCGACCGCAGACTGACGCCAGCGCGGCGCGCGGCTAACTGCCGCGCGCCAGCTTGTCCTCCGTGCGCGTCTCGAAGTCTGACGCGTCATGGCGCTCGCGCAGCTGTTCGGCGGGATCGCCATGCACGCGGTTGACCATCCGCCCGCGCTTCACAGCCGGCCGCGCGAAGACCTGCTCGGCCCAACGGTTGAGGTGTCGGTAGGAAGCGACGTCGAGGAACTCCGCCGCGCCATAGAGCCAGCCTTTCGCCAGCCCGCCATACCAGGGGAAGATCGCCATATCGGCGATGGTGTAGTCGGGGCCGGCGACGTAGTCGCTCTCCGCCAGGCGGCGGTCCAGCACATCCAGCTGGCGCTTGGTCTCCATCGCGTAGCGGTCGATCGGGTATTCCATCTTCGTCGGCGCATAGGCGTAGAAATGCCCGAAGCCGCCGCCGACGAAGGGCGCGCTGCCCATCTGCCAGAACAGCCAAGACAGCGTCTCGGCCCGCGCCGCGCCAGAACTCGGCAGGAAGGCGCCGAACTTCTCCGCCAGATGCATCAGGATCGCGCCCGATTCGAAGACGCGCACAGGTTCCGGCCCACTGCGGTCGAGCAGCGCCGGGATCTTGGAGTTCGGATTGACCGCGACGAAGCCCGAGGAGAATTGGTCCCCCTCGCCGATGCGGATCAGCCAGGCATCGTATTCGGCGCCGCTATGCCCAAGCGCCAGCAGCTCCTCCAGCATGATCGTCACCTTCACGCCATTCGGCGTGCCGAGGGAATAGAGCTGCATCGGATGACGCCCGGCCGGCAGGTCCTTCTCATGCGTCGGGCCAGCCACGGGGCGGTTGATGCTGGCGAAGCGGCCGCCATTGGCGCGGTTCCAGGTCCAGACCTTGGGCGGGACATAGCCCTGCGGATCGCTCATCGTCGTATCGCTTCCAGGCGTGGGGTGGTGACGCGCCCTCAGCGCGCCGGGGAGATCAGCGCAGCCAGCACACGGCGCGCGGCATCGGCATCCGCAGCGATCGCCGCCTTCAACGCGTCGAGGCCATCGAAGGTCGCATCCGGGCGCAGGAAGGCGTGCAGGCGCACGCGGATCTCCTGGCCGTAGAGATCGCCCGACCAGTCGAACAGATGCGTCTCGAGCCGCGTCACCGGATCGCCGCCGAGCGTCGGGCGGCGGCCGACATTCGCAACCCCCGGCACCTCGGTGCCGTCCGCCAGCACCGCCGTCACGGCATAGACGCCGCGCGCGGGTTCCAGCTGCCGGCCAAGCAGGATGTTCGCGGTCGGCCAACCGAGCTCACGCCCAAGCTTGTCGCCATGGAACACCTCGCCACGGATCTCATGCACGCAGCCGATGTCGCGCGCGGCGCGTTCGGGATAGCCGTCCTGCAGCAGACGGCGGATATGGGTGGAGGAAATCTGCACCCCGTCATCCATCACAGGCGGCACGATGGTGAGCCCGATGCCGCGCTTCTCCGCCTCTCGCGCCAGGAAAGCGGTGTCGCCGCCACGACGATGACCGAAGGCGAAATCCGGCCCGCAGGCCAGGTGCTTCGCGCCGATCCCCCGGTGCAGCACCTCCTCCACGAAGGCTTCAGCCGGCATGGCCGCCAGCGCCGCATCGAAGCGCAGCGCGAACACCGCACGCGCGCCGAGTGCGCCCAGCGCCTCGGCCTTCGCCGGCAGGAGCGTGAGGCGGAAGGGCGGATCCTCAGGCCGGAAATGCTCGCGCGGATGCGGCTCGAAGGTGAGCGCGGCCAGCGCGAGGTCCGGGCGCGCCGCATGCGCGGCGCGCAGCACCGCGGCATGCCCCAGATGCACGCCATCGAAGTTACCGAGAGCGAGCGTCGCACCGCGCAACGCCGCCGGCGCATCGCGCCAATCCTGGATGATGGTGGGCATCACCCTCACATCTGCTCCGGACGGAGCCAGGCCTGCGTGCCGGGCGGCGCGGCGTAGCCCGCCAGCGCGTCCAGCGCCTCGCCCACGCTCCCCGCGCGCATCGCAAGCGGGCGGTGCGTGGGGCGGATGAAGCCTTCCCGCGTCATGCCATCCAGCGCGCCGAGGAAGGGCTGCCAGAACCCCTCCACATCGAGGAACACCACGCCCTTCTCCTGAATGCCGAGCTGCGCCCAGGTCAGCGCCTCCACCGCTTCCTCGAGCGTTCCATAGCCGCCGGGCAGCACGACGAAGCCGTCCGACAGCTCGGCCATCTTCGCCTTTCGCTCATGCATCGTATCCACGATGTGCATCTCGACGCCGCCGCCATGGCCGACCTCGCGCTTCAGCAGGCCATAGGGGATGACGCCGACCACTTCGCCGCCGGCCTGTAGCGCGGCATCGGCGGCAATCCCCATCAGCCCGACCGCGCCGCCGCCATAGACCAGGCCGATGCCACGCGCGGCAACCTCGCGCCCAAGCGCGCGCGCCGCTTCGGCATAGCTGTCCCGGGCGCCCACCGCGGAGCCGCAGAAGACGCAGATTCGCTTGAGCTGGCGCATCACTCGGCGGCCTTCTTCGCAGCCAGCGCGGCGCGCGAGGGCACGGCGACCAGCGCCTCGCCCTCCAGCACCGGCTCGCCCTTCACGGTGCAGACGGTCATGAGAGTCGCGCGGTGCTTCTCCGCGTTCAGCGCGGTGATCTCGACCGTCGCGGTCACCGTGTCGCCGATGCGCACCGGCTTGCGGAAGCGCAGCGACTGCGAGAGGTAGATGGTGCCTGGCCCCGGCAGCTGCGTGCCCATCACCTTGGTGATCAGCCCCGCCGCCAGCATGCCATGCGCGATGCGTTCGCCGAAGATGCTGTCCTTCGCATATTCGGCGTTGAGGTGCATCGGGTTGGTGTCGCCGGTGACCGCGGCGAACAGGACGATGTCGGCCTCCGTGATCGTCTTGCCGAAGCTCGCCTTCTGGCCGACCGACAGATCTTCGAAGAAGCAGCCTTCGCTCATGGGCATCCCTTGCTCTGCTGCATCGCAGCAGCACCCGTAACCCGCGCCTCGCGCGTCCGGCAAGGGGCAGGATTTACACGCCCACGCGCAGCAGCGAGAAACACAGGCCACGCCCGCGACGGAACACCGCCATGCCCCAGACCGAGATCGGCTCCTCCGACCGCCTGCTGGCCGAATTGCGAAGCTGGGTAGAGGACGAGACACCGACCACCGATGCGGCCGCCGTCAACCGCCTGATGGACCGCTGCGCGGCCGAACTCACCGCCGTCGGCGGCCAGGTGGAGCGGCTCGCGGGCTACGACGGCTATGGCGACACGCTGATCTGCCGCACGCCTGGCGCCAAGGGCTCGGAGCATCTCGCGCCGCTTGTGGTCGCGGGGCATCTCGACACGGTCTGGGACCACGGCACGCTCGCCACCTCCATGCCCTGGCGGGTGGAGGCGGGGAAGGCCTTCGGCCCGGGCATTTACGACATGAAGGCCGGCAGCTTCTTCGCCTTCCACAGCGTGCGGGAGATCCTGCGCCAGAAGATCCCGACGCGGCGCCCGATCGTGCTGCTGCTGACGCCCGATGAGGAAGTCGGCAGCCCGACCAGCCGCGCACCGATCGAGCGCGCGGCCGCTGGCGCACGCGCCGTGCTGATCCCCGAACCCGCTGGCGCGGGCGGCGCCTGCGTCACCGCGCGCAAGGGGGTCGGCCGCTTCGACATCAAGGTCGCTGGCGTGTCGTCCCATGCCGGCGGCAATTGGGCGGAGGGGCGCAGCGCGGTCGTGGCACTCGCCGAGGTCATCCTGAAGATCCATGCGATGACGGACCTCGCCGCCGGCATCACGACGAATGTCGCGCCGATCCTGGGCGGCACGCGCCCCAACGTGATCCCCCCCGAAGCCTCGGCCGAGGTGGACCTTCGCGTGCCGACCATCGCGCTGGGCGAACAGGCGGAAGCCGCGATCCTCGGCCTGTCCTATGAACGCGACGGCATCGCACTGCGCGTGACGGGCGGCATGAACCGCCCCCCCTTCGCCGAGACGCCGGAGATTGCGGCGCTCTACGCGCAGGCGCGCCAGCTGGCAGCAAAGCATGGCTACGACCTGCCGAAGCAGCATCGTGGCGGCGGCTCGGACGGCAACTTCACCGCAGCAATGGGCGTGCCCACGCTCGATGGCCTGGGCTGCACCGGCGCCGGCGCGCATGCGCCGCATGAGCACATCCTGTGGCAGGACCTCGCACCGCGCTGCGCGACGCTCTGCGCGCTGCTCGAAGAGATCGCCTAGGGCAAGGGGTGCGGCCATGTCGCTCGCCTGGTTCGCGCTCGCGGCAGTGGCGGAGATCGCCGGCTGCTTCGCGGTCTGGGCCGTGCTGCGGCTTGGCAAATCCGCCTGGTGGCTGCTGCCGGGGCTGGGCTGCCTGGTGCTGTTCGCAATCGCGCTGACGCGGGTCGAGGCAGGCTTCGCCGGCCGCGCCTTCGCGGCCTATGGCGGCATCTACATCGCCGCGTCGCTGGCCTGGATGTGGGCGGTGGAAGGCGCGCGCCCTGACCGCTTCGACCTGATCGGCGCCGCACTGTGCCTGGCCGGCGCCAGCGTCATCCTGCTGGCGCCACGCAACGGCTGACGCCGGGACAGGGTCAGCTCCGCCCCGCCCGCCAGCGCGCCCAGTCGCTCATCTCCGGCAGGGCGCGCGGCGCCCCGACGGGGCCAGTGATACGCAAGCCGAGTTCCGGCGCCTCCGGCACGGGGCGCGTGCC
>JBIKSZ010000319.1:0-3611 GCA_044348345.1 Roseomonas sp. | reverse complement strand
TGGTCCGCCGCCGCCCATCGCAGCGGTCGCAGCGCCCTGGCTCGTCATGGTGCAGACATCCCGCGCCTCACCGCTTTCTCCCTGACGGCAGCCTAGGGCGACGAGTTTGTTCGGACAAGGTCCCTGGACAGTCTTGCCGATCATCGGCGATGCTGGCTTCGGGAAAAGGACGTCCAGCGTTTCATGGCTCGCATAGATCTTGCGGTCAGTCTGTTCTGGTTCTTGCTCGGCCTCGCGCTGTGCCAGCAGTCGGTCGCGCTCGGCCTGGGCGGACCGGGTGGTCCGGGCTCAGGTCTTTTTCCGCTGCTGGCGGGTCTGCTGATGGGGGCGGGTGGAGCGGGGCTGATGATCCGCCACGTGCTGACCGGTGGCCGCCCCGTGCCCGGCGAAGAGATTGCCGAGCAGTTCTGGCCCGCGCAAGGTGCCATGCTGCGCGTCGGCGCGTTGATCATCGTGCTGGTGCTGATGATCCTCGCCGTGCCGATGCTCGGCTTCGCGCTGACGGGCGCGGCTGGTCTGCCGGTGCTGTTCCGCGTGATCGCGCCGGAGGCGCCGTGGTGGAAGGCGATCCTGGTCGGCGCGCTGGCGGCGGGCGGCGTGCATCTGTTGTTTGCTGTCGCGCTCGGCACGCCGCTGCCGCGCGGGCCGTTGGGTTTCTAGCGCGATGGAAGCCTTCGAAGGCCTGGCCGCCGGCTTCGGCGTCATCCTCACCTGGCAGAACATCCAGTTCATCCTGATCGGTAGCCTGATTGGCACGCTGATCGGCGTACTGCCCGGAATCGGGCCGCTGGCCGCGCTCTCGCTACTGTTGCCAGCCACCATATCACTGCCGCCGGTCGCGGCCATCGCGATGCTGTGCGCGATCTTCTATGGCTCGATGTATGGCGGCTCGATCACCTCGATCCTGGTGAACATCCCGGGCGAGGCAGCTTCCGTCGTCACCTGCCTCGACGGCTATGCGATGGCGAAGCAGGGCCGCGCGGGGGCGGCGCTCGGCATGGCCGCGCTTGGCTCCTTCATCGCGGGGACGATCGGCATCGTGGTGCTGACCGTGGCGGCGCCGGCGCTCGGCGAGTTCGCGATCCGCCTCGGCCCGCCGGAATACTGCGCGCTGATGGCGCTTGGCCTTGCCTGCACGATCCTGATGATCCAGGGCAGCGCGTTGAAGGGGGCGGTGATGATCGGGCTCGGCACCGCGCTTGCCGCGATCGGGATGGACATCGTCACCGGTGAGTTCCGCTTCACCTTCGGCACCATCGCGCTGACCGGGGGAATCGACCTGCTCGCGGTGGTGATCGGCCTGTTCGGCGTCTCCGAGATCCTGGTGAATGTGGAGCAGTCCGCGCGCGGGATGGCGGTGAAGGCGCGGCTCAGCGGGCTGTGGCCGACGCGGGCGGATTGGCGCGCGTCCCTCGCGCCCATCCTGCGCGGCAGCGGGCTCGGCTTCGCGATCGGGTTACTGCCGGGCGGCGGGCCGGTGACGGCCTCCTTCCTCTCCTATGCCGCCGAACGGCGGCTTGGGCGCGATCCGACCAGCTTCGGCAAGGGACGGATCGAGGGCGTCGCGGGGCCGGAAGCGGCGAACAACGCCGCCGTCTCCGCGGGCATGATCCCGCTTCTGTCGCTTGGTATCCCCGGGAATGCAGTGACCGCGCTGCTGATGGGCGCGCTGATCATCAACGGCGTGCAGCCGGGCCCGACGCTGATCACGGACCATGCCGATGTTTTCTGGGGCGTGATCGCGAGCCTCTATATCGGCAACGTCTTCCTGCTGATCCTGAACCTTCCCCTGGTGGGGCTTTGGGTGCAGCTGCTGCGCGTGCCCTATTCGGTGCTGTTCCCCTCCATCGTGCTGCTCGCGATAGTCGGCACCTATTCGGCCAATCGCAGCTTCTTCGATCTCTGGGTGATGCTCGGCTTTGGCGTGCTGGGGTGGTTCCTGCGGAAGCTGGGCTATGAGCTCGCGCCGCTGGTGCTCGCCTTCGTCCTCGCGCCGCTGCTCGAGCAGTCGCTGCGCCAGTCGATGGTGATGTCGCCGTATGGCGCCTGGATCTTCTTGGACCGCCCGCTGGCCGCCGCGATGCTGGCCGCCGCCGCGCTGATGCTGCTTCTCGTGGCCTTCAAGGGCCTCACAGTGAGAAGATTGGGAGGAACGACATGACCTTCACCATCAATCGCCGGCACCTGATCGCCGGCGCCGCGGCGGCCGCCGCGCTGCCGGTCGCGGCCCGCGCGCAGGGGCGCCTTTCGGTGCCCAAGCCCGCCGGCTTCCCGCGTGAGCCGATCGAGCTGACCGTCGTCTATCCCGCCGGCGGCGGCATGGACATCACCGCGCGTGTCGTGCAGCGCTTCTTCGAGAAGCACTCGGGCGAACGTTCCTTCGTCAACAACCGCACCGGCGGCGCTGGCCTCGTCGGGCATACCTGGCTCGCGACCCAGGCGCCGGCGGACGGGCATGCGGTCGGCATCGTCGCCAACCTCATCTTTTCCGACGCCACGCGCAGCCAGGGGCGCTGGAACTGGAGCGACCTCGATCATATCGCTCATCTGAACGCCGAGCCGCTCAACCTCGTCGTCAATGCGGAAGGGCCGTATCGCAGCGGTGGGCTGCGCGGGATCCTGGACGCGGTGCGGCAGCGGCCGGGCACGATCCGCGTCGCCAACGTCCCTGGCGGCTACTACGAATACATGATCGAACAGCTGGAATCTGCGGCGGGTGGGCGGTTCCTGCGCGTGCCCTTCCAGGGTGGCGCGCCTGGACTGACGGCCCTGCTGGGCAACAATGTGGACTTGGCCTTCGGCTTCTTCGGCGAGATCCGCGGCCACCTGCAGGGCAACCGCGTCGTGCCGGTCGGCGTGACGGGCACGCAGGAATCGAGCTTCCTGCCCGGTGCGCCGACGGTGAACAGCGTGACCGGTCGCAGCGACGTGAATTGGGGCGTCAGCCGCTGGGTGGCGGTGCCTAAGGCGGTGCCGGCCGACCGCAAGGCCTGGCTTGCCGCCGGTTTCCGGGCCGCCGTCGCGGACCCCGAGCTCCTCACGGAATTCCGCGCCCTCGGCGCCCTGCCCAACCCGGCGCTCGATACGCCCGAGAAGGTGCTGGCCGACGTGACGCTGATGGCGCAGGCCGAGGCCGACTTCCAGGCCCGGCGCGCGCAGGCGCGCTGAGAAGGAGGAACGCATGCCCGACGTCCTCGGCTATCGGGGCTGCTTCGGCGTCGTCACGCCCTCCACCAACACGGTGGTACAGCCGGAGTACGATGCGATGCGTCCGCACGGCGTGACCAACCACGTCGCGCGGATGCACATCTCGAACGACCCGATGTCGAGCGACGCCGACTTCAGCGAGCTGATCCGCCGCATCGACGCCGCGCTGGAAGACGCGCTGGAGAGAGTGCTGACCGCCGAGCCCGATCACCTCGTGCTCGGCATCTCGGCGGAGAGTATCTGGAACGGCGGCATGGCGGCCGCGCGCGCAATTCGTGCGCGCGTGGACCGCATGACCGGCGGCCTTCCTTTCACCCAAGCTGCCGAGGCGCTTCCGGCGGCCCTCGCGGCACTCGGCGTCAGCGGCCCGGTGGGGCTGGTTACGCCCTATTTCCCCGTCGCCC
>JBIKSZ010000318.1:0-3613 GCA_044348345.1 Roseomonas sp. | reverse complement strand
GTGCTCGGCGACGCCCCCGCCACCACGCCACGCACGATGGGAGGTGGACAGCGCTGGGCGATGGTCGGCTTCGGCGACGGCAATGTCCTCGTGCTGAGTTCCTACCTGGTCCAGATCACGGAGCCGGAAGAACTCTGGCGCCTCGGCCTGCGCGCCGAGGATTTCGACGTCATCGCCATCAAGTCGCGCGTGCATTTTCGCCGCGGCTTCGACGACAGCGGCTTCGCGCCCACCATCCTGCCGGTCGAACCCGAGGAGCCCTTTCTCGGTACCGCGCGGATCGAGGCGCTGAACTACCGGCACCTCGACCTGCGCGACTTCTACCCCTATGGCGCTCCGCCCGACCCGCTGGGCTGAGCCGGCGCTCGGCGCGTGACCCCCTCACGGCATCGGCCTTGGACGTACGTTCGGGCTTAGCTTGGGTGCCTCAGATGGTCACGTCGATGCATTGGCGTCGTCGGTTGCGCGTCCCCGCATCTCCTTTCGCCGAACCCAGAAACATCAACAGCCCATCCGGCACCACGGATGGGCTTTGCGCGTTCCCAGCGCCATCCACACCGGCCGCGCATACCATCGACGCGAGGTAACCCAACAGCAGTGGCGCCAGTTTGGCCGTGCCGGCGCGCTCAAGGTAGCGGTGGGCCAGCAGCGCCTCCAGCGCGCCGCGCAGATCGGACATGTTGCCGGGCACTCCGGGTCCACGCTGCGGAATTTGGCGCCAAGACACGCTGCGTTCGCTTGAACGCAGCTCGTGCTCTAGAAATCTTTAAACGTAGAACAAGAAATGCGTTCAGATGTTTCCATCTGAACGCATATTGCTCTAGCCGGGCGTGCCCACCACGACGTCTGCACCGACGATGGGCGGCGGCGGGTAATGGTGGCCGCGTTGACCTGAAAGACCCCGGTTGGCCTGGCCTACGAAGTCGCGCACCGGCATGCCGACCAGCCTTCCATCACTGATCCAGTCGAGATCAGCGCCCCAGGCGCCGTCGACCAGCGCTGCCTCGAGTCGGGCCCGCACTGCGGCGAGCGCGGGCTCCTCTGCGCGGTCGTGCAACTCTTGCGGGTCCTCCTTCAGATCAAAGAGTTGTATGACGTTCCCGCAGGGATACCAGAGCAGCTTGTAGCGCCCCTCCGTCGCCATGCGCGTCGCATTCGCGTCCTCGCGGCAGGCACCGAGAAGCACATCGCGCTTTCGCGCGCGCACCATGGAAAGACCCTCGACGTGGTTGGGAACCTCTACACCCGCGAAGTCGAGCAACGTTGGCATCACGTCGGCTAGGCCCACCAGCCGGTCGTCCACGCTGCCCGGCTTCGTGCGCTGATCACCCTTCGGCCCTATCAGGATGGTCGGCACCCGCGCGCTGTCCTCGTAATAGAGCCGCTTGGCCCAGAGGTCGTGCCCACCCAGCATGTCGCCGTGGTCTGCGGTGAACAGGATGACCGTGTCGTCCAGCAGCCCTTCCTCGCGCAGCGTGCCGATAATGAGGCGCAGCTGGTGGTCGATATGCGTACAGAGCGCCATGAAAGCGCGCTGGATGCCCAGAAGATGCTGCGGCTTCACATGCGCCCAGTAGTCGCGCACGGCGCGCAGCGCATAGGGCTGCGCCGCCTCATCGCGCGCCCAGTCGCCCATGGGCGGGGGGGCGAGCGCGGCATCGCGATAGATGTCGAGGTAGCCCTGCAGCGGGATCAGCGGCGGGTGTGGCGCGGTGTAGGACAGGTGCCAGAAGCCGGGCCGCGTTGGGTCGCGCCGCTTGATCTCGCGGCACATCCGCCACGTCGTCCAGTTGGTGACGTGGCAATGCTCCGGCAGGTGCCAGGGGCGCCAGAGATAGTCGTTGTTGTTCATCCCATGGTCGAAGCCGCGGCCAGGGAAGCCCTCGTCGGCGATGTAGATGTCGTGGTCGTCGGGACCACCGAGATGCGGCCGGCCTTCCTCGGCCAGATGGACCTCATCGAAGCCGATGCGGTCACGCGGGGGATACACATGCAGCTTGCCGACCGCGGTCGCCTGATAGCCGGCCTGCCGCAGGATCGCGGGCAGCGTCGGCAGGTCGGGCATGCGGAGCGCTGGGTCAAAGCTGCGGTCCCCGTGCAGGCGTGCCGTTGTGCCCGTCATCATGGTCCGCCGCGCCGGGATGCAGATCGGACATTCCGTGTAGGTGCGGGAGTAACGCACGCCGTTGCGCGCCAACTGGTCGAGGGTCGGCGTCAGCACCGCCGGATGGCCCTCATAGCCGGTCATCGAAGCCGGCCACTGGTCAACTGTGACAAAGAGAATGTTGGGACGCGCGCTCATTCTACGCGCGCTCCCGAGGCCTGTACCAGCGGCCCAAACTTCGCGCGCTCTGCAAGGATCCAGGCGGCGAAATCAGCCGCCGTGCCGCCAGTCAGCGGCAGGCCGAGCTGACGCGCTCGGGCCTGCACCGTCGCGTCGCGCAGCGCGGCGTTGAAGGCGGTGTTAAGCCGCGCAATCGCCTCGGTCGGTGTGCCGCGCGGCGCCACGACGCCGTGCCAGGAGGCGAAGGCATAGCCGGGCACCCCAGCCTCCGCGACGGTCGGCAGCTCTGGCGTGAAGGGGCTCCTAGTGCCACCCGTCACCGCCAGCGCGCGGATGCTGCCCTGTTGCACCGCCGGCAGCAGCGTGCCGTCGATCAGCAGGTCGATGCGGCCCGCGACGAGTTCCTGCGCCGCTGGCGCGCTGCCGCGGAAGGGCACATGCGTCATGCGCGTGCCGGTCATGCTCAGCAGCATCTGCGTGGCGAGATGTCCGGCGGTGCCTGGGCCGGGCGTGCCGAAGTTCAGCGCCTCTGGCCGGGCGCGGGCTGCGGCGACGAGGTCGGCGACGCTCCGGTGAGGGCTTTCGCGCGGCACGCCCAGCAGCAGAGAGACCTCTGTCAGGCGGATCACCGGGACGAAGCTGTCCGGACCGAAGGGCAGCGAGGCGAAGAGGTGTGGCGCAATCGCGAGGATGCCGATATCCGCGAAGAGCACGGTATGGCCGTCTGGCGTCGCCCGCGCAGCTTGGCCTGAGCCAATCGTGCCGCCCCCGCCGCCGCGGTTGTCGATCACCAGCGGCTGGCCAATCTCGCGTTCCACGGCGGGGGCGAGAAGCCGGGCCAGGATGTCGTTATTCCCGCCGGGCGGGTAGGGGACTATGACGGTGACGGGTCGCTCGGGCCAGGCTGCGCGCGCCGCGAAGGGCGCGGCCAGCGTCGTGGCGGCGAGCAGTCCGAGGCTGCGGCGTCGCATCATTCGGTTCTTTCCTGCCATCGTTAGTAGAGCGCGCCGCGCGGCGGCCCGGCGCTGATCGTCGCGGCCAGCGCATCGAGATGCGCCTTCAGCCGATCGGCGCGCAGCGGTGCGTCATGCCAGAGGTTATCGAACTCGCCCGGGTCGCTCGCATGGTCGAAGATCTCGCCGACCTTGTGGCCGTGATAGACGACCGATTTGAAGCGCCCGTCGAAGACCATCGAGCCGTGGCTGTGGTCGGGATGCCCGCCGATGCTGTCCTTGAACTCGCTGACAACATGCGTCTTGTGCGCATGCGGGTCGGCGCGGCCTTCCAGGATCGGCAGCAGCGAGCGGCCCTGCATGAACCACGGCACCT
>JBIKSZ010000317.1:0-3615 GCA_044348345.1 Roseomonas sp. | reverse complement strand
TACGACCTTGAGGCCGATCCCACGCAGCAGGCACCGATCTATGCAGCGGCCGAGGCCGGACGCCTCGCCGCCCTGCTGGCCACGCTGATGGCGGAACAGGAAGCACCGCCGGAAGCCTTTGCGCGCCTTGGCCTTGCGGGTGAGACGTCGCGCGGTTGACCGTCTGCACCGAGCGCCGGCATGCTGGGCATATGAAATAGGTAGGAACAGCACATGCAGCGTCGGGCGATCCTCGGCGGGATTTCCGCGCTTCCGCTGCTGGCGACGCGCCGGGCAGGGGCGCAGGCGTATCCTTCACGGCCGGTGCGCATCATGGTGGGGTTTCCCGCCGGCGGTGGCGTGGACCTTACTGCACGCCCACTGGCGCAGCGTCTCTCCGAGACGCTGGGACAGCAATTCGTGGTGGAGAACCGTGGTGGGGCGGGCGGCAATATCGCCATGGACCTTGCCGCGAAGTCGCCCGCCGATGGCTACACACTGCTCGCTGGCAATGTTGGCATGCTAGCGATCAACCCCGCCCTCTACCGAGACCTGAGCTTCGATACGATCACGAGCTTCGCGCCCATCGCGCAGATCGTCGCCGTGCCGCTGGCCATCGCCGTGCCGGCCGACCTGCCGGTTCGCTCGCTGGCGGAATTCGTCGCCTATGCGAAGGCGCGACCGGGCCAACTCAACATGGGCTCCGGCGGCAATGGTGGTATTCCACATTTGGCGTTCGAACTGCTGAAGCGCCGCGCGGGGATCGACGTTGTGCACGTGCCCTATCGCGGCAGCGCGCCCGCGCTCCAGGATCTGATCGGTGGGCGCGTGCAACTCATGATCGACGGCTACAACCTGATGCGCGGCGCGGCCGAAGCAGGCCGCGTGCGCGTGATCGCAACCACCGGCCAGGCGCGTCTGCCCGCGTTGCCGGATGTGCCGACCGTGCATGAAGGCGTAGCGCCCGGCTTCGAAGCTGTGGGCTGGCAAGGGATTCTAGCCCCCGCCGGAACGCCGGAGCCGATCCTCGCCCAACTCGAAGCAGCGATCGGCGCAGCCCTGCGTGAGGGCGACTTGCCTCGGGCCTATCTCGGCCAGGGCCAGCTTCCCACGTTCTTGCCTCGGGCCGCTTTCACCGATCTGATTCGCCGCGAGCGCGAGCAATGGACCCGTGTGGTGCGGGAGGCCGGCGTCACGCTCGACTGAGCAGGCCGCGCGGCGTTCCGCGCGGCTGCCTGACATCGTCGTCAACGCGGGCGGCCAATAGCTGCCCCGCGCTGAGGGGGCCTCGGGGGGCGAAACCGAGGGTCCATCTGACGCGAGGGCGCTTTTCTGCCGTCCGGGCGACAGCGCTGCGGAGCGATCATACCGTACACGTGCCGGCCCTTGGCCTATTGCCCGGCTGTGCTACGGCCCGGCGCGCTACAGTGCTTTTCAGGACAGCCTGTCCTTCACGAAGGCGCCGTCCTTGATGATCATGGCGATATGGGCGCCCTGGTCCTGCAGCACGCGCAGATCCGCCAGAGGATCGCCGTCCACGACCAGCAGGTCCGCCAGATACCCCTCGGCGACCCGCCCGAGCCGCCCCTGCATGCGCACAACCTCGGCACCATGGATGGTCGCCTGGCGCAGCACCTCGGCCGCGGGCAGCGCCTCGGCACGGATCAGCAATTCCTCGGCCTGATACTGCTTGGGTGCGCGGAACAGGTCGGTTCCCAATGCCATCCGCACCCCCGCGCGCTGCGCGATCTCGAGCGAACGAGCACCGGTTGCCAGCACCTCCCGCGCCTTCTCGAGATGGAAGGCCGATATCCCGACCTCGGCTGCGTGCTGCACGACGCGCCGATACACCACCAGCGTCGGCACCAGGATAGCACCGCGCGCGGCCATCAGCACGGCGGCGGCCTCATCGAGGAAATTGCCGTGCTCGATCGTGCGCACGCCGCTGCCAACCGCGCGCGTGATGGCGGTGGGCGTATAGGCATGCGCTGCCACGTATTTCCCGGCCCGCGTTGCCTCATCGACCACCGCTGCGATCTCGTCGAGCGCGTATTGGTCGTAGTCGACCGGATCGGCCGGGCTCGATACGCCGCCCGAGGCCATGATCTTAATCTGGTCTACGCCACGCCGGATCTCCTCGCGCGCGGCACGGCGCACGCCGTCGATGCCATCGGCCACGACCATCATGTTCGCTTCCGCGCGCAACGCACAGGCGGGGCACGCATCGGCGGGGTTGCGCATGTCGCCATGCCCGCCGGTCTGGCTGAGCGGGCGGCCCGAGACGAACATCCGCGGCCCTACGAACAGCCCGTCCTCCACCGCGCGCCGTAACCCGGCATCTGCGCCGCCCATGTCGCGGATGGTTGTGAAGCCGCGCAGCAGAGTTTCGTTCAGCAGCTTGGCGGCCCGCGCAGTGACCAGGGAGGGAAATAGCGTCGGATAGGACACCATGCCATCGGCGCAGACATGCACGTGGCAATCGATCAGACCGGGCATGACGGTGCGACCGCCAAGCTCCACCACCCGCGCGTCCCCGGCGGCAAGCCCTGGCCCGACGGCTACGATTCGCCTGCCTTCCAGCAGCACGTTGGCGCGCCAAAGCGTGCCGGCATCGACATCGAGCACCGCCCCGCCGCGCAGCAGCATCCGCATGACGTGAACCTCAGCTTGCGCGGATATTCGCCTCGCGAATCAGGCGTTCGAATTTCGTGTATTCGCGCGCCAGCATCGCCTGCACCTCGGCCGCTGGCGGCAGGCTCGGCGCGGGAATGGTGCCGACCGCGCGCAGTTTCTGCTGCACCGCCGGGGTCGAGAGCACCTTCACATAGGCAGCGTGGATGCGCGCAAGCGCGGGTTCTGGCAGGCCACGCGGCGCCATCGCGATGTACCAGGAATCGAGGTTCGCCTCAGCCAGACCCATCTCGCTCAGCGTCGGCAGATCCGGAAAATCGGGCGAGCGGGTGGAGCCGATCGCGGCGAGAGCCCGCATGGTGCCATCGGCGATATGCTGCTTGACCAAGCCAGTGCTCAACACCGCCACGTCGAGCCGCCCTGCCAACAGGTCCACGATTCCTGGCGGCAGGCCCCGATAATCCACGGCAGTCACCTGGAAGCCCATGGCGCGCTGCATCAGCTCCATGGCGATGTGAGTGAAGGTGCCGTTGCCCGCGCGCAGATAATTGAGCTGGCCCGGCCGCGCCCGCGCCTGTGCGGCAAAGTCCTGTACGCTGCGCGCCGGGTTGTCGCCACGCACCACCACGACCGAGACGCTGTGCGAGACCAACGAGAGGCACTGTACGGAATCCACCGGATGGAAGCCCGAGGGTGTCAGGATGGGCCCAACCAGGTTGCCGAGCGCCGCCATCATCCAGGTGTGCCCGTCGGGCGCTGCCTGCACCAGTTGCTGGGATCCGATCACGCCGCCCGCGCCGGTGCGGACGTCGATCACCACCGGCTGGCCGAGTTCTGCGGCGAGTTCCTCCGTATGGGTCCGCATCACCAGGTCGACGATACCCCCAGCCGGATAGGGGTTGATGAAGCGGATCGGCCGGCTGGGGAAGATCTGCGCCAGCGCAGGGCGTGCGAGCGGCAGCAGCGCGCCGGCGGCCAGCAATGCGCGACGGGTGGAGGCGATCG
>JBIKSZ010000107.1:0-12008 GCA_044348345.1 Roseomonas sp. | reverse complement strand
CGCCTCACGGGCCATTTCCTGGCCCGCGACGTCTTCGGCACGCATCACAAACCCGTGCCCACCGCGCGGGAGATGCTGGCGGATCGGGTGGCCGCGCTGGTGGCGCCCCCGGCCGGGATGGGCTAGAGACCGGCCCACAGGAACGAACCGCGAATCATCATGCCGGACGACATCAAGACGCTGCCCGAGGGCGGCGCCTCCCGCGAGACGAAGCTCGCCGACGCGCTGTCGGAGCGCTACCTCGCCTATGCGCTGTCCACCATCGTCAGCCGTTCGCTGCCGGATGTGCGCGACGGGCTGAAGCCGGTGCATCGCCGGCTGCTTTACGCGATGCACCAGCTGAAGCTCGACCCCGCTGCCGGCTTCAAGAAATGCGCCCGCATCGTCGGCGACGTGATGGGCAAGTATCACCCGCATGGCGACAGCAGCATCTATGAGGCGCTGGTGCGCCAGGCGCAGGATTTCGCCGCGCGCTACACGCTGGTCGAGGGCCAGGGGAATTTCGGCAATATCGACGGCGATAACGCCGCGGCCATGCGTTACACCGAGGCGCGGCTGACCGAGGTCGCGCAGGCGCTGCTCGATGGCATCGAGGAAGATGCGGTCGATTTCCGCCCCACCTATGACGGGGAGGAGAAGGAGCCGATCGTCCTGCCGGCGGCCTTCCCGAACCTGCTGGCCAATGGCGCGGCCGGGATCGCGGTGGGCATGGCGACCTCCATCCCGCCGCACAATGCGGGCGAGGTCTGCGCCGCGGCGCTCGAGCTGATCCGCAATCCGGATGCGTCGGTGGATGCGCTGCTGCAGCACCTGCCCGGGCCCGACTTCCCGACCGGCGGCATCCTGATCGAGCCGAAGGAAGCAATCCGCGAGGCCTATGCCACCGGCCGCGGCGGCTTCCGCATCCGCGCGAAGTGGGAGGTCGAGAAGCTCAAGGGCGGCACCTGGCAGATCGTTGTCACCGAGATTCCCTACCAGGTCCAGAAGTCGCGTCTGATCGAGCAGATCGCCGAGCTGATGGATGAGAAGAAGCTGCCGCTGCTCGGCGATGTGCGCGACGAGAGCACGGATGTCGTGCGCATGGTGCTGGAGCCGAAGGTGCGCACCGTGGACCCGGCCATGATGATGGAGACGCTGTTCCGCGCAACCGCGCTGGAGTCGCGGTTTCCCCTGAACATGAACGTGCTCGACGCCGACCGCACGCCGCGCGTGATGGGGCTGCGCGACGTGCTGCGCGCCTGGCTCGATCACCGCCATGTCGTGCTGGTCCGGCGCACGGAGCATCGCCTGGCGGCGATCGCGCGGCGGCTCGAGATCCTCGACGGCTACCTGATCGTCTATCTCAACCTCGATGAGGTGATCCGCATCGTCCGGGAGGAGGACAAGCCGAAGGACGCGCTGATGGCGACCTTCAGCCTGACGGAGGTGCAGGCCAACGCCATCCTCGACATGCGGCTGCGCGCGCTGCGCAAGCTGGAAGAGATGGAGATCCGCAAGGAGCACAAGAAGCTCAGCGCGGAGCAGAAGAAGCTGCAGGGTCTTCTGAAGTCGGAGGCGGCGCGCTGGGACGCGATCGCGGCCGAGATTGAGGCAGTTCGGGAAAAATTCGGCGATGGCGCGCTGGGTGCGCGCCGCACCGAAGTCGGCGCAGCCCTGCCGGAGATCGCGGTGGACGAGGCCGCTTTCGTCGAGAAGGAGCCGATCACCGTCATCCTGTCCGAGAAGGGCTGGATCCGCGCGGTGAAGAGCCACCTGCCGGCCGATGCGGAGCTCAAGTTCAAGGAAGGCGACGAGCTGCATCTGGCGGTGCACGCGATGACGACCGATCGCATCGTGCTGTTTGCCACCAATGGCAAGGCCTACACGCTGAAGGCCGATGTGATCCCGCGCGGGCGCGGCGACGGCCAGCCGTTGCGCCTGATGGTGGAGATGACGAACGAGGACGCGGTGGTCGCGATGTTCGTCCACCAGGACAACACGAAGTGGCTGCTGGCCTCGACCGACGGCAAGGGTTTCGTCGTGAAGGGCGAGGACCTGGTCGCCGAAAAGCGCACCGGCAAGCAGGTGATGGTGGTGGAGTCGGGGAAGGAGGCGCTGGTCTGCGCGCCGGCGGAGGGCGATTCGGTCGCCGTGACCTCGGAGGCCCGGCTGCTGATCTTCCCGCTGGACCAGCTGCCGGAGATGGCGCGCGGGCGCGGCGTGCAGCTGATGAAGCTGAACAACGCCGACCTGCTGGACGCCAAGGTCTTCACCCTCAAGGAAGGCCTGTCCTGGCTCTATGGCAGCGGCGTGCGAGTCGAGACCGACCTGCGCGCCTGGCGCGGTGAGCGGGCCTCCGCCGGCAAGAGCCACCCGTCAGGCTTCCCGCGCAGCCGCCGCTTCGGGGTCTGACGCGCCGGCGGGCGGGGGACGAACCCGCGCCCGCCCGTCCCGATCGTGACGTTCGTGAGAACCGGTACGGTTTCGCTTGCGGTTCGGCCTCCGGCGTGCCCTACTGGGAATGCACGGCGGAGATTTCAAGTCGCCGGCTTACAAAGCTTTCGAGGACGGCAGCTGTCAGCCAACCGCTCCGCCACCTGGCGGTGAAGGAAGCTTCAATGTGGATGCGTCCGTCCATCCGCGACCTGCTCGACACCATGGCCGCCGCGGCGCCCGACTCAGTGGACGCCCTGCAGCGCACCCGCGCCGAGACCCTGCAGCTCCTCGTGGCGCTGTTCGGCCCGGCGGAGGGTGAGCCCGACCCCGCCTTGCGCGTCATGATCACCCAGGCTCTCGATGCCGTGATGGCCGAGCGTACGGCACGTCGCCCGCGGCTGGTGGCGCTGCAGCCGGCCTGAAGCGCGCTTCGCATATGGGACAAACCGATTGAGGCCCTGGGGATTGAGACCCTGGGGGTCGAAACCCCTTCGGTCATCGGGGCGCCTCAGCCCGTGACGCTGACCTTGGCCTGCCCCTCGGCCGGGGCCGGCGCCGCGGCGTCGTCCGCCAGCACGCGCCACATCCCGCCTGAGAGCGCCTCGCTCGGCCGGAAGCGCACCTTGTAGGCCATCTTCCGGCTCTCCGGCACCCAATAGCCCAGATAGACATAAGGCAGGCCGAGCGACTGCGCGCGTGAGACCAGCCAGAGAATCGCATAGGTGCCGAGGCTGCGCCGGTCCTGGCCCGGGTCGAAGAAGGAATAGACCGCCGAGAGCCCGTCCGAGACCCAATCGGTCAGGCAGGCGCTGAGCAAGGCGCCGGCCGGGTCGCGGAACTCGACGACGCCGGTGGTGATCGGCGTGTCCTCCACCATGGCGCGATAATCGTAGAAGCCCATCGCCGCCATATCGCCATCGCCATGCCGCGCGGCCTGATAGCGCTGGAACAGCGCGAATTGCTCGGCGCTTGCCCGCGCCGGCATCTCATAGGCCAGCAGATCGGCATTCGCCTTCGCCACCTTCCGCTGCGTGCGGTCGGGCTGGAAGGCGCCGGCGACGATGCGGATGGGGATGCAGGCCCGGCAGCCCGGGCAGACCGGCGAATAGGCGATGTTGTGGCTGCGCCGGAACCCGGCGCGGGAGAGGCGGTCATGCAGCCCCTCGGCCTCGGTGCCCGCCAATTCGGTCACGATCTTCCGCTCCGTCCTGCCCGGCAGATAGGGGCAGGGCAGGGGCGCGGTCGTGTAGAAGAATTGCGGTCGGCGGGCGGCGCGCTGGAGCATCGGTCTCCCTACAATCTCGGCCGAGTGCCGGGCCGAATCAACCTCTTCCGCCGCGGTACACTCAGGGCGTCAGCCGAATGCGCCCGGCCTCACGCTCCGGCTCCCGGCCGAGGCGGAGAACGTCGCCGTCGCGCCAGCGTTGCAGCAGGTCTCCCCAATGGTCCGACAGCGGGTGCCCCGACTGGCCGGTTGCGATCATCGCCAGCAGCCCGTCCGGATCGCCAAGGTCGGCGACGAGGCGCAGCCCCGCCCCATGCCCATGCGCGAAGGGCCGATCGCCCGCGCCGCGGAAGCCGCCGCGGGCGATGGTCTCGCCATCGCCGCCCGTCGGCACCTCCAGCCGCATCAGCGCATTCAGGCCGGGGACGAAGCGCAGCAGCGGGTGTTCGAAGCGCGCGACATGCACGGCACCCCAGCGCCAGGCGGCCGGATCGGCGCCATGCTGGTCGGCCAAGGTCCGCACCGCCTCCTCCAGCGCACGGGTGAGCAGGGGCAGGCAGCGATCCTCCCCGCACCAGGCGCGGCCGCGGCCATCGGGGTGCAGCAGGAAGCGCAGGAATTCCGCGCCCGCCACATCCTCGGCCTCCGCCGCGCCGCCGGCTTGCAGTGCGAGGCGCCGAAAAGCGCGGAGCCAGGCGTGGAAGATCAGCGGCTGCGGCGCATTGGCGCGCATCGCGCCGTCCCAATCCCGCAGCAGGGCGTGGGCACGGGCGGCCTGCGGGCCGGGCTGCACCGCCAGCAGCGTCGGCAGCACCTCTCGCGCGAAGGGGGAGACGATGTCGGTCTGCATCGCGGCGAAGCCCGCCGCGTCATGGCGGGGGCGGGCGGCCAGCAGCTCCGCGATGCGGCGCAGGCGCCAATCGCCGTTCCAGTCGCGGCCGAGGAAGACCGGATGATCCGCCGGCGCCGGGCGGCTATTCGCCGCGGCGAGCATCCCGCCCGGCGGGTCTTCGGCATGGGGCATGGCGTCGAAGGGCACGAAGCCGATCCAATCCGCGGCGCCATCCCAGCCCGGTGCGGGCAGGGTGCCATCGCCGCCGCGACGGATCGGCGTACGGCCGACCAGATATTGCCCGATCCGCCCCGTGGCATCGGCGACCATCAGGTTCTGCGGCGGTGAGCTGAGCCGCGCGGCGGCCGCGCGCGCTTCGGCCAGGTTCGTCGCGCGGTTGAGCGCGAGCAGCGCATCGGCCGAGGTATCGGCCGGGGCCAGGTTCGCCATCGCCACCGCCAGCACCGTCCCCGGCGCGAGGCCGGCTTGCGGGTCGAGGTCGCTGATGACCGGCCCATGCCGCGTCTCTCGCACGCGCAGCACCTCGGGGGCGTCCCGCCCGCGCACGCGGATCGCCTCTTCCCGCACCGTGAAGGGGCGGGGGCCGTCGGGTGTGGCGTAGCTGTCGGCGCCGACCAGCCGCTCGATGAACACGTCCTGCGTGTCGGAATGCGTCGTGGTGAAGCCCCAGGCGAGGCTCTCGTTCCGGCCGATGACGATGGCCGGCACACCGGGGGAGGTCGCGCCGGCGCGGAACCGCCCGCCCGGCAGCTCGATCCGCGCGAGGTACCAGAGGACCGGCGCCTGGAAGCCGAGATGCGGATCGGCCGCCAGGATCGGCGCGCCGGAGGCCGCGCGCGCCGGCGCGACCACCCAGGCATTGGAGGCCGAGGCGGGCAGCGGCGCGTCCTCCCCGAACACCGGCACCTGCGCCAAAACCCGGCTGAGCGCCGCGGGGGAAAGCGCCGCGAGGTCGGGCCGACCGGGGCTGTCATCCTCGGGCCAGAGCATCCGCAGCCGCTCGGGCGGCAGCAGCTGCGCGAGGCGCGCGCGTTCCACATCGCGCCGCCAATTGCCCGACAGCCACAGCCCCATCACCTTGCCCCAGAGCAGGGAGTGTTCGGGCTTCCACGGCTCCGGTTCGCCGAGCGCCAGGAATTCCGGCGCGGCGAGCCGCCCGCGGGCGGCGATCAGCGCGTTGACGCCCTCCGCATAGGCATCGAGCAGGTCGCGCGCTTCGGGCGAGAGATGCGCCAAATCCTCGCGCGCGCGCTCAGCGAGGCCGAGGGTGCGGGTGAAGCGATCGAGGCGCAGCACCGCACTGCCCGCGAGCTCCGCCATGCGCCCTTCGGCACCGCGGCGCATGGCTTCCATCTGGAACATGCGGTCGCGGGCATGGATGTAGCCAAGCGCCACGGCGGCATCGCGTTCCGTCTCGGCGGCGATGCGTGGGATGCCGTCCTGGTCGAGGGTGATGGTGACCGGGGCGGAGAGGGTCGGGATCGCCAGCTCCTCGCGCGCATCGGGCAGCGAGGTGAAGACCATGGCGAGCGCAAGGAATGCGCCGAGCAGGGCGAAGACGCCGAGGAGGCCGAGCAGCCGGCCGGAAAAGAGGAGGAGGGCGCGCATTGCGCCTCACTTGGCCCGGCGCGGGCGGGTTGAAAACCCCGCCCGCCCGGACGCCTATCAGCCCATATTCACCATGATCGTCTTCTTGTGGGTGAAGTGCTCCAGCATCGCCTCAAGGCTCGCTTCCTTGCCGAGGCCCGAGGACTTCACGCCGCCGTAGCTGAGGTTCGCCTGCACTACGAGGTTCTGGTTGATCTGCACCAGACCCGCTTCCAGCCGGTGCGCCAGGTCCAGGCCAACCTTCAGATTGTTGGTCCAGAGGCTCGCGGCCAGGCCGTATTCGCTGTCATTCGCGGCCGCCAGCACGGTTTCCGGATCGTCGAAGGCCTGGATCACGGTGACGGGGCCGAAGATCTCCTCGCGCACCAGGCGGCTCCTGCCATCAAGGCCGGTGAAGATCACCGGCTGGATGAACAAGCCCTTCTTCAGCGCGGGATCGGTCGGCATGGCGGAACACACATGCGCGGTCGCGCCCGGCGTCGCCGCGCCTTCGGCGATATAGGCCTTCACCTTCTCCATCTGGCCTTCGCTGACGATCGTGCCGATGTCGGTCTTCTCGTCCAGCGGGTCGCCCATGATCATCTTGTCCACGGCGGATTTCATCGCCGCGACGAAGCGGTCGAAGATCGGGCGCTCGACATAGATGCGGCTCGCCGCCGTGCAGCTCTGCCCCTGGCGGGTGAAGCGCATCGAGGTCAGCGCGCCGGAGACCGTCTTGTCGAAGTCGCAATCGGCGAAGACGATCATCGGCGACTTGCCGCCGAGCTCGAGAGTCACCGGCACCAGCTTCTCGGCTGCGGCCTTGGCGACGATCTTCCCGGTCTCGACCGAACCCGTGAAGGTCACCTTCCGCACCAGCGGGTGCGCCACCAGCGGCGCGCCGCATTCCGGGCCGAAGCCCGAGACCATGTTGAACACGCCCGGCGGCAGGACGCGGTTCAGGATCTCGCAGATGCGGAGCACCGCAAGCGGCGCTTCCTCGGCCGACTTCACCACCACCGTGTTGCCGGCCACCAGCGCGGGCGCGACCTTCAGCGCCATCAGCAGCATCGGCACGTTCCACGGGATGATGGCGCCGACCACGCCGAGCGGCTCGCGCACCGTCACGCTCAGCACATTCGGCGCGAAGGGCACGCTCTCGCCCTTCAGCTCCGAGCCGAGCCCGCCGAAGAATTCGAAGACATCGGCGACGACATTGGCCTCCACGCGGCTTTCGGTGCGCAGCGCCTTGCCGGTCTCGAGCGCGATGAGGCGGCCCAGCTCCTCCACATGCTGCTTCAGCGCGGCCGAGCAGGCATGGACCAGCGCGCCGCGCTTGCGCGCCGGCATCTTGGCCCACTCCTTCTGCGCCGCAGCGGCATTGGCGACCGCGACCTCGACATCCGCCGCATCGCCATCCGCCGCGCGGCCGATCTCGGCACCGGTGGCGGGGTTCACGACGGCGAAGGTCTTGCCGGAGCGGGCCGGAACATAGCGCCCCCCGATGAAGTGATGCCCGGACAAGGCCTTGGCGAGCGCAAAGCAATCGGTGGTCGGCGCCTCAGGCGTCGGGTGGGGGCGGTCGAGCATGGGTTTCCTCCGGCGTGTCCGGGACCTAATAGGGTGGCGCGACAATGCGGCGCCAGACCCCCCGGGACAAGACGCGGGCGGCCGGCCGGAGAGAACCGAGGGACGATGATGGCGGAGAAGGCACCGAGCGGCCCGTTGAGGGGCCTCAGGGTCCTGGACCTGACCCGGGTGCTGGCAGGGCCGACCTGCACGCAGATGCTGGGCGATATGGGCGCCGAGGTGATCAAGATCGAGCGCCCCGGCGCCGGCGACGACACGCGCGGCTTCGCGCCCCCCGTCTGGCCGAACACCCAGGAAAGCGCCTATTTCCTCGGGGTCAACCGGAACAAGAAGTCGCTCACCCTCGACATCGCGGCCGAGGAAGGCCAGGCGATCATCCACCGCCTGCTCGAGACCTGCGACATCCTGGTCGAGAATTTCAAGGTCGGCGCGCTGGCCAAATACGGCCTCGGCTTCGAGCAGCTGAAGGTGAAGTATCCGGGGCTGATCTACTGCTCCATCACCGGCTTCGGCCAGACCGGGCCCTATGCGCCGCGCCCGGGCTATGACGCGCTGATCCAGGGCATGGGCGGCGTGATGAGCCTGACCGGCGAGCCCGATGGGATGCCGCAGAAGGTGGGCGTGCCGGTCGCCGACCTCTTCGCCGGCCTCTATGGCTGCATCGGCATCCTGGCCGCACTCCGCCACCGTGAACGCACGGGGCAGGGGCAGCAGGTGGATATCGGCATGCTCGACACCTCGGTCGCCTGGCTCGCGAACCAGGGCATGAACTACCTGGCGACGGGCGAGAATCCGCCGCGGCTCGGCAACCAGCATCCGAACATCGCGCCCTACCAGGTCTTCCCGACCAAGGACGGGCATATCGTGCTTTCGGTCGGCAACGACCCGACCTTCGAGCGCTTCTGCAAATCCTTCGGCTGCGAGGCGATGCTCGCCGATCCTCGCTTCGCCACCAATGCGGAGCGCGTGGCCAACCGCGATGCGGTGACGGCGGCGCTGACGCCGGTGATGCAGTCGAAGACCACCGCCGAATGGGTGGCGGCGCTGGAAGCGCAGAAGATCGGCTGCGGCCCGATCAACCGCCTCTCCGATGTCTTCGCCGACCCGCATGTGCAGGCGCGCGGCTGCGTTGTCGAACTGCCGCATGCCTCGGGCGAGACGGTGAGGGTGATCGCCAACCCGGTGCGTCTGTCGGGCACGCCGGCCGATTACCGCGTGCCGCCGCCGCTGCTCGGCGAGCATTCCGAGGAAGTGCTCTCCGGCCTGCTCGGCATGACCGCCGCCGAGATTGCGGCGCTGCGCGAGAAGAAGGTGGTCTGACCCGCGCCCCGCCGCGGGACGGAATAATCCCGCGGCGGGCGCTGGTCTGCCCGACGCATCCAGGAGCCCCGATGAGCCCGCGTCAGCTTCGCCTCCGCTACCTGCTCGCCGGCGGCTTCCACACGCTGGCCTGGACGGAGTGGGGGCCGGAGGATGGCGCGCCGGTGCTCTGCTGCCATGGGCTGACGCGCACCGGGCGCGACTTCGACATGCTGGCGCAGGCGCTGGCCGAGCGCGGGCGGCGCGTGCTGTGTCCCGATCTGCCCGGGCGCGGCGCCTCCGACTGGTTGCCGGAGCCGATGCTCTACACGCCACCGAGCTATGTGGTGGCGCTGGCGCATCTGCTGGCGCGGCTCGACCGACCGGTGGATTGGGTCGGCACCTCGCTCGGTGGAATCTGCGGGATGATGGTCGCGGCCGGGGCGGGGCATCCGATCCGGCGGCTGGTGCTGAACGACATCGGATCCCGCGTGCCGTCTTCGGCGGCCGAACGGATCGCCGCCTATATCCGCCTGCCGCTGGCCTTCCCCGACATTGCCGCGCTGGAGGCGCATCTGCGCCAGGTGCACGCCCCCTTCGGCCCGCTGACCGATGCGCAATGGCGGCATCTGGCAGAGACCAGCCAGCGCCGCCTGCCGGATGGGCGGCTTGGGCTGCATTACGATCCTGGCCTGGCCGCGCCCTTCGAGGTCTCGGCGACGGGGCCCGTGGACCTTTCCGTCGTCTGGTCGCGCGTCGCCGTGCCGACACTGCTGCTGCGCGGCGCCGAGAGCGACATCCTGGACACGGAGACGGCCGCCGAGATGGCCATGCGGCCGGGCGTGCAGCTGGTCGTGCTGCCTGGCATCGGTCATGCGCCGGCGCTGATGGAGCCTGCGCAGATCGAGATCGTCGCCGGCTTCCTCGCCGCGCCGTAGCGCCTTCAACAGCCCGCGATGGACCTGTGCCGGGCGCGAAGCTTGCCCCCGGCCGGCGCTAGCCTGCCCTTCGGCGATGATGCCGGCGGGAGGAGGGCAGGGGCATGGCACGGCTGGCGGGCAAGGTTGCGCTGATCACCGGCGCGGCGCGCGGCATGGGTGCCGCGGAAGCGCGGCTCTTCGCCGCCGAGGGCGCGAAGGTGGTGCTGACCGATGTGCTGGCGGCAGAAGGACGCGCGGTGGCCGCCGAGATCGGCGCCGCGGCGCGCTGGCTCCATCACGACGTGACGCGGGAGGAAGATTGGGCGGCGGCGATCCAGCTCGCGCAGCAAGACTTCGGCGGGCTTGATGTGCTGGTGAACAATGCCGGCATCTACCAACCCTCGCCGCTGGCCAACTGCGAGACGGCGCTGTTCGAGCGGATCTGGCGGGTGAACCAGCTCGGTGTTTTCCTCGGCATGCGCGCCGCGGTGCCGGCGATGCGCGCGCGCGGCGGGGGGGCGATCGTCAACATCTCCTCCATCGCCGGGCTGCGCGGCTTTCCGGGCGCGGTCGCCTATGTCGGCACGAAATGGGCGGTGCGCGGCATGACGAAGACCGCGGCGGTCGAACTCGCACCCGACCGCATCCGGGTGAACTCCGTCCATCCCGGCCTGATCGACACGCCGATGATCGCGGCGAACACGCCAGAGGTGAATGCAGGCGTGGTCGCGGCGACGCCGCTGAAGCGCGCCGGCAGCCCCGAGGAAGTCGCTCGGCTGGTGCTGTTCCTCGCCTCCGAGGAGGCCAGCTACATCACCGGCGCGGAGGTCGCTGTGGATGGCGGCTGGACCGCCTGAGGGCGGCGGCACGCCACCGCTTGACGCCGGCCCGCACTCGCCGCCCAATCGGCGGCGAACGCGCCGCGTTACGCCGGCGCCCGGGAGGAAACGACAGATGATCACCCGCCGCCTTGTCCTGGCCTCGTCCGCGCTGCTCGCCGCGCCCGGGCTCCTCCGCGCCCAAGGCGCCGCTTGGCAGCCCAGCGGCCCCATCCGCATCGTCGTGCCCTTTCCGGCCGGCGGCACCACGGACATCCTGGCGCGGCTCTATGCGCAGCGCCTGACGGAGACGCTCGGCGTCTCGGTGGTGGTCGAGAATCGCGGCGGCGGCGGCGGCTCGATCGGCGCGGATGTGGTCGCGAAGGCGAACCCGGATGGGCAGGTGCTGCTGTTCCACAACCTGACCTTCTCCACCACGACCGCAGCGCTCGAATTCGTCGGCCGCGCGCCGCATTCGATCGAGCGTGACTTCGCGCCGATCACCCTTGGCGCGAACGTGCCGATGATGCTGCTGGTCAACGCGCAGGTGCCGGTGCGCAACCTGACCGAGCTGGTGGCCTGGGCAAAGGCGCAGAACCCGCCGGCCTTCTATGGCTCGACCGGGCCGGGCAGCACGATCAACCTGATCGGCGAAGTGCTGAAGCGCGACGGCGGCTTCCAGATGGAACACGTGCCTTTCCGCGGCGCGGCGCCTCTGGTGCAGGACATGCTGGCCGGGCGCATCGCCTTCGGCGGCGACCAGCTGTCCTCCTCCCTGCCGCACATCCGCGCTGGGACGCTGCGCCCGATCGCGACGCTGGCGGCCCAGCGTGCTCGTGCGCTGCCCGATGTGCCGACGGTGCGCGAGCAGGGCTTCCCGAATGCCGAACTGCTGGGCTGGAACGGCTTCTTCGCCCCGGCCCGCACGCCGGCGCCGGTGCTGGCGCGGCTGCATGCCGAGATCGCGGCCGCCGCGCAGCATCCACCGCTGGCCGCGCGCATCACGGAGCTCGGCGCGGAGCCGGGCGGCAATTCCCCGGCCGAGTTCGGCGCGAGCGTGATCGCCCAGATCACCGCGGTGCGCCCGCTGGTGCGCGATCTGCGCATGCAGGTGGAATGAGGCGCGACGCGGCGGGCTGAGCCCGCCGCGGGCCACCATCAGCCCGCCAGCTGGCGGGCGATGGCGCGCGGCGGGACCTCCTGCGCGGGGTCCAGCCGGCCGAGCCGGAACTTCACGCCCTGCCACCAGGACAGGGCGTGGGCCGGCGGGCTCGGCAGGACAGGCAGCCCCGCACGCGCGG
>JBIKSZ010000316.1:0-3631 GCA_044348345.1 Roseomonas sp. | reverse complement strand
GTCAGCCGCCCCTCGGTGGTCAGCGTGTCGTCGATATCGGTCAGCACCCAGCGCAGCGCCGCCAGCCGCGCGGGCGGCACGGTGGAGAAGGGACGCGGCGGGGCGGGCGGGCGGCTTGCGGCGGCCATCTTGGATTTGTGGCGATTCCGGCAGGGTGTGTGGAGAGTTCCATACAATCAAGCTGGGTGCAGCGCCAGCCTCCGGCGGCTTCAGCCCAGGGTGAGCGCCGTCTCCGCGCGCCGCAGCGCGGCCGCCAGGCCAGCGGGCGGGGGCGCATCCGTCACAAGGTCCGTCAGCTCCCCCAGCGGACAGACGCAGTCCAGCAGGCCGCGCCCGAATTTCTCCGAATCCGCCAGCAGCATCCGGCGTGGTGCCCGCGCGAGCATCGCGCGCTTCACCCAGGCCGCGCGGGAGATCGCCTCGCAGGGTCCCTCCTCCGTCAGGCCCGACGCCCCGATCACGGCGAGGTCCGCGTTGAACCGGCGCAGGAAGGCCTCGGTCTCGGAGCCATAGACGCCGCGCTCGGCGGCACTGACATCGCCCGGACAGAGCACAACGCTGAGCCCCTCGCCCTGCGCGGAGGCCAGTTCCACCGCGGCATTCAGGCTGTTGGTCAGCACCGTCGCGGGAATGCCGCGCGCGGCCAGCGCGCGCGCGAAATGCGTGGTCGTGCTGCCCGCATCCAGCATCACGACCGAGCCCGGTTCCACCAACGCCGCGGCCGCCGCGCCGATCTGCGCACGCTCGGCCACCGCCATCCGCTCCCGCGAAGAAAGCTCCGGCTGCAGTCCGGCCTGGACGACGGAGGCGCCGCCATAGGTCCGCCGCACCGCGCCGGCGCGCGACAATTCCTCAATGTCGCGCCGCACCGTCTCTCCTGAGACGCCGAACTGCGCGGCGAGCGCGGAGATGCGCACCGTCGGGTCGGTCCCGAGGGCGGCGAGGATGCTGCTGTGGCGCTGCGCCTTGGCGGGCGCGCCTTCGGTGCGGCGGGGCATATGTGGTACCTACCACATTGAAGGTCGGGCTGTCGCCCTCCCCGCCCCCCTCAGCCCTGGCGCGCGCGCACCCTCTCCCGATGCGCGGTGTAGAGGCCGCTGGCGGCAATCACCGCGGCGCCGAGGAAGGTCCAGCCATCCGGCACATGGCCGAAGACGAGCACGCCCAGCAGGCCGGAGGTCAGCAGCTGCGTGTAGGAAAAAGGCGCAAGGACGGAGGCCGGCGCCGCGCGATAGGCCAGCACCACTAGGAACTGCGCCGCAGCGGAGAACAGCCCCATCAGCAGGCCGAGCCCGACCTGCCACAGGCTCGGCACCCCCGGCGTCATGCCGAACAGCATCATCACCGGCAGCAGCAGGGTCACCACGGCCAGGCCAACGCCGGCGGTCCAGGCCAGCGTCGTCTCCGGCGCATCGGCCGCACCCATCCGCCGCGTGACCACCACCGCCGAGGCCCAGGCGGCCGAGGATAGCACCGGCAGCAGCGCGGCCGGGGTGAAGACCTCGCTGCCGGGGCGGAGGATGATCAGCATCCCCAGCATGCCGACCCCGAGCGCCGTCCAGCGCCGCCAGCCGACGCGCTCGCCCAGGAAGACCACGGACAGCACGGTGACGAAGGCGGGCGAAACGAAGTTGATCGCCGTCGCATCCGCCAGCGGCAGGTGCTGCAGCGCCGTGATGAAGAAGAGCGCCGAGCCAACGACGCAAAGCCCTCGCAGCACCTGTAACCCCGGCGCGCGGGAGCGCAGCCGTGCCGCTCCGCCCCGCCGGGCGAAGGGCAGCAGGGCGAGCGCCACGAAGGTGAGGTAGCGCAGGAAGGCGACCTCGACCGCCGGCATCGTCTCGCCCAGCTTCTTCGCCAGCGCATCCGAGACGGAGAACAGGGAGATGGAGGCCAGCAGCAGCGGGATGCCGCGCATCGGCTCGTCGCGCCCCTGCCCTGCCTGATCCGCGCCGCGCCGTTCCATCACGGCAGCGAAGCATGCGAGGTGGCCGGCGGTCCACCGGGGGGGCGGACCCGCTATATCCGTGACCGCCCCCGCTCTCGGCGCGCGGCATCGGGCGCGCTAGGCTCTGCCCATGGCCTTCGACGTGCTCCCCGGCCTCGGCCAGCCGCTGCGGCGGCTCGAGGATCCCAGGCTTCTGACCGGCGGCGGACGCTTCACCGCAGACCGCGCCGCGCCGGGCGCGCTGCAGGCGGTGTTCCTGCGCTCGCCCCATGCGCATGCGCGCATTCGCGCGGTGGAGGCGGGTGCCGCGCGTGCCCTGCCCGGCGTCGCCGCCATCTTCACCGCGGCGGATACGACCGGCCTCGGCCACAACCCGGCGCTGACGGAAATCCACGACGCCGCCGGGCGCCGCCATGTGGAGCCTCCGCGCCTGCCCATCGCGACCGATCGCGTGCGCCATGTCGGCGAGATCGTGGCGATGGTCGTCGCCGAGACCGTCGAACAGGCGCGCGACGCGGCCGAGGCGATCGCGGTGGACTATGTCCCCCTGCCCGCCGTGATCCTGGCCGAGGACGCGCTCGCGCCCGGGGCAACGCAGCTGCACGCCCAAGCGCCGGGCAACCTGGTCTGCGACTGGCGCAAGGGCGATGCCGCAGCGGTCGCGGCGGCGATGGCCCGCGCCGCGCATGTCACGCGTCTGACGGCACGCTCGCCGCGCATCCTGGCCGGCTATATCGAGCCTCGCGCAGCGCTGGCCGAATGGGAAGATGGCCTGGTGACCCTCACCACGCCGTCGCAGGGCGTGCATGTGCTGCATCGCATCCTGGCCGATCATGTGCTGCGCTGGCCGCGGGAGCGGCTGCGCGTGGTGACGGAGGATGTCGGTGGCGGCTTCGGCCCGAAGCTGCCGCCCTATCCGGAACAGGCGCTGGCCTGCTTCGCCGCCGATCGCCTGCGCCGCGCCGTGCGCTGGGTGCAGGACCGCACGGAGCACCACCTGGCCGACACGCATGCGCGCGACCTCGTCGCCGAAATCGCGCTCGCACTCGATGCCGAGGGGCGGTTTCTGGCGCTTGAGGTGCAGGCGGCAGCGAATTTCGGCGCCTATGTTTCCTCCGTGAACCCGTCCATCCCGACGAGCGGCATGGCGAAGGTGCTGACCGGGCTCTACGACATCCCGGCCGCGTCCATCGCCATGCGCTGCGCCTTCACCAACACCGTCCCCGTGGATGCCGTGCGCGGCGCGGGCAAGCCGGAAGCGCTGGTGCTGCTGGAGCGCGTGGTGGACCTCGCCGCACTTGAGACAGGGCGCGATCCCGTCGCGTTGCGGCGGCTGAACCTGGTGCCACGCGCGGCCTTTCCCTATCGCACGGCGCTCGGCTTCACCTATGACAGCGGCGACTATCCCCGCCTGCTGGATGCGGCGCTGACGGCCGCCGACGCTGCTGGCTTCGCCGCGCGGCGCGCAGCCTCCGCGGCGCGCGGGATGCGGCGCGGGCGGGGCCTCTCCTGCCATCTGCATGGCTCGGGTGGGTGGGGCGACGAGACTTCGATCATCGAGGTGCTCGCGGACGGCACCATCGCCGCGCGGACCGGCACGCAGAGCCAGGGCCAGGGCCATGCCACCGCCTATGCGCAAGTCATCGCCGCGGCCTTCGGCGTTCCGGCCGAACGTGTGCGCAT
>JBIKSZ010000007.1:0-37394 GCA_044348345.1 Roseomonas sp. | reverse complement strand
TAAGCCCTTCCACAGCTTCGGCGCGCTGTTGCGCGCGGCGCCGGACATGATCCGCCTGCAGGGCTACCGGACGGTCTTCGGCAAGGTCGGCGACTATTTCCGCAACGAGAAGCTGCGCATCGCCTTCAGCTTCCATCCGCTGCTGATCGGCGGCAATCCGCTGACCACCACCGCCTATTACTGCCTGATCGCGCATCTGGAACGCATGCACGGCGTGCATTACGCGATGGGCGGGATGGGATCGCTGGTGCAGGGCATCGCCAGCCTGATCGACGGCCTTGGCGGCCATATCCGCTGCAATGCGGAGGTGGAGGAGATCCTGGTCGAGAATGGCCGCGCGGCCGGCGTGCGACTGGCGGGCGGCGAGCAGCTGCGGGCGGATATCGTGGTGTCCAACGCCGATGTGGGCTGGACCTATTCCAAGCTGCTGGGAAACCACCCGCGGCGACGCTGGACGGACCGCCGGATCGCCCGGGCGCGCTATTCGATGAGCCTCTTCGTCTGGTACTTCGGAACCAACCGGCGCTTCGACGATGTCTACCACCACACCATGGTGCTCGGGCCGCGCTATGAGGGCCTGCTGAAGGACATCTTCACTCGCAAGCGGCTGGCGGAGGATTTCTCGCTCTACCTCCATCGGCCGAGCATGACGGACCCCTCCCTCGCGCCGCCGGGCTGCGATGCCTTCTATGTCCTGTCGCCTGTGCCGCATCTCGGCAGCGGCGTGGACTGGGCGAGCCATGCGGAGCCCTATCGCGCCGCGATCCAGAAGCGGCTGGAGGAGACGGTGCTGCCCGGCCTTGGGGAGAGCATCGTCACCTCGCGCATGCTGACGCCGCAGGATTTCCGAGACCGGTTGCTGTCGGTCAATGGCGCGGCCTTCTCGTTGGAGCCGCAGCTGTTCCAGAGCGCATGGTTCCGCCCGCACAACCGCAGCGAGGAGGTGGAGGGGCTGTTCCTGGTCGGTGCCGGCACGCATCCGGGCGCTGGTGTGCCGGGCGTGATCAGCTCCGCGCGCATCCTGGACCAGCTGGTCCCGACGGGCTTCGCCTTCCGCCGCTGAGGATCACGCCGGCGCAGGCAGCCTTATGGCGCGGCGCGTGGCGCCGGAGCGATCCTCCAGCAGCCGCGCCGCGGCAAGTCGGCCGGACATCACGGCCATCGGAATTCCCGGCCCCGGATGCACCGACCCGCCCGCGCAGTAGAGGCCGGGCAGCCGCGTGATGCCGCCGGCGCGCGCGAAGGTGCCGGTCGCCCCATGGCTGGCGCGGCCGTACAGCGCGCCGCCACTCGCCGGGAACAGCGCGTTGAAGCCGGTTGGCGTCGTCGGTGCCGCGGCCTCCTCCGGCAGGCCGAGTTCGAGCCCGCAGTCTCGCAGCAGGCGCAGCGTGCGGTGCGCCAGCTCTGGCAGCTCAGCGCCGAAATCGCGCCGGTCGCCATCGGGCGGGGCGTTGATCAGCAGCAGCAGGCGTTCGGCCTCGCCCTCTGCGACATCCCCGGTGCCGCGGTCCTGCGCGCAGATATAGACGGTCGGGTCGGCGCAGATCGTGCGGCGCCGGAAGATCGCGTCGAATTCCTCGGCATAGTCCTCGGCGAAGAAGACGTTGTGGTGGCTGAGCGGAAAGCCGGTGGTCGGCACATGCGCGCACCAGGTGACGGCCGAGAGCGAACGCGCGGCGTCCGGCGTGTCGGCGGCGGCGTGGCGTACCCCTGCGCCGAGCAATCCGCGCGCGAGGGCGGCGACATCGCCGTTGAACACCACGGCGTCCGCCGGCAGTTGCTCGCCATCGGCAAGGCGCACGCCGGCCACGCGCCCATTCTCGACCAGGATCTCCGCCACATGCGCATCGAAGCGGAAGCGCGCGCCCTGCCGTTCGGCGAGGTGCTGCAGCGCCTCCGCCACCCGCACCATCCCGCCGCGCACCAGCCAGACGCCATCCTGCTCGACATGCGCGACCAGCATCAGCGTTGCTGGCGCGAGGAAGGGGGAGCAGCCGCAATAGGTCGCGTAGCGCCCAAAGAGCTGCCGCAGCCGCGCATCGCGGAAATGCTGGCCGAGCGCGGACCACATCGTCCGCCAGGGCGTGGTGCGCCACAGCGCGTCCAACTGCCCCCAGCCCACGCGGTTCACGAGCTGGAGCGGGGAGGGGCGTTCGGCTGCGATGAAGCTGCCGACCAGGGTGCGGTGGATATCGGCGCTGCGCGCGACGAAATCGCGATAGCCCCGCGCCTCCGCTGCGCCAGCGAAGTCGCCGATGGCCTCCGCCGAGCGGTCAATATCGGCGAACAGGTCGAGCCGCGATCCGGGCGTGTCACCGCCGCGCCAGGCATGGCGCGCCAGGATATCGGCGGTGACGAGGTCCAGCCGATCCTCCAGCCGTTCCCCGGCATCGGCGAAGAGGCCTTCGAAGATCCAGCGCATGGTGAAGACGGTCGGCCCGGCATCCACGCCCGCGCCGCCAGCTTGCACCTGGCGCATCTTGCCGCCGGCGGTCGCGGCGCGTTCCAGCACCGTCACCTCCGCGCCGCGTCGGGCGAGGTCCACGGCGGCCGCAAGCCCGCCCATGCCGGCGCCGATCACCACCACGCGGTCGCGTCGGCCGCCACTCCTTCGGCCGATGCTGCCGTCCATGCTCAGGCGGCTTGCGCGAGCGTGCCGCGGCGCTGGCGCGCGGCGCGGTCGAGGGCCAAGCGGTGCCAGATGATGATTGCGAGCCCGACCGCGAGCGGCACGCCCCACATCACGGGACTGAGCGCGAGCTCCGGCATCAGCCGCACCGACCCGAAGGCGAGGAAGGCCGTGTAGACGGAGATGCCGGCGCCAACCAGCGCCTTCACATGCTCCTTCAGCCAATCCTCTCGCGTAGGGTTCGGCTTGGCCAGGAAATGCAGGTTGGTCCAGCCGGTTGCGACGCCGACGATGGCAAGCCCGATCAGCAGCTTCTCCCCCATCATCCAGCCTTGGGCGGCGCAATTGATGGCGGCGCCGATCGTCAGCCATTGCAGCGCATACATGGCGCGGGTGCGATTCAGCTCGGCGCGGTTGCGGTTGCGCACCAGCATCCAGCCATACCAGGTGAGGTTGATGGTCAGGATCGCGGCGCAGAGCATCAGGTGCCCGAAGAAGCCGCGCACGAATTCGGCCGGGAAGCGGCCCTCCAGCTGCGGATGCGTGCCCAGCGGGTCGTAGAGCGACAGCAGGCTCATCGCCAGCGCGAACCAGCCGGTGCAGAGCAGCGACACGCTGAACACCTGGCCCCATTTGCGATGGTTCACGGCCCCCTTCCGGCCGATCACCGGCACCCAGAAGGCGATCGCGCCCGTCGCCCCCGTCAGGATGTGGGCGATGACCAGGGTATGGAAGACCATCAGCTCCATCGCGGCGCCTCTGAAACCCGAAGTGACAATGCCACTTGACACTTCCGGGTGTAAAGTCGCCAGACTCTCGCTTGATTGTCAGACCGGCGCGATGCCGCGCCCCGGATAGGACGGCATGACCGACGCTCCCACGATGGAAGACGCCCCGGCCCGCAGCGCCGGTGCCGCCGGCTGGGCGCCCTTCATTCCGCCCTACACCCCGCCCTGGCCGGCCTTGCCCTCCCTGGTCCGCGCCATGCTGCGTGGCGATGGCGACCTGCTGTCCCTGCTGCCGGCCGAGGCCTATCACATGAAGATCGGCCCGCTCGGTTATTCGCGGCGGTCCATCGTGGTGGTGAACGAGCCCGCCATGGTCCGCCATGTGCTGGCGGATCCGGAGGGCATCTTCCCGAAATCCGACCTGATGGTGCATGCGCTGGAGCCGCTGATCGGCGACAGCATCTTCGTCTCCTCCGGCGCCACCTGGAAGCGCCAGCGGGAGATGATCGACCCGGCGCTGTCGCTGATGCGCGTCAACCGCGCCTTCCCGCAGATGCAGGATGGCTGCGCGCATGCCGAGCATGAGTATGACCGCCATGCCCGCGACGGCACGGCCTTCAGCCTTGATCTCGCGATGAGCCACCTGACGGCGGATATCATCTGCCGCACCGTCTTCACCACGACGCTCGAAACCCGCACGGCGCACGACGTCTTCGACGCCTTCACCGAATTCGAGCGCCGCGTGGCGCAGGTGGAGATCCGCCGGCTGATCTGGGACAAGGCCTGGACCAAGGCGCCGCAGAAGGCGCCGGTGCTGGATGCCTGCCGGATCATCCGCGCGCGCATCGGCGAATTGCTGGACACGCATCTCGCGGCCGGCGCCAGCTTCGACGACATCGCCCAGCAGGTGATCGAGGCGCGCGACGGGGTCGGCGGGAAGGCGTTCACGCGCGAGGAGCTGATTGATCAGCTCGGCGTGCTGTTCCTCGCGGGGCATGAGACCAGCGCGAGCGCGCTCACCTGGGTCTTCGCCATCCTCGCCACCCAGCCGGCGTTGGTCGCGCGGCTGCGCGCGGAGGTCGAGGAGGTGACGGGCGGCGGCCCGATCGAGTTCCACCACATCAAGCGCCTAACGCTGACGCGCAACATCTTTCGGGAGACATTGCGGCTCTATCCGCCGATCACCTTCCTGCCGCGCATCGCCAATGAGGCGACGGCGCTCGACGGCTACCGGCTGAAGAAGGGGGCGCTGGTGATGGTGGCGCCCTGGGTGCTGCACCGGCATCGCCGCTACTGGAAGGATCCCAACCGCTTCGACCCCGACCGCTTCCTGCCAGAGCGCGAGGCGGAGATCACCTCCGGCGCCTATATCCCGTTCGGCATCGGCCCGCGCATCTGCGCTGGTGCGGCGTTTGCGACCATCGAGGCGACGCTGCTGATCGCCCGGCTGTTCCGCCGCTACGATTGGCGCCTGGTCGCGCCCGAGGCCATCCGCCCCGCCGCGCGGCTCACCACCCGCCCGGTCGAGCAGGTGATGTGCACCGTGATGCCCGCATGATGCCAAATCCCGCGGATCGTAACCGATCCGCCCTCAATCGCCGGCGCGCGCCTCCGCGCGCTTGGCTACGCGGCATAGGCCGCGGCGGCCATTCGGCCGCTCGCCCGCCTGCGGCGGGCGCAGGTCGCAACGTGCGGGATCAGGCATGACCGGCACCGTCCTCGTCACGCTCGGGCGGCTGCCCAAGGCGCTCGATATCTGCCGCAGCTTTGCCGCGGCGGGCTGGCGCGTGGTGGTGGCGGAGCCGCATGCGCGGCATCTCTGCGGCGCGTCGGGCAGCGTCACGCGGAGCGTCCGCCTGCCAGCGCCGGCCGAGGGCAAGCGCGCCTATCTGCAGGCGCTGGCCGAGGCGGTGGTGAAGCACGGCGCCGACCTCGTCGTCCCGGTCTCGGAGGAGGCGATGCATGTCGCCTTCCTGCCGCGCCTGTTGCCGCGCGTGCCGGTCTTCGCCATGCCACCCGGCGAGATGCTCGCGCTGCACCACAAGGGGCGCTTCGTCGAGGTTGCTGCGGCCGCGGGCCTCGCCGTGCCGGAGACGCACCCTTTTGGCAGCGCGGCGGCGACGGCGTTGGCGGCGACCGGCCGCGTGGTGGTGAAGCCGATCCATTCCGCCGCGGGCCGCGGCGTGCGCGTGCTGGCTGAGGGCGCGGCGCTGCCCGCGCCCGATCCCGAATCGCCCGCTATCGTCCAGCGCTTCCTGCCCGGTGCCGAATACAGCTCCTGCACGCTGGCGCGCGGCGGGCGCGTGGTCGGCACGGTGGTCTATCGCGGTGTGCAATTCGCCGGCTCCGTCGCCTGCGCCTTCGAACGTGTGGCGCACCCGGAGGCCGAGGCCTGGATCGCGCGCCTTGTCGCCGCCCTAGGCTGGACCGGCTTCATCTCCTTCGACCTGCGCGAGGATGCGGAAGGGCGCATCCACGGCATCGAGTGCAATCCGCGCACGACCAGCGGGCTGCATTTCTTCCGCACCGAGCAGATCGCGCCCGCGATCCTCGGCGCATCCGATCAACTGGCCCATCGCGCGGCGACCCAGCTGCAGCAATTCTGGTCCTGCCTGACAGAGACGCAGCTGGCCGCCTTCCGGCGTGACCGCGCCTTCCCCGGCCATCTCAAGCGGCTGCTGACCACGCGCGACGTCACCTGGTCCGCGCGCGACCCGATGCCCTTGCTGACCATGCCCTTCACCGCCTGGCCGATCATGCGCGACGCCGCGCGCCAGCGCGTGCCCTTCGGCGAGGTCGCAACGCTGGACGTGGGCTGGTTCGAGGGCGAGGTGAAGCCGGGCGCTACCGCAGCGGCCGCGGCACCCGCCACGGCAGCATCGCGTACATCAGCGGCGATTTGAACCGATCCAGCGACAGGCTTTCATGCACCGCCGGCGCATCCTGGCCGAGCAGCCGCGTGTGTATTTCCGACCGCGAATAGAAGGGCGCATCGGTCAGCGTGCGCACGACCTGCGCCTTGCCCTCGGCGCGTGTCGGGCGGCGCAGCCGCCATAGCGTGCGTGACAGCTCGGCGGGCGGCGGCGGCGCAAAATCGGTCAGCGCGCCATCATCCGTCGCCTTGAGCGCGAGCGAGATCTCGCTGCCATCCCGCCGCTGCGCGTTGTAGAGGATCGCCGTCGAATCCGGCAGCGCGGCGCGGCACCAATCCCAGCCGCGAAAATCCTGCTCGAGCGGCGCGGTGCCGGCATTGGTGTCGAAATAGGCCGCACCCGACCAGCGCAGCGCGGGGCTTTCCAGCTCGACCTCGACGCGCGAACGCGGCGCGATGGGCTGCCATTCGTGGCGGCCATCCGAATCCAGCACGAAGCGCCGTGTCGAGAGCGCCTTCGGCCGCAGCCGCACCACGCCGCGCAGGCGCGAGGGGATCGGCGCCGTCACTTCCTCGATGCGGACGGTCAGCGTCTCGCCATCCCAGGTGAGGCCGCTCGGCCCGATGGTGAGATGATTGGCATCGCGGCGCAGCGCGTCGCGGCGCCGATCCGTCATCGCCCAGCGCGAGGGCGTCCCATACAGCACGACATTCAGGCAGCAATGATTGTGCGGATCGCCGCCCGTGCCGCCTTCCGCCAGCCGCGCCAGCGCGTACCAGGGCGAGAAGACCGTGCCGATGAAGGCGATGATCGTGATGCCATGCGCGCCGTCATCCGACAGCGCATCCAGGTACCACCAGCAATAGCCACGCCGGTCCACCGGCCGGTCGAACGCCCATGCCCTCAACGCCGCATCCCTCATCCACTTGCCTCGATCACCTGCAGCGCTGCCGATCGGCCCGACAGTGCCGCCATCGCAACCCCCGCGCCGGGATGTGTCCCGCCGCCCGCCAGGAACAGCCCCGGCAGCTTCGTCCGCGCGCCCGGCCGGCTGAAGGCCGCCTGCCAGCCATGCACGGCCGGCCCGTAGAGCGCGCCGCCATTGCCGGGGAATAACCGGTCGAAATCCGCGGGCGTCGTGACGACCTCCGCCCCGCGCTGCAGCGGGAGGCCAGCGCGCGCGAGGCGCGCGAAGGCCGCCTCGCCGCAACGGGCGATTGCCGCGGAATCCTCAGGCCGCAGATCGGCGCGTGCCGGCGCGTTCACCATCATCAGCAGCCGCTCCGGCCCCGGCGGTGGAACCGCGCCCGCCATCCGGTCCTGCGCCCAGAGCGTCACCGTCGGCGCCGCCGGCAGCCGCGCGCGGTAGCCGAGCTCGGCATATTCCACCGTCGGGTCATCGGCATGCACCACTGTTTGTGCCGCGGGGGCTGTGCCCTCGACCGTCGCACGCATCGCCCAGGTGATGGCGGAGAAGGAGCGGCGATCCACCGGGGTCCGTTCCACCGCGCCCGCCGCTGCCGCGCCGAAGCGCCCCGCCCCGAGCGCTGCGGGATCGGCGTTCAGCACCACCGAGGCGGCCTCCACCGTCTCACCATCCGCCAGGCGGATGCCGCGGGTCCGGCCGCCGGTGACCAGAATCTCCCGCACCTCTGCACCGTAGCGGAAGGCGGCGCCGTGGCGGCGGGCGAGCGCTTCCAGCGCCTCCGCCAGCCGCGCCATGCCGCCCTCGACGGCCCAGAGCCCCTGCAGCTCGACATGCGCGACCAGCATCAGCGTCGCCGGCGCCTTCAAGGGTGAGGAGCCGACATAGGTCGCAACCCGCGCGAAGACCTGGCGCAGCCTTGGGTCGGGGAAATGCTCGCCCAGCGCATCCCAGAGCGTGGTGAAGGGGGAGGCACCGAGCAGCCCCCGCAGCCCGCCCTGAGTCGCGAGCGAGAGCGCGCTCGGCCGGGCGGCGCGCAGGAAGGGGGCCTCCAGCGCGTCGTGGATTCGCCGCGCCCGGTCGCGGAAGGCGCGGTAGCCGCGCGCGGCCGCGGGGCCGGCAAAGCGCCCGATGGCGTCCGCGGCGGCCTCAGCCTCCACCGGCAGGTCCAGCCGGGCGCCATCCGTCCAGGCATGGCGGCCGAGCAGCGTCTCGGCCTTCAGCACCACCTGGGCGCCGAGGCTGTCGCCGGCCGCGGCGAAGATCTCCTCGAACAAGGGGCGCAGCGTCAGCAGGGCGGGGCCGGCGCCGATCCGGGCGCCGTCCACCTCGATCTCCCGGATCTTTCCGCCTGGGGCCGCGGCGGCCTCGCACACCAGAACATCGCGCCCGCGCGCGGCCAGGAGTGCCGCGGCGACAAGCCCGCCCATTCCGGCGCCGATCACCACCACGGGCTGGTTGCGCACCGCCATGCCCGCACTGAAGTCGGCGTAGCCGGCAAGTGTCAAGTCAGCGTGACACTTGGCGGGGCCAAGCCAGGGGATTTGAAAATCGCCGAAACGCCCCGCCGAGCAGAGGAATGGCGACCGGCGTCATTTCATATTGACGTTCGCGCGGGGCCGCTTCACACAAAACGTCGGAAGGCCAAAGTAGCTGCCATAACCAGACCGGGCGCCAAAAGGCTCGGCAGGGGAAGAGTCGTTGTGGGACGATCGGCATGACACGCGTTGCGATCACCCAGCCTGACGTGACTCTCGTCCTGGATTGGGACGGGATCATCAGGGATGCCTCGGTCTCCTCCTCGATCGCGAAGGAGGGGCTTGAAGGCTGGGTTGGCCGGCACTGGACCGACACGGTCGGCGATGTGGCGGGCGATCAGGTGCGCCGGATGGTCGAGGATGCGCGCGACCGCGGCCTCTCGGCCTTTCTCCAGGTCACGCAGCGCTTTCCCTCGGGGCTTGAGGTCCCGATCGAATACACGACCGTGCGCCTTGGCGGGCAGGCCGGGCTGATCGCCGTGGGCAAGAGCCTGCAGGCGGTGCATGAGCTGCAGCATCGCCTGGTCGCCGCGCAGCAGGCGCGCGAGCAGGATTACTGGAAGCTGCGCGAGATCGAAACGCGCTCTCGCCTTCTGTTCGATGCGGCGTCCGAAGCCGTGCTGATCATCTCCGCCAGCAATCTGCGCGTGGTGGAGGCGAATCCGGCCGCGATCCGCGAACTCGGCCTCGCGCCGAACTGGGACTTCGCGCAGGAGGTCGCCCCGCGCGACCGTGCCGCCTTCCGCGAGCTGCTGGCGCGGGCGCGCGAGCATGGCCGGACGCCGGGCGTGCTGCTGCATCTCGGCGCCGCCGGCACGCCCTGGCTGCTCCGCGTGACGCTGATGGCACGCGAGCCGGAGCCGGTCTTCCTGATCCAGCTCTCCGCCGGCACGCCAGAGCCGGGCCGCGCCCTGCCGCGCGCCCTGCCGCCGCGCACGGACGAACTGCTGGAGGCCATGCCCGACGCCTTCGTGGTGGCCGATGGCGATGGCCGCGTGCGCCGCGCCAACCGCGCCTTCCTCGACCTCACGCAGAGCGCCACCGAATCGGCCGTGCTGGGTGAGCCGCTCAGCCGCTGGTTCGCGGCGCCGGGCCGCGATGCGGCCGTGCTGGTCCGCACGCTGCGCGAGCATGGCGAGGTGCGGCTGTTCCAGACCATGCTGACCGGCATGCTCGGCACCGAGGCGGAGGTGGAGATCTCCGGCTCCGCCAGCAGCGCGGGCGGGCCGCTCGCGCTTTCGCTGCTGGTGCGCGACATCCGCCGGCGTGCCGCGGCGGAGGATCGTGCGGACGAACTCCGCGGCGCGCTTGCCGAGGTGCTGCGGGATATGGGGCGGCTGCCGCTGCCGGTGCTGGTGCGCAATACCTCTGCGGTGGTGGAGCGCGCCTGCATCGAGCAGGCGCTGCAGGCCGCCAATGGCAACCGCACCGCCGCCGCGGATGCGATCGGCCTCAGCCGGCAGAGCCTCTACGCGAAGCTCGAACGCTACGGGCTGCACGAATCCCGCGACGCCGAAGAGGATGTGGTGGGATGAGCCAGGTCGGGCCCGCCCCATCCAAGGCGGCGCCTGCCTTCGGGGAGGCCGACCTCTCCAACTGCGAGCGCGAGCAGATTCACCTCGCCGGCTCGATCCAGCCGCATGGCGCGCTGCTGGTCGTGCGCGAGCCCGACCAGACCGTGGTCCAGGCCAGCATGAACGCCCCCGCGCTGCTGGGTTTCGATGCCGTGATCGGGCGGAAGCTGCGCGATCTGGGCGGTGATCTCGCGGCCTTTATCCTGCCGCGCACGATCGAGCCGCTGGACGGCGTGCCGGTCGCGCTCCGGCTGCGCGCCGGCGCGGCCGGGGCGGAATTCGACGCGGTGCTGCACCGCCCACCCGCCGGTGGGCTGATCGTGGAGCTGGAACCGGCGCTGCCCCAGCCGGACATCGCCCGCCGGGTGGAGAGCGCGCTGCAGGCCTTCCTGTCCTGCTATGCGCTCCGCCCGTTATGCGAGGAAGCCGCGCGGGTCTTCGCCGATGTCGCCGGCCATGATCGCGTCATGGTCTATCGCTTTGCCGAAGAAGGGCATGGCGAGGTCTTTGCCGAGCAGCGCCGCGCGTATCTCGAATCCTATCTCGGCAACCGCTATCCGGGCTCCGACATCCCGCAGGTCGCGCGGCGCCTGTATGAGCGCAACCGCCTGCGGGTGGTGGTCGATGCGGCCTACCAGCCCGTTCCGCTCGAGCCCCGGCTGAACCCGCTCACGGGCGCCGATCTCGACATGTCGCTCAGCCTGCTGCGCAGCGTCTCGCCGATGCATGTGCAGTACATGAAGAATATGGGCGTCAGCGCGACGCTGGTCTGCTCGGTCATGGTCGGCGGCCGGCTCTGGGGCCTTGTCGCCTGCCATCATGAGACGCCGCGCCGCGTGCCCGTGACCGTCCGCGCCGCCTGCGACCTTCTGGCCGAAGCGCTGGGGACGCGCATCGCAGCACTCGAATCCTTCGTGCAAGCGCAGGCCGAGCTGTCCGTCCGCCGCCTGGAGCAGCGGCTGGTGGAGGCGATCACGCGCGAAGGCGATTGGCGCGCGGCGCTGTTCGACAGCCCGGCGACGCTGCTGCAGCCGCTCGGCGCGAATGGCGCGGCGCTGCTGTTCGAAGGCCAGGTGCAGACGCTGGGCGATGTGCCTGGCACCGACCTTCTGCGCCAGCTCGGCGCCTGGCTCGACACGCGCCCGCGCGGCGCGCCGACGGCGACAAACTCGTTGCGGCAGGAGATGCCAGACCTCAACGCCGTCACGCCGGTCGCGGCTGGCGTGTTGGCCGCGCCGATCTCGGCCTCGCTTGGCGAGTACCTGATCTGGTTCCGCCCCGAACAGCCGCGGACCTTGGTCTGGGGCGGCGACCCGCGGAAGGAGATCGAGGTCCGCGACGGCATCCAGACCATCTCGCCCCGTCGCTCCTTCGCGAAGTGGCATGAGGTGGTGGAAGGCTGCGCCGAGCCCTGGACGCCGAAGGACCTCGCCACCGCGCGGCTGATCGGCGATTCGGTGGCCGATGTGGTGATCCAGTTCCGCTCGGTCCGCATGCTGATTGCGGAGGACCAGCTGGCGCAGGTGCGCCGCCAGGTCGTTGCCTCCGAGCAGCCGGTGGTGATCTGCGATGCGCGCGGCGCCATCGCGCTGGCCAACGAGGCCTTCGACCGGCTGCTGCCGGCGCTGCGCGGCGCCAGGCCGCGCCGTGTCGAGGAGCTCGCGCCCTTCTTCGCCAACCCGTCCGAGATCCGCCGCCGGCTGCACGACCTGCTGGAGAATTGCCAGTCCTGGAGCGGCGAGGTGCGGCTGGCGGATGACGAGCAGGCCGGCCGGCCGATGCTGGTGCGCGCCGATCCGGTCTTCTCCTCGCCCGATCGCGTGCTGGGCTTCGTCGTGCTGTTCAACGACCTCGGCGAGCGCAAGGCTGCCGATGCGGCGCGCAAGCGCTTCCACGACGTGATCGGGGAAAGCCATCGCACGCGCGCTGGCTGGCTCGACCGCAACGCCGACATCGCGTTCCAGGGCATCCTGGCCTCTCTGGTCGAGAACGCGCAGCTCGCCGCGCTCGAGATCGCCGAGGGTGTGGAGGCGTCGCGCATGCCGGCGATGCTCGAAAGCGTGCGTGCCTCTGTCGCGCGCACCACCGAGGTTCTGGAGATGCTGGCGCGCCACCTGGCGGAGGCGAAGCCCGACCGCCCGGACGATGCCTGACGGGCTCTCCCGACCGCCTGGCGCGCGCGAGGCACTCCGCGCGGCGACGGAAGCCGCGCATCTCAGGCTGCATGCGATCCCGGTGTTTCATGCGCTCGCCGAAGGGCGGCTTTCCCGCGCCGAGTACGCCGCGCTGCTGCGCCGCAAGCTTGGCTTCCATGCGGCGCTGGAGGCGGGGTTGGCGGAGGCGCCCTCGCTGGCCGGCTTCGGCCTTGATCTCGCGGCACGGCAGCGGACGCATCTGCTGCGCGCGGACCTCGCCTGGCTCGGCGCGGCCGCCGAGGTGCCGCTCGCGCCCATGCCGCGCTTCGTGACTGCCGAGGCCGCGCTGGGCGGGCTTTATGTGGCGGAAGGCTCGACGCTCGGCGGGCGGCAGCTGGCCCGGGCGCTGGATGCCATCCTGCCGTCGGGCGAAGAGGGGCGGCGCTTCCTGATGGGCCATGGCGCGCAGCATGGCGCGATGTGGCGCGCCTGCTGCGACGCGATCGAGGCCGCCGGCGCCAGCGCAGTGCCGCGGGCCGCCATGATCGAGGGCGCGCTGGCCACCTTCGCGGCTTTCGAGGCCTGGTTCACGGAGCCCGCCTCAGCCTGACCCCTGCAGGTCGTGTCGCAGCCATGCTAGAGGCGCGTCATGGACCGGTCCGACGAATTGGCGAAGGTGAAGGCCCGTATCCGCGCGCTGGCATCGCGGACGGTGGAGCGCGGCTGCTCGGAAGCCGAGGCGATGGTCGCCGCCGCCAAGGTGGGCGAGCTGCTCGAGGTCTATGGCCTGTCGATGTCCGAGGTGGAACTGCGCGAGGAAGCCTGCATCCAGCGCATGCTGGTCTTCGACGATCCACGCCGCCAGGCGATGAACTGGCTGTTCCCAGCGCTGCTGCGCTTCACCGGCTGCCGCGGCTGGACGGTGGGGCGGGCCGACTACGTCATCTTTGGCCTGGAGCCCGATGTGCAGATGGCGGAGTACCTGATGCAGGTCGTCGCCGGCGCCTTGTCCTGGGAAGAGGCGCGCTATCGCCAGAGCGCGGATTATGCCTGCTCCCGCGTGGCGCCGCAGGCGGCGCTGCGCAGCTTCCGCATCGGCTTCGCCGACCGAGTCGCCGCCCGGCTGGATGAGCTTGGTGCCCATCGCCGCGCGACGGAACAGGCTGCGCAGGCCAGCGCCCAGCAGGCGGGTGCGGGCGGCACGGCGCTGGTGCTGCTGAAGGAACGCAAGATCGAGGACGGCTTTCGGGCGCTCGGCGTGCGGCTGCGCACCGTCACGCGCAGCACCGTCGTGCGCGACAAGGGTGCTTATGGCCGCGGGCGCGAGGCGGGCGGGCGTGTCGGGCTTGAGCGTCCGCTCGGCGCCGGGCCGGCGGCGGGCCGTCTGCCCAAGCGATGAGCCGCCACGACAGCGCGGCGCGCCGACTTTATGCCTGGGAGGATGCGGTCATCGCCCCGCGCGACCGCAGCCTGGTGCCCTTCGCCCGGCTGCAGGCGCTGGTGGATCATGTCTGGGCGGCGGAAGGCCGGCGCTGGCCGCCGCGCGTGCGGCCGCTCCCGAAGCAGGCGCGCAGCACCGTCGCCCGTGCCAGCCGCACCGCCATCGAGGCGCCGCCCGAACTGCCGAGCTGGGTGCTGCTGCATGAGATCGCGCACGCCCTGACGGCGGAGGTGGATGGCAGCCATGCCGGGCATGGCCCGGATTTCGTCGCCGCCTATCTCCGCCTGCTGGTACGCCATGTGCGGCTGGAGCGTGGGTTGCTGGAGGCGACGCTGGCTGAGGCTGGCATCGCCTGGGCGCGCGACGAGGTGGGCTGAGCCGGGCCGCCGAAGTGGCCCCTCAGCCCTCCGCCTTACGGCCGGCTTGCAGGGCCTCGATCTGGCGCTTCAGCCGGTCCACCTCGGCCTGCAGCGCGACGATGCGCGCGGCCTCGCCGCCGGGTTCGGCGGTCTCATGCGCGGGGCGGAAGGGCGCGAACAGGGTCATGGCGCGCTCCATCATCGCCATGTTCTGCTTGCCCATTTCCTCCAGCCCGCCGAACGGGTTGAAGCCGCCGATGGACTGTTCGACCGTGCGCCGCACCTGGTCCTGCTGGCGTGAAAAGGCGCCCATGACATTTTCCAGATAGCGCGGGACCAGCGCCTGCATGCTGTCGCCGTAGAAGCCGATGATCTGGCGCAGGAAGGAGGTGGGCAGCAGGCTGCGCCCCTTCGCTTCCTCCTCGACGATGATCTGGGTCAGCACCGAGCGTGTGATGTCGTCGCCGGTCTTCGCGTCATAGACGACGAAGTGCCGCCCATTGCGGACCATGCCCGCCAGGTCCTCGAGCGTGACGTAGGACGAGCTTTCGGTGTTGTAGAGCCGCCGGTTCGCGTATTTCTTGACCACGACGGGGGGGCTGGCCGGTGCCTCTGCCGGGTCCGGCGAAGGATTTGTGGTGTCCTGTGACATGCGATCGCCTTCCGCGCGGCCGTCCCGCCGCCTGGGACGGATGCTATCATGGCCTATGATGCGCTGCGAAACATCAGATGCGATGAATTTGGCGCCTTGCCTTCCGGCCGCGGCTGCGATCCCTATGGCGCGCGCAGGGGGGAGCCCGGATGAGCGGGGATCGGCCGACGGCCGAGGAAGCGGAGGTCGAGCGCCTCGCCGAGGACTGGATCACGCTGTGGCAGAGCGAGCTGGCCGCGCTGGCCGCCGACCGCGAGGCTGCGGCGGCATGGTCCGCCGCGGCCTCCGCCTTCGCGGCCTTGGGCGCCGCCTGGCTCCGGGCCGCTTCGTCCCCGCCCTTTGGCCGTACTGCGCCGGCCTGGCCACCAGCCTGGCCCCCGCATGACAGCGCCCCTCCGACGCCGCGGCCCGCGCCCGCTGCCGCTGCACCTGATGCTGGGAGCCGGGCGGGGGATGCTGGCGGTGATGGGCAGCCTGCCGATCCCGCCCTCCGGCAGCGCCTGGCCGAGTTGGAGCGACGCCTGGCCGATCTCGAAGGCCGGCCGCGACGAGCTCAATCGGATTCGCGGCCGCCTCGCCGCCGGCGCCCACGCGCCTGAGGCCTTCCGGGCGGCGGTGCTGCGCCGCCTGCTGCGGGAGGATCGCGCGCTGCTGGCCGGCATCGCCGCCTATCGCCGCCACCCTTTCGAGCGCCGCCTGCCGGACCCGCCCGGCATCTGGACCGAGGGCGGCACGCGGCTACTGGATTACGGCACACCCGGCGCCGCGGGGCCGGCGGTGGTCTTCGTGCCGTCCCTGGTCAATCGCGCGCAGGTGCTGGACCTGATGGAAGGCCGTTCCCTGCTGCGGTTTCTGGCGGGGGAGGGCGTGCGGCCGCTGCTGCTCGATTGGGGCTTCCCGGATGAGGCCGAGCGCGCCTTCACGCTGACCGACTATGTGGCGGGGCGGCTGGAACGCGCGCTGATGGCCATCCCCGGCCCTGTCGTGCTGGTGGGCTATTGCATGGGCGGGCTGCTGGCGCTGGCGGCCGCCCTGCGCCGGCCGGCCAAGGGGGGCGAGGGCGTGGCCGCGCTCGGCCTGTTGGCGACGCCCTGGGATTTCCACGCGACGCCCGAGGACATGGCCCGCGCCAGCGCCGCGGCCGCGCTGTTGCCGGGGCTGGAACCTGTGCTTGAGGCCACGGGCACGCTTCCCGTGGATGTGATCCAGACCGTCTTCGCGGGCCTCGACCCCTGGGGAATTCCGGCCAAGTTCCGCGCCTTCGCGCGCATGGACCAGGCTTCGGCGCGCGCGGCGCTGTTCGTCGCGCTGGAGGATTGGCTGAATGACGGCGTGCCGCTCGCCGCCCCCGTGGCACGAGAGACGCTCAGCGGCTGGTACGGCGCCAACACGCCCGCGCGGCTGGCCTGGCGGATCGCCGGCGCGGCGGTGGACCCGGCGGCGCTCCGCGTGCCGACCTTCCTGGCCGTGCCGCATCGCGATCGGATCGTCCCCCCGGCCTCCGCGCGGGCGCTTGTTGCGCGTCTGCCGCCCGGCGCGGTGCTGCATGAGGCCGCGGCCGGCCATATCGGCATGGCGGCGGGGACGGGGGCGGAAGCGGCGCTCTGGCGCCCGCTTCTGTCATGGCTTCGCGGCTTGTAGCGAAGCCCTGCGCACCCCAGACTGCCGTCCACGTCAGCAACCCGGAAAAGGGACAAGTACCCCCATGACCGAGATCGTCATCGCCTCCGCCGCGCGCACCCCGGTGGGGTCCTTCAACGGGGCCTTCGCTTCCCTGCCCGCGCATACCCTGGGCCAGGTGGCGATCCAGGCCGCGCTCGCCCGCGCCGGCGTGAAGCCGGAAGAGGTGGACGAGGTGATCCTCGGCCAGATCCTGTCGGCAGGCGCCGGCCAGAACCCCGCGCGCCAGGCCGCGGTCGCCGCCGGCATCCCGGTTGAGCGCACGGCGTTTGGCATCAACCAGCTGTGCGGGTCGGGCCTCAGGGCCGTGGCACTCGCGGCGCAGCAGATTGCCACGGGCGATGCCGCGATCGTGGTCGCCGGCGGGCAGGAGAGCATGACCCAGTCGCCGCACTGCGCGAATCTGCGCGCCGGCCAGAAGATGGGCAGCCTCGACCTGGTGGACACCATGCTGAAGGACGGGCTGTGGGACGCCTTCCACGGCTATCACATGGGCAACACGGCCGAGAATGTCGCGCAGAAGTACCAGCTGACGCGCGAGGAGCAGGACCGCTTCGCCGCCGAGAGCCAGCGCAAGGCCGGCGAAGCGATGAAGGCTGGCCGCTTCAAGGACGAGATCGCGCCGGTCACGGTGAAGGGTCGCAAGGGCGACGTCATCGTCGAGAATGACGAATATCCGAAGCCCGAGACGACGATGGATGTGCTGATGAAGCTCCGTCCGGCCTTCGCGAAGGACGGCACGGTCACGGCAGGCAATGCGTCCGGCATCAATGATGGTGCGGCGGTCGCGGTGGTGATGAGCGCGGCCGAGGCGGCGAAGCGCGGCATCACGCCGATGGCCCGGATCGTCAGCTGGGCGACGGCGGGGGTGGATCCGTCCATCATGGGCACCGGCCCGATCCCGGCCAGCCGCAAGGCGCTGCAGAAGGCGGGCTGGAGCCTGGATAGTCTCGACCTGATCGAGGCGAACGAGGCCTTTGCCGCGCAGGCCTGCGCGGTGAACAAGGACCTCGGCTGGGATCCGGCGAAGGTGAATGTGAATGGCGGTGCCATCGCGCTGGGCCACCCGATCGGCGCGTCCGGCGCGCGCGTGCTGAACACCCTGCTGTTCGAGATGCAGCGCCGCGGCGCGAAGCGCGGCCTCGCCACGCTGTGCATTGGCGGCGGCATGGGTGTGGCGATGTGCGTCGAGCGGTAACGCTCGCAGACTTGGGGGCGAGCGGTAACGCTCGCGCACTGACGATCGAGCGGTAACGCTCGCTCGCACATAGTCGAGCGGCGACGCGACCCTGTCGTGGGCGCGTCGCCAACGGGCGGGCTGGCGGCTACCCGTTCAGCAGCGCGTCGATATCGGCTTGTGCCAGGTCGGCGGCGCTCTTCGGCGCTTCCACCGTGCGGAGCTGGGTGCGTACCTCCAGCTTCGGGCGATCGGCCACCGCACCCTCGGGCAGCATGGTCTTCAGCGCGCCCTCTACCTGTTGCAGGTGCTGGATGGCGCGGCGGATGCGCTGGCCGGTCAGGTCCTGGAAGGCGCAGGCCTCGAAGATCGCGTTCACACGCTCCACGATGGCAGGCGCCATCGCACCATCGCGCCCGCCGGCGATCCAGTCGCCGATCGCCTCGGCGGCTTCCATGATCGTGTTGGCGGCCTGCTCCGTCACCTGCACCACCGCTTCCAGCTCGAGCCCGCTGTTGCGCGTGGCGGCGGCCGGCACGGCGACAAGCTGGGCGATCTGCTCGTGCATCCGCGCGATCTCGCCCGAAATCCGCGCTTCTCCCATGTCGGCAAGCTCGACGCTGGCATGGATTTCCGCGCTCAGCTCCGCGATGCGGCGGTCGAAGAAGCCGCGCAGCTCTGCCAGACGGGGCGCCAACTCCGCGCCGAGCGCAGCCCGGAGCGCTTCGTCATGGGGAAGGATCGGCGCGGTCGAGGCTTGCATCCCGCAACTCTGGCACGGCCGCGGTTACCCGCTGGTTGATGGCGTCGCGGTCAGGCGCCCGCCGAGACCAGGACGCGGCGTCGGACAGTGACCGCGCCGGCCGGCAGGGCCGCGAAAAGGTCCTTCTCGGCCTCCACGATGAAAACGCCGGCGAGCCGCGGGCAGAGCAGCCGGCCCGTGCGTTCGAGCGCCGGCGCCACCGAGCCGATCCGGCTCAGCCCATAGGGCGGCACGAACAGGGCGGTGTCCTGACGCTCGGTGCGGAACAGGTGCCGCGCCAGCAGCCGCGCGATCTGGCCGCGCGAATAGGGCTGGCCATGGCCGAAGGGCGTGCGGTCCAGATGCGCCCAGAGCCCTGTGCGGTTCGGTACCACCAGCATCAGCCGCCCATCGTCGCGCAGCACGCGCCACACCTCGCGCAGCAGGCGCCGCGCATTCTCCGCCGCCTCCAGCCCATGCACCAGCAGCACGCGGTCGAAGCTGGCGTCGGGGAAGGGCAGGTGCTCCTCCTCCGCCAGCAGCGTGGCGCAGGGGCTGCGGTCCGGGCGCAACCCATGCGCGTCGTGGAGATGCGACGGCACCAGCCCGATGCAGCGCTCGGCCTCGCGCCGCCAGAGGCCGAGATAGGGTGCGGCCCAGCCGAGACCCAGCACCGACTGCCCGGGCAGCGCCGGCCAGAGCGCTGCCAGCCGCGCCGCGACCAGCCGCGCCGCGGTGTCACCCGCGCGCGAGCCATAGAAGGCGGCCAGGCCGTGGACCTCGGTCGTCATGACAAGCGGTGTTATACGACGTCCGGGGCCACGATGGCACGGCCCTGGCGTGGGAGGAGGCGGCATGACTCTGAAGGTCGAGGCGGTTCCCTGCCTCCAGGACAATTACCTCTGGCTGCTGCGCGATGGGCCGACCGGCGCGGTTGCCATCTGCGACCCTGGGGAGGCCGGCCCGGCCATCGCGGCGGTCGAAGCCGCGGGCGGGCGGCTCGATGCGATCCTGCTGACCCACCACCACGGCGACCATGTGGCCGGCGTCGCCGAGCTCAAGGCGCGCTTCCCGGCGGCGAAGGTGGTCGGCGCCGCGCTTGATGCGCACCGCCTGCCGCCGCTCGACCTGGTGGTGAAGGAGGGCGATCTGGTGCCGCTCGGCGCAGCGCGGGCCGCGGTGCTGCACCTGCCTGGCCACACGACCGGCCACATCGCCTTCCACTTCGTGGCCGATCACGTCCTGCTCTGCGGCGATGTGATCTTCGGCCTCGGCTGCGGCCGGCCGCTGGAGGCGGGCGGGATGGAGGCGCTGTGGCATTCGCTGCGGCGCGTCGCCAGGCTGCCGGCGAATACGCGGCTCTGCTGCGGGCATGAATACACCGAAGCCAATGCCCTCTTCGCCCTGCATGTGGACCCTGACAATGCCGCGCTGAAGGCCGAAGCCGAGGCGGCCGGGGCGCTGCGGGCCGCGGGGCGGCCGAGCGTGCCGACCACGCTGGCGCAGGAATTGGCCGCCAACCCCTTCCTTCGCGCCCGCGACCTTGCTGAATTCACCGCGCGCCGCGAGGCCAAGAACCATTTCCGCTGAGAGGAGCCGTCCCAGGATGATGAAGCTGCATTACAGCCCCGCGAGCCCCTTTGCCCGCAAGGTGCTGGCCTGCGCCATTGCGCGCGGCATCGACAACCGGATCGAGCTGGTCGCGACCGACCCGCACGGCTCGCCTGCGGAGCTGCTGCAGAGCAACCCTCTGTCGAAGATCCCGAGCCTCGTCACGGATGACGGCCTTGCGGTCTTCGACAGCCCGGTGATCTGCGAATACCTCGACACGATCGGGGAGGCCTCGGCGCTGTTCCCGACCTCCGGCACGCATCGCTGGATCCGCATTTCCACCATGCATGCGCTGGCGGACGGCATCATGGATGCGGCGGTCGCGCGGCGCATGCGCTTCGGCAAGCCGATGGATGAGACGCGCACGGCCTTCCTGGCGCGGCAGAAGGCGGCGGTGGAGCGCGGCCTCGCGGCGCTCGAGGCCGCTCCGCCGCAGGGGCTCGCGGATATCGGCGCCATCGCGGTCGGCTGCGCGCTGGGCTACCTCGATTTCCGCTTCGCGGGCGAGCCGTGGCGCGAGGCGCATCCGCGCCTTGCGACGTGGTTTGCGCAGGTCTCGGAGCTGCCGCCGATGGCGCGTACGGCGCCGCCCAAGGCCTGACACTTGGACCTCCGCGATCCAGGGCTCAGCGCGGCGGCGGTCGTCGCCGCGCTCGGCCTCGCCCCGCACCCCGAGGGCGGGCATTACCGCGAGCTCTGGCGCGACGTGCCGCCCGGTGGTGGGCGTGGCGCGGGCACGGCGATCAACTTCCTGCTCGATGCCGGGGAGCGCAGCCATTGGCATCGCGTGGATGCCGCCGAGCTCTGGATCTGGCAGGGCGGCGGGCCGCTGGTGCTGTCGCTGGCCGAGACTGAGCGCGGGCCGGTGCGGGAGCTGCGCCTCGGCCCCGATCTCGGAGCCGGGGAGGCGCTGCTCGGCGTCGTGCCGAAGGGCTGGTGGCAGGCGGCGCGGCCGGCGGCGGCGCGCTGGGCGCTGGTCTGCTGCACCGTCAGCCCTGCCTTCGAATTTTCCGGCTTCGAACTGGCGCCGGTGGGATGGGAGCCGGGGCGATGAGTACCTCTCTTGCCTGGGATGAGCGCTACACCTCCGGCGACTTCCAGTTCGGCGAGGCGCCGAACCGCTATCTGGAGGAGCTGCGCCCCTGGCTTGCGCCGGGGATGCGCGCGCTGGCGCTGGGGGATGGGGAAGGGCGCAACGGCGTCTGGCTGGCGCAGCAAGGCCTGGCCGTCACCTCGGTCGACTGGTCGCCGGTGGGGATGGCGAAGGCGGCGCGGCTGGCGGCCGCGCGCGGCGTGACGCTCGGCACGGTCGTCGCGGATGCGACGGCCTGGGATTATCCGACGGGAGGCTTCGATCTCGTCGCCTGGATCTACCTGCATTTGCCGCCAGCCGATCGCGCGGCGGCCGCGCGCGGCGTGCTGCGCGCTCTGGCGCCGGGCGGGCTGCTCGCGCTCGAATGCTTCACGCCGGCGCAGCAGGGCCGCCGCAGCGGTGGGCCGAAGATGCCGGAGCTGCTGTGGTCGCGCGCGATCGTGGAGGAGCTGTTTGCCGGGCTTGAGGTGCTGGAATTGCTGGAAGGCACCGTGAGCCTGGATGAGGGCCCGCGTCACCAGGGGCGGGCCGAAGTCGTGCGCGCGCTGCTGCGAAAGCCTGGCTGATCAGCGGGCGCGGGCGGCGATGAAGCCGCCGCCGGCGACCATCAGCGTCGCGGCGGCCACCCGCGCCGACATCTCGCCCTCACCGGCGGCGATCAGCAGCAGGGTGGAGGCCACCGGCACCGCATAGGCCAGCGTGCCGAGCAGCCTGGGATCGCCGCGCTTCATGCCGACATCCCACAGGAAGAAGGCAGCCCCGACCGGCCCGAGGCCGAGCGCCAGCACAACGAACCATTGCCGCGCATCCGGTGCGACGGTGGTCTCGAAGATGAGGTGCAGCAGCGCGGCGAGCGCGGCGGAGGCCAGGCAGAATCCGGCCACTGCCTCGGTCGGCACGCGGGCGAGGCGCGGCGTGCCGGCGGTGACGGAATAGACCGCCCAGACCACGGCGCAGCCGAGAGCGGCGAGGAAGCCGGGGATCGCCTCCGGCGGGAAGGCTGCGCCGGGCCCGACCAGCAGCGCGCAGCCGGCGAAGCCGAGCCCGACGCCGGCAAGCCGCGCCGGGCCGAGCCGCATCCCGCGGAGCGGCGCCGCCAGCAGCACGATCAGCAGCGGCCAGAGATAGTTGATCAGATTGACCTCGACCGCCGGGGCGAGTGCGAAGGCAAGGAAATAGAGCGCGTGGTAGCCGAACAGCCCACCGACGCCATGCGCCCAGGCCAGCCCGCCCTGCCGCAGCGCCGCCGCCTGCCCGCGCGCCAGCACGACCAGCAGCGCGACGCTGCCCCCGATGGCGAAGCCCATCGCGGTGAGCTGCAAGGGCGGAATGCCCGCCGCAAGCCGCGAGAGCAGCGCGAGGAACGCCCAGAGGATCAGCGCGCCGCAACCGGCCAGTGTGGCAGGGGACATGGCTGGATGTCATAGCCGCGCGGCGCGAACCCGCGAAGCGGCAGGGCGTTGGTCCTGTATGAAGGGCACCCCGCGCAGCCTGTTCCTCTCCGCCGCCAACCGTGCCGCCGCCTGGTGGATGGGTCATGCGGCCAACGCCGTCCGGCGCGGCCAGTCCGCCTGGGTCGCGGCCGCGACGAAGACCGGCGCACCGAAGCGCCGGCCGCGCCTTCGTCAGGCGCGGGGCAGGGGCCGGTAGGGCAGCGGGCGCAGCAGCGTGGCGTACCAGTCCATGTCGCGCCAGACGCCCTGCTGGACATAGGGATCGGCCGCCCAGAAGCGCTGCGCGGCGGCGTGGTCCATGTGGCGCGTGACCGCGATGGAGCCGCGCATCGTGCCGGCCTCGTCGAGGATCGCGCCGCCGAAGAGCAGCGTGCCGTCCTCGGCGATCGAGCGTACGCGCTCGAAATGGGCGGGGCGCGCGGCGAGGCGGCGGGCCTCGGCGCCAGCATCGGTGCCGTCGCGGGCGATGACGATGGTGTGGCTGCGCGGCCCCGGCATGGCGCTGCCCGGAGAGGGCCAGGGCGCGTAGGGCAGTGGCGCGATGCGGAAGGGATGAAGCTCGGTGCGCTGCCAGACGCCGGATGTCGCGAAGGGCTCGGCGGCGAGATAGGCGTCGAGTGCGGCGCGGTCGCCGTCGATCACCATCAGCGAGCCCAGGCTGCGGGCCTTCTCGTCATGCAGCGGCAGGCCGAGCAGCAGCCGCCCGTCCTGCGCCGCTGCGGTGATGTGCGCGACATGCGCGTCGCGCGCCGCCATCCGCCGCGCCGGCGCTGCGGGATCCGTGCCGTCGAAGGCCAAGACCAGCCAGGTCATGCGCGCCCTCCTCAACCGCACAACGCAACAGGGCCGCGAAAGCGGCCCTGCGCACAGACCATCAGGGGCGCCGGGCGCAGCCGGCGCCTGACGGCTCAGTACATATGCTGCCCGCCATTGATGGAGAGCGTCGAGCCGGTGATGAAATCGGCCTCGTCGGCGGTCAGGAACGACACGCCGCGCGCGATGTCCTGCGCCGTGCCGAGACGCCCGCGCGGAATGCGCGCGATGATCTTCTCCAGCACATCGGCGGGCACGGCGCGCACCATCTCGGTATCCACATAGCCAGGTGCGACGGCATTCACCGTGATCTGGTTGCGCGCACCTTCCAGCGCCAGCGCCTTGGTGAAGCCGTGGATGCCGGACTTCGCCGCGGCGTAGTTCACCTGGCCGAGCTGGCCGGCCTGGCCGTTGACGCTGCCGATGTTGACGATGCGGCCGAACTTCCGCGCGCTCATCCCGTCCCACACGGCCTTGCACATATTGTAGCAGCTGCCGAGGTTGGTATCGATGACGTCGTCCCACATCTGGCGCGTCAGCTTGCGCATCATCGCATCGCGCGTGATGCCGGCATTGTTCACCAGCACTTCGATCGGGCCGACCTCCGCCTCGATCTTCTGCACCGCCGCGAGGCAGGCGTCGAAATCGGCGACGTCGAATTTGTAGCAGGGAATGCCGGTCCGTTCCGTGAAGGCCTGGGCCGCAGCGTCATTGCCGGCATAGGAGGCAACGACCTTCCGCCCCGCGGCCTGCAACGCCTCGCTGATCGCAGCGCCGATGCCGCGCTGCCCGCCTGTGACGAGAGCCACCCGTGCCATATGCAGCTTTCCCTTCTGTGGTTCTTCCGATGCGGCGCAAGGCATGTGCCGCCCAGGCCCTATCCTTGCAAGGCCGGAGCGATAGGGCAAACGACCTTCGAGCGCACCGGGCTGACGCGGTTTGACCTGGATCAAGGAAGCGTGACGCCGGGCTGGCGAGCCTCCCCCATGTCCCGAGGCGCCAAGGCGCCGCACGGACGTTCCTGGACGTTTCCTCCCTTAACTCCCCCCGGCGGCATTCCCGCCGGGGTTCTTTTCGTGCGCGGTCCCCAGGATGGGGGGGCGTCTGCCCATCGTTCGGCAGCGGATCAACCTCAAGTTGAAGATCGGCCCGAGCGATTGCGTCTTCACGCCGGCGTGAGCGGCATGCCAAGCCAGCCCCGGTTGCACCGCCCATGGTGGTGCGCCGCCAAGGACCATGGACATGCCCGCGCAGAAGAGGCCGCGATGAACACAGACACCAAGCCGACCGACCGCTCCGCCCTGGTGATGATGCTGGCCTATGTGGAGGCCGAGTGCCGGCGGCTGGGGGCGGAGGCGGCGGCGCAGCATGCGGCGATGGCCGCCGCGCTGGTGCCGGAGCAGGGCGTGGCGGCACGCGCCAGTGGCGTGCCGCACTGATGCGCGGCCCGGTTCGGCCTCAGTGCCCGGCTCAGCTCCGCCGCAGCAGGAACAGCCCCTGCTCGCCGAACAGATTGGCGAGCCAGGGCGAGCGCTTCCAGGGCGTGCCGAGCCCCTTGTCGTCCACCGCCAGCCAGCGTTCCACCACATAGCCGTCCTTGGCGCAGAGCGCGAAGAAGTCGCGGATCGTGCAGGGGTGGATGTTCGGCGTCTCGTACCAGGGCCGGTCCCAGGTCTCGTTGTCCGGCATGCGGCCCGCGGTCAGCAGCTTCCAGCGCAACTGCCAATGGCCGAAATTCGGGAAGGAGACGATGGCGTAGCGGCCGATGCGCAGCATCTGCCGCAGCACTTCCCGCGGCCGTTCCACCGCCTGCAGCGTGCGCGATAGCACCACATAGTCGAAGGCGCCGTCGGGGTAGAAGGCCAGGTCCGCATCGGCATCGCCGTGGATCACCGGCAGGCCGGCGGCGACGGCTTCGGTCGCCTCCGCCATGTCGATTTCGATGCCGCGGGCATCGGCGCCCTTGGCGCGGATCAGGTGCTCGACCAGCGCGCCATCGCCGCAGCCGATGTCGAGCACGCGGGTGTTCGGTTCGATCATCTCCGCGATCAGGCGGAGGTCGAGGCGCATATTCTTCGCGACGAAGCGGATTTCCTGCGGCGCGTCCGGCATGGTCAGACCCCCGCCTTCTGCGCCGCACCGCGCAGGAAACCACCCAGCGCCCGGTGAAACACTGGCTCGTCCAGCAGGAAGGCGTCGTGGCCCTTGTCGGTCGCGATCTCGACGAAGCTCACATTCGCCGCCGCCGCGTTCAGCGCCCGCACCAGCGCGCGGCTTTCCTCGGTCGGGAACAGCCAGTCGGAGCTGAAGGAGGCGACGAGGAAGCGCGTCTGCGTGCCGCGGAAGGCGGCTGCCACCTCACCGCCATGCTCCGCCGCGAGGTCGAAGAAATCCATCGCCCGCGTGATGGTCAGGTAGGAGTTGGCGTCGAAGCGGCGGACAAAGGTGCTGCCCTGGTAGCGCAGATAGCTCTCCACCTCGAACACGTCTTCGAGGAAGGTCAGCGCGGACGCGCCGCGCAGCCGCCGGCCGAACTTCCGGCCGAGCGCCGCTTCGGACAGATAGGTGATGTGCGCGACCATGCGCGCGACCGACAGGCCCTTTTCCGGGATGCCGCCATCCACCCAGTAGCGGCCGCCCTTCCAATCGGGGTCGCCATGGATGGCGGCGCGGCCGACTTCGTGGAAGGCGATGTTCTGCGCGGAGTGGTAGGTCGCGGTCGCGATCGGCGCCGCGGCGACGACCATGTCCGGATAGGTCGCGGCCCATTCCAGGACCTGCATACCCCCCATGCTACCGCCGACGACGGCCATCAGCCGCTCGATGCCGAGATGCTCCACCAGGCGCTTCTGTGCGCGGACCATGTCGCGGATCGTGATGCTGGGGAATTCGGTGCCCCACAGCCCGCTGCCATCCGGCTTCGGCTCGGCGGGGCCGGAGGAGCCCATGCAGCCGCCCAGCACATTGGCGCAGATGACGAAGTAGCGGTCCGTGTCGATGGGCTTGCCCGGGCCCACCACGGCTTCCCACCAGCCGGGCTTGCCGGTCAGCGGGTGCGGCTCGGCCAGATACTGGTCGCCGGTCAGCGCATGGCAGACCAGCACCGCGTTGCTGCGCGCCGCGTTCAGCTTGCCATAGGTCCGGTAGGCGACCGCGAGCGGCGCCACCACGGCCCCGCAATCGAGCGCAAGCCCGTCCGCGAACAGGACGCGCTGGTGATCGAGCTGCTGGAAAGGGGCGAGGGCCTCGTTCATGTCCCGTTGGGCTGCCGCAAGGGGGCGAAGGAATAGGCGCGCCGCCGCCCCGGGGCAACCGGCGAGGCTGCGAGGGGCCGGCCAGCTGCCTTGGCGCCGGGGGCGGCCCGCTCTATGGAACCTGTCGGACCCGGATCCAGATGCCCGACACCGCGCCCCCTGCCGCCGCCCATGCCGATCTTGCCGCGCTGCGCGCGGAGATCGACACGCTGGACGACGCCATCCACGACCTGCTGATGCGCCGCGCCGGCGTCGTCGCCCGGCTGGCCGCGAGCCGCGCCAAGGGCGCGGGCCCCGCCCTGCGGCCGGGGCGGGAGGCGATCATCCTCCGCCGCCTGCTGGCGCGCCATGCCGGGCCGCTGCCGCGTGGGGCGCTGGTGCGGCTGTGGCGCGAGCTGCTCTGCGCCCACACGCTGCTGCAGGCGCCGCTTTCGGCCGCTGCCTGGCTCGACGAGGCCGGGGTCGAGGTGCTGCGCGACCATCTCGGCCTGTCGGCGCCCATCACGCGCTGCGCGGACGATACCGCGGCGCTGGCCGCCGCCACCGAGGGCCGGACGGCACTCGCCGCCCTGCCACCTTCGGGCCGATGGTGGCGCACCGAAACCCCCTTGCGCCTGCATGTCACCGCGCGCCTGCCCTTCTTCGGCCCCTCCGGGCCGACCGTCTTCCTGCTCTCCCCCAACCCACCCGATCCGTCCGGCGACGACCGCACCCTGGTGCGCCTGCCAGAGGGTGCCGAGGCCGCACTCGCCGCCGCCGACCTGCCACCCGCCGTGCTGACCTGGGCGGAGGGCTTCGCCCTGGCGGAGCTGCCCGGCATGATCGCCCCGGGCGATGCCCGCCTGGCCGCGCTGGGTGCCACCGTTCTCGGCGCCTACGCCGCCCCTTTCACCGCCTGACCGCAGGGTTTCCGCCATGCCCGTGATGCCGCGCCCCTCCATCCTGTCGGTCGAGCCCTATGTCGGCGGGGAATCGAAGGTCCCCGGCGTGAACCGGGTGATCAAGCTCTCCTCCAACGAGGGTGCCTTCGGCCCGCCGCCCGGCGCGATCGAGGCGATCGCCCGCAGCGCGAAGGACGCCCACCGCTACCCCGATGGCGGGGCGACCGCCTTGCGCGAGGCGATCGGCGCCCGCTTTGGCCTCGATGCCGGCCGGATCGTCTGCGGCAATGGATCCGACGAGCTTTTGGCCATGCTCATCCTCGCCTATGGCGGGGAGGGGACCGAGCTGATCATGTCGGCGCATGGCTTCATGATGTACGACCTGACCGGCCGCTGGGCCGGCTGCCGCGTCATCAAGGTGCCGGAGAAGAACCTGACGGCCGATGTGGACGGGCTGCTCGCGGCCGTCGGGCCGCGGACGCGGCTGATGTTCCTGGCCAACCCGAACAACCCGACCGGCAGCATCCTGCCGCAGTCGGAGGTGGAGCGCCTGCGCGCGGGTCTGCGCGACGACGTGCTGCTGGTGCTGGATAGCGCCTACGCCGAATACGTCACGCGTGCCGATTACGACCCCGGCGTGAAGCTGGTGGATGCGACACAGAACACGGTGATGTGCCGTACCTTCTCCAAGATCTTTGGCCTCGGCGGCATGCGGCTCGGCTGGGCTTACGCGCCGCCGGCGATCGTGGATGTGCTGGGGCGCGTGCGCGGGCCGTTCAATGTGAACGCGGCGGTGATGGCCGCCGGCATCGCCGCGGTTGCGGAGCCCGGCTGGGTCGAGAATTCCGTCGCGCACAACACCGAATGGCGCGCCAAGGTGACCGACGCACTGACCGCCGCCGGCCTCAAGGTCTGGCCGAGCGAGGGCAATTTCGTGCTGGTGGATTTCGGCACGGCCGAGCGCGCCAAGGCGGCGGATGCGCATCTGCGCGCGCGCGGCCTGATCCTGCGCGCCATGGGCGGCTATGGCCTGCCGCACATGCTACGCCTGACCATCGGCACCGCCGAGGAATGCGGCCTCGTGACCGAGGCGCTGGTGGCCTTCGCCCGTGCCGGATGAGCCCCTGTTCGACCGGCTCTGCCTGCTGGGCGTCGGGCTGATCGGCTCGTCCATCGCGCGCGTCGCGAAAGCGCGCGGCGACATCGCGCGCACTGTCGTCGCGCACGCGCGCACACCGAAGACGCTGCAGCGCGTGGCGGAGCTCGGCATCGCCGATGTGGTGGAAGCCGATCCCGCGAAGGCGGTGCAGGGTGCGGATTGCGTGATCTTCTGCGTGCCCGTCGGCGCCTATGCCGGGCTGATGGCGACGGTCGCGCCGCATCTGAAGCCCGGCGCGGTCATCACCGATGTCGGCTCCACCAAGGGCAGCGTGGTGCGCGACCTCGGGCCGCTGATGCCGCCCGGCGTGCATCTGGTGCCGGCGCATCCGATGGCGGGCACCGAGCATTCGGGCCCCGATGCCGGCTTCGCCGAGCTCTTCGAGGGCCGCTACTGCATGCTGACCCCGCTGCCGGACACCGATCCCGCGGCGGTGGAGCGCGTGAAGGAGTTCTGGCGCCGCTGCGGCAGCATGGTTGAGACGCTCGATCCCGCGACGCATGACAAGATCGTCGCCATCGTCTCCCACCTGCCGCACCTGATCGCCTTCACCATCTGCTCGACTGCCGACGATCTGGCGGAGGAGACGAAGGAAGCGGTGTTGAAGTTCGCCGCCGGCGGCTTTCGGGACTTCACCCGCATCGCGGCCAGCGACCCCACGATGTGGCGCGACGTGTTCCTGAACAATCGGGAGGCGCTGCTCGAGATGTTGGCGCGCTTCACCGAGGATGCGCAGGCGCTGGGCCGCGCCGTGCGCTGGGGCCAGGCCGACTACATCGAGGACCGCATCGCCCGCGGCCGAAAAATCCGCCGCGACCTGATCGAGCGGAAGCAGGCGTAGCGCAGCACTCGTCCGCGCAGCGCAGCGCTACGCGGCCGGGTCCACCGGTGTCACCGGCACGCCCGCGGCTTCGATTGCAGCGCCCGCGTCCAGCAGCAAATCCTCGCGGTAGCGCCCGGCCAGCAGCTGCACGCCGACCGGCACGCGGCCGACGAGCCCCGTCGTCACCGCGAGCCCCGGCAGGCCCATCAGCGGCAGGCCGACCTGCGTCAGCTGCGCCTCGATCACGCGGCGGAACGCCTCCGGGCTTTCGACATCGAGCTGGTCGGGGAAGGGCAGTTCCGCCGAGACCGGGCAGAGCGCCACCGGATAGGTCTCGAAGAACTGCATCCACTGCCGCACGAAGCCCGCGCGCGCCTGCAGCGCATCCATCAAGCCAAAGAGGTCGGGCTCGGGGCAGAGCGCTTCCATCTGCGCATAGACGAAGCTCGCATCCGGATCGCCCTCGGCGGCGAAGGCCTTGTTGAGGCCGCGCCGGGTTTCCGCGAGCCACAGCATGGCCTGCAGCCGGGCGGGTTCGCGCAGTGGTGGCAGCGCGACCTCCTCCACCGTCCAGCCCGCGGCTTCCAGGCGATGCGCCGCATCGCGCAGCGCGCGCGCGACCTCGGGCGCGGTCGGCATGCCTTCGGGCGCGACGCAGAGCGCGGCGCGCTTCGGCACGGGCGGGCCCTGCATCGGCGCATCCACCCACCAGGGCTCGCGGATGTCGCGCGCGCACATCGCCTCATAGGCGAGCTTCACATCGGCAATCGTCCGCGCCAGCGGGCCGGAGACCGCCATCAGCTGCCCGCCAATGTGGCGATCGGGGAAGGAGGTGTTGATCGCCGGAATGCGCCCGAGCGTCGGACGCAGCCCGTGGATGCCGCAGGCATAGGCCGGGTAGCGGATGGAGCCGCCGATATCCGTGCCATGCCCGACCGCGCCGATGCCCGCCGCTGTCGCGGCCGCCGCACCGCCCGAGGACCCGCCCGGCGTGATGCCCGGATGCCAGGGGTTCTTCGTGTGGCCGTGCAGCGAATTCCGGCAGAACCAGCGTAGCGAGAAGGCCGGCGTGTTGGTCCGCCCCAGGATCACCGCGCCCGCCTTGCGCAGATTGGCGACCACCGGATTGTCCTCGGTGGCGAGGTGATCCTTCTGCAGCCTGAGGCCGTTCGTCGTGGCGTAGCCCACCTGGTCCACATTCACCTTGACGGTGACGGGCACGCCGGCCATGGGCCCCGCATCCTCGCCGCGCGCGATGGCGGCGTCCACGCGCGCGGCTTCGGCGAGCGTGTCGTCCGGGCGATGCTGTACGACGGCGTTGATGGCCGGGTTCGCGGCATCGAGCCGCGCCAGCGCATCGCGCGCCACCTCGGTCGCGCTGGCCTTCCGCGCGCGCACCAGGGCCGCGATCTCGGTTGCGGGAAGGCGCCAGAACTCGGTCATCGCGTCACGCTCCGTCGGGACACGGCATGCTCCGCCGCGTCCGGCGCGACGTCAACGCTGGCCGAAGCGCGGCTCCCGCTTGCCCAGGAACGCGGCCTTGCCCTCGGCATGGTCGGCGCTGAGGAAGCAGGCGGTCTGGAAATGCCGCTCATCTTCCAGCGCGCGGTCGAGGCCTTCGGCCAGGATCTGCTTCGTCAGCGCGATCGGCAGCGAGGCCTGCGCGGCCAGGAATGTCCCGAGCTCCATCGCCTTGTTCAGCGCCTGGCCCTTCGGCACGACATGATCCACCAGCCCAATCCGCTCTGCGGCCACGGCGTCCACCTGCGTGCCATAGAGGAAGAACTGGCGCGCGCGGCCGGCGCCGATGCGCGCGGGCAGCGTCCAGGGCAGGCCAAGATCGGCGATCAGCCCGACCTTGCCGAAGCCCGCCATGAACTTTGCATCCTCGGCCGCGACGATGGTGTCCGACGCGCAGGCGATCGACAGGCCCGCGCCGACGCACCAGCCCTCCACCGCGGCCACGATCGGCACGCGGCCGGCGACCATCAGGCGGATGATGCGGTGCGTGCGCCGCATTCTCTCCCGCCCCGTCTCGCTGTCGGCGACGTTCATGCCGGAGATGTCGCCGCCCGAGCAGAACACGCCGCCCGCGCCGGTCAGCACGATGGCGCGCACGGCATCGTCGCCCTGGGCGGCGTCGAGGATACGGTGCAGCTCCTCGCGCAGCGGCATCGCCAGCGCATTGCGCCGTTCGGGATAGTCGAGCGTCAGCGTCAGGACGCCGCCATCGCGCTGTTCGGCAACGCGCATCCTCAGGCGTCCGTGTGCAGCGGGGCGGCGGTCTTCGCCTGGAGATCGGTGAGAGAGAGGCCCGGTACGATCTCCTTCACCACAAAGCCGCGGCTGGGGACGACATCGAGCACGGCGAGGTTGGTGTAGACGCGGCTCACCGCGCCCATCGCCGTCAGCGGATAGGAGCAGCGCTCGACGAGCTTCGGCGCGCCTTCCTTCGTCGTGTGCTCCATCACCACCCAAAGGCGCTTCGCGCCGGCCGCGAGGTCCATGGCGCCGCCGACGGCGGGCGCGCTGTCATTCTCGCTGGTCGCCCAATTGGCGATGTCGCCATTCGCCGCGACTTCGAAGGCCCCGAGGACGCAGAGGTCGATATGCCCGCCGCGGATCATCCCGAAGCTGTCGGCATGGTGGAAGAAGCTGCCGCCCGGGCGCAGGGTCACGGGCTGCTTGCCGGCATTCACCAGCCAGGCGTTGACCTTGTCCTTCTCCGGCGCCGGGCCCATGCCGAGGATGCCGTTCTCGGAATGCAGGATCACCTCGCGCTCCACCGGCACATGATCGGCGACCATGGTCGGGATGCCGATGCCGAGGTTGACGAACCAGCCTTCGGGGATGTCCTGCGCGACGCGCGCGGCCATCTGGGTGCGGTTCCACATGATCGCGTCTCCTCTCAGGCCCAAGGCGCACCGCGATGCACGCGGACCACGCGATTGACGAAAATGCCGGCGGTGTGGACGTGGTCTGGCGCGATGTCGCCGAGCTCGCGAATGTGGTGCACCTGCGCGACCGTCAGATCGGCGGCCATCGCCATCACCGGGTTGAAGTTCCGCCCCGACTCCCGATAGGTCAGGTTGCCCCAGCGATCGGCCTCCCAGCCCTCCACCAGCGCGACATCGCCCTTCAGCGCATATTCCATGACATGCGCGCGGCCATTGAACTCCCGCACTTCCTTGCCCTGTGCGAGCTTCGTGCCCGCGCCGGTCGGCGTGTAGAAGGCCGGGATGCCGGCGCCCGCGGCGCGCATGCGCTCGGCCAGCGTGCCCTGCGGCACGATCTCAAGCTCGAGCTTCCCCGCGCGATACAGCTCCTCGAACACGGTGGAGCCCGCGGATCGCGGGAAGGAGCAGATGATTTTTCGGACGCGCCCGATTTCCATCAGCTTCGCGAGGCCCACCTTGCCCGCGCCGGCATTGTTGGCGACGACGGTCAGGTCCTTCGCGCCCTGCTCGATCAGGCCTTCGATCAGCTCATCCGGCTGGCCGACGGCGCCGAAGCCGCCCATCAGCACGGTGGCACCGTCCTTCACGCCTTGCAGCGCCTCGGCGATGGATTGGACGATCTTGTTGATCATGCGGGGCGATCCTCCGATGCGTCCGGTCTAGCCAGGGCGGAGGCGCTGGTCCAGGGGCGGGGCGAGGCCCTTCCGCCGCTCGTGCCCAACCCGTACCGTCCCCTCGCGGCAGCGCGAGGAGGCGAGTGGCGTGCGGATCGGACGACGCGCTGTGTTGGCCGGCATGACGGCGGGGCTTGCGACGCCGGCCTATGCGAAGGCCTCCCCGATGGCGGAGGCCTTCGCCGGCTGGATGGCGCGCAACCAGGTTGCCAACGGGGTGCTCGCCCTCGCGCTCGGCGGCCGGCTCGTGCTTCTGGAAGGCTTCGGTGGTCGGGACCCCGCGCAGCGCCAGCCGGTTTGGAGTTTGTCCAAGTTCGTCACCGGCCTTGCCGTCGCGCGGCTCGCCGCGCAGGGGCGGCTTGCGCTCGACATGCCATTGGCGCGCGCGATGCCGCGTCGGTTGGCCCGCCACGGCGCGGAAGCCTCGCCCCTCGCGCAGCTGACCATCGGCCAGTTGCTGACCCATCGCAGCGGCCTGCCACGCTCTCCGGGCGGGGAGGATGTGCCCGGCCTGCGCGCAGCGTTGCGCGCCAGGCCACCGCATGGGTTGGCCACGGAGGATCTGGCGCCTGCGCTGTTCGCCGCCGAGCCCGCGCGCTCGCCGGGGGAGGCCTATGAGTATTCGAACAGCAACTTCCTTCTGGCCGGCTTCGCGGTGGAGGAGGCCGCCGGCGAGCCCTATGCCGCCTTCGTCGCGCGGGATGTTTTGGGGCGTGTCGGCATCCGCCGTGCGGCGCTGGACGGCAGTTGGGGGCTGCTCGGCGCGACTGGGGGTTGGTCGCTCTCCGCGCCCGAATATCTCGGGCTGATGCTGCGCGGCTTGCAGGGCGAGACCCTTGTTTCGCCTGCTGTCCGCCGCTGGATGGAGGATCCGCAGGGCAAGACCGTCTCGGCCGGCGGGGCGGCCTTCTACAGCCTCGGTCTGCTCGGGCGGCCGGTCGAGGGTGGGCTCAACCGCTGGCATGCCGGTACCTGGCGCTTCCGCTGGCCCGCCTGGCAGGTGGATGAGAATTCGGGGACCTTGGCGGTCCTGGCCGCGGACCGGGCTGCCTGGTTCGCGGCCTTCGCGCCGCATCCGGGCGAGGCCGCGGTGGCGGAACTCGACCGGATACTCTGGACCGGCCGTCGTGCGGAGGCGGCGGCGCCGGGTGCGGACCGCTTCGGCGCCTTCCTCGATCCGCTGCGCTGACTTGTTCAGCCGGCGCTGCGGAAGGCGCCGTTCCCGACCACGACGACGTCCCGCTCCACGGCACGCGCGCGGAAGGCGGCACCCTCCGCGTTGCGCCAGATCTCCGTGCGGATGGTCTCGCCGGGGAAGACGGGGGCTGAGAAGCGACAATCCATCCGGCCGAAGCGCGAGGGATCACCTTCGCATACCGCCCGCAGCAGCGCGCGCCCGACCAGGCCGAAGGTCGCGAGCCCATGCAGGATCGGGCGCGGGAAGCCCGCCTTGGCCGCGATGGCCGGGCTGCTGTGCAGCGGGTTGTGGTCGCCGTTCAGGCGATAGAGCAGCGCCATCTCCGGTCGCGTCGGCAGGTCCAGCACCATGTCGGGTGCGCCTTCGGGTTCAGGCGCCGGCTTCTTCACCGGGCCCGATGGCCCGCCGAAGCCGCCATCGCCGCGCAGGAAGGTGGTCTGCTCCAGCGTCGCGAGTTTCTGGCCCGTCGCGGCATCCAGGATCACGCGTTCGGAATAGAGCAGCGCGCCCTTGCCCTCGCCGCGATCCACGAGGCCGGTCACGCGGGAGCGTCCGATCACCTCGCCTTCGGTGGGTAGCGGTGCATGGATCTCCACGCTCTGCTCGCCATGCACCAGGCGCACGGCATCCACGCCGGTCGCAGGGTCGCGCAGCCAGAAGCCGGGATAGCCGAGCACCACGGCCATCGTGGGCAGCGCGCGCATCGCGGCGCCCTCGGTGACGAAGCGCAGATCTGCCTCGTCCATCGGATCCTGGCCGCAGCCGAGGGAGAGCGCATAGAGCGCGCTGTCCTGCCAGCGCAGGCGCTGGCGGATTTCGGGGATCGGGAAGTTCAGGAGGGTCTCGGCGACGATCGGCATGTCAGGTCCTGGCGAGTTCGATCACGGCATCCGCGGCCAGCACACCCTGGCCTTCGGGCAACACCATCAGCGGGTTGATTTCGGCCGAGAGCAGGCGCGGCCCGGCCGCCGCGCCGAAGCGCGAGAGCGCAGCGACGGCACGCGCCAGCGCGGCGACATCCGCCTTCGGCCGGCCGCGCGCGCCATCCAGCAGCGGGAAGCCGCGCAGCGAACGGATCATCGCCTCCGCACCTGCCTCGTCCACCGGGCAGCGGCGGAAGGCGACGTCCTTGAACACCTCGATGAAGACGCCGCCGAGGCCGACCATCACGACGGGCCCGAAGACCGGGTCGTGGACGACGCCGGCCGCCATCTCGACCGCGCCGCTCACCTGCTTCGCCACCAGCACGCCATCCACCCGCGCGCCGGGCGCGCGTTCCGCGGCGCGCGCCAGCAGCGTGGCGAAGCCCGCGCGCACCGCGGCCTCATCCGCGATGTTCAGCAGCACGCCGCCGATCTCGCTCTTGTGCAGGATGTCGGGCGAGAGGAGCTTCAGCACGACCGGGAAGCCGAAGTCGCGCGCCGCCGCGACCGCCTGCTCGGCCTCCGTGCAGGCGCGCTCGGGCACCATGGGCACGCCCGCTTCGGCCAGGATGCGCTTCGCCTCCGCCTCGTTCGGCGCGGCGTCGGGCAGCGTGACGGCTGGCAGCGCGATGGGCGCTGCGGGCGGGCGGGCAAAGGCCTCGCCGAAGCGGCCCATCGCGGCGAGCGCGACGACGGCGCGGGATGGATCGGCCATCACCAGGAAGCCATCCGCTTCCCAGTCCCGCACGATGTCCGGCGGCGCCAGGATGGACAGCACGAAGAGCCGGTCCGGATGCCGGTCCAGCACCGCCTTCAGCTCGGTCCTGAGGCGCGGCGCGATGGACGGGCTCGCGCCCCATTGCGTGAAGAAGGCGACCATCGAGGCATAACCGCCATCGGTCGCCATGCTCTCCGCGAAGCGGCCGACGACGCTGATGTCGTTGAAGGCCTGTGCGGTGCAATCCACCGGGTTGCGCGGCGCGGCGAAGGGCACCATCGCGCGCAGCTTCGCCTGCGCGGCCTCTGGCATCGGCGGCATGGGCAGGCCGGCGGCATCTGCGGCATCCGCAATCAGCACGCCCGCGCCGCCCGAGATGGTCACCACGCCGAGCGTGTTGCCGACCGGGTAGATCCGCTTCTGCGCCACCTGGCAGACATCGAGCAGTTCTTCGGTCGTCCGCGCCCGGTGTACGCCGAGATCGCCGAGGATCGCTTCCATCACGCGATCGTCGCCGGCGATGGAGGCGGTGTGCGATTGCGCGGCCGCGCCGCCCACCTCGCTGCGCCCGACCTTCATCAGCACCACCGGTTTTCTCGCGCGCCGCGCCGCTTCCAGTGCCGCGACGAAGCGCGCGCCGTCGCGCACGCCTTCGGCATAGGCGGCGATCACCTCCACCTCATCGCTCGCCGCCATCCATTCGATGATGTCGGCCAGGTGCAGGTCGGCCTCGTTGCCGGTGGTGACCAGCACCGGCGTGCCGATGCCGCGGTCGCGTGCGGCGGAGAAGACATGCGTGCCATAGGCGCCGGACTGGCTGGCGATGCCGACCCCGCCGGCCACCGGCCAGCCATTCTCGAAGCTCGCGGAGAAGATCGGGAAATAGCCGAGCCGCGCATTGAACAGGCCAAGGCAGTTCGGCCCGATCAGCCGCATCCCATGCGCCCGTGCTGCGGCCACCAGGCGGTCCTGCATCGCCGCGCCCTCGGGGCCGAGTTCCGCGAAGCCGGCAGTGAAAACGATGCCGGCGCGGCAGCCCCGCGCGCCAAGCGCGCGCACGGCCTCCACCGCGCCTTCGCCGGGGATGGCGATGATCGCGGCTTCCGGCGCATCCGGCAGGCTCGCGACATCGGGGAAGGCCGGCAGGCCCTGCACCGTCGCGCGGTTCGGATTGACCGGCAGGATCGCACCGCCGAAGTCGCGCGCCTTCAGATAGGCGAGCGGCCGGCCGCCGATCCGGGTCGGGTCGTCAGACGCGCCGATGATCGCGATGGAGCGCGGACGCAGCAGCGCGTCGAGCGGATGGGCCGGGGACATGTCCTGCATGGGCGGGCAGGGTGCAGAGCCGCGCCGCCCGCGCAAGCCCCCCTCGGGCGCTCGCTC
>JBIKSZ010000315.1:0-3636 GCA_044348345.1 Roseomonas sp. | reverse complement strand
TCCGTCGGCAGGCTCATCGCGGACAGCCTGGTCGCGCATGGCGCGGACCTGATCTACTGCGTGCCAGGCGAGAGCTTTCTTGGCCTGACGGACGCGCTGACGGATGTGCCGGCGCTGAAACTCGTCGTCTGCCGGCACGAGGGCGGCGCGGCCTATATGGCGGCGGCGGATGGGCGCATGCGCGGCGGGCGGGCGGGCATCTGCCTTGTCTCGCGTGGCCCTGGCGTCGCGAATGCGATGATCGGCCTGCACACCGCCTTCCACGACGCCATCCCCATGCTGCTGCTGGTCGGCCAGATCGAACGGCGCGACATGGGCCGCGGTGCGCTGCAGGAACAGGACTACGCCAAGCTGCTGGCGGACACGACGAAGGCGGTGATCGAGGTCTCGCAAGCCTCGCAGGCCGCCGAGGCCATGGCGCGCGCCTTCCACCTGGCAGAGAGCGGCACGCCCGGCCCCGTCGCGGTGATCCTGCCGGAAGACCTGTTGGACGACCCGGCCGAAGAGGTGCCGGACGCCGCGCCGCGCCCGCGCGCCATACCCTGCGCCTCTGCGGCGCAACTCGACGAACTCGCTGCGCGCCTCGCCGCGGCCGAACGCCCGCTGGTTCTGGTCGGCGGTGCGATGGATGGCACGCCGGAGGCGCTGGCCGCGCTGCCACGGCTCGCAGAGGCCTGGACGCTGCCCATCGCGCCCACGCATCGCCGGCCGCATCTCTTTGACAGCCGCCATCCGCATTACGCCGGCTATGTCGGCAACCGCGTGCAACCCAAGCTGATGGCCGCCTTCCGCGGGACCGACCTTCTGGTCGCGCTCGGCGAGCGCATGACCGATGTGGTCAGCCAATCCTACACCTTCCCTACAGTCGCGCCCGATCCGCAGCTGCCGCTGGTGCACATCTGGCCCGACCCGTCGGAGATCAACCGCGTCTTCCGCGCGGCGCTGCCGATCGTGGCCGACCCGCGTGACGTGGTGGAAGGCCTGCTCGCGCGGAGCCCTGCCGCGCCGGCCGGCCGCGCCGCCTGGGTCGCACGGCTCAACGCCATCCATCGCGAACTCACCGCACCGGTGCATGTGCCCGCGCCGGATGGCGTGAACTTCGCCGCCGTCTGCATCGCCCTGGCGCAGCGCATGGCCCCCGATGCGGTACTGACGACGGATGCCGGCAATTTCACCAGCTTCGTCCACCGCCACATCCCCTTCGGGCCGCGCAACATCTTCCTCGGTTCCGCCGTGGGTGGGATGGGTGCCGGCATGCCCATGGCTGTTGCCGCCGCGATCCGCTTCCCCGGCCGGCAGAGCATCGCCGTGGTCGGCGATGGCGGCGCGCTGATGACCGGCAACGAGATCGCCACCGCCATTCGCCACAGTGCCGCGCCGGTACTGCTCATCGCCGACAATGGCACCTATGGCTCGATTGGCATGCATCACGGCAAGCGCTATCCGGGCCGCCCCGTAGCGGCTGCCGCAGACCTGGTAAATCCGGATTTTGCCGCATGGGCACGCGCCTTCGGCGCGGAGGGCTATACGATCGCGACGGAGGCGGACATCGCACCCGTGCTGGACGCCGCGCTCGCACCACGTCGCATCCCCGCGGTGGTGCATGTTCGTGCCTCGGCGCTGCAGGTCACCGCCTGGACGAGGCTAGGTTAGCTCAAGGATGCGTTGGGTCTTGTGCGTGGCCTGATCGCGCCGGTGACGGTCGTGGTGGACGACACGGCGCCGGAGGGCATCTGGCTTGAGATCAAGGGCGACCTAGCGCAGCTGCTGTGTTTTTCGGAGGGAGCGCACCAAAAAGCTCCCGGGGCGGGTGCCATTTCGGCTGTGTAACTGCCAGGGGATACTGGGACCCGAAGCCGACGATGCCAATGAGTCGTGCTGTGCATCCGAAGTCGCCTCGCCGCAGGCGCCGTAAATGTGCGGACCGAGTTAGGCCCCAGGACGACAGTGCCGCCGGCGAATCCGGCAGGAAGCCCTTATCCATCAAGGTGTCCGCGCCGCAGTCCAGTCTGGTCGCGGACCGCGCTGACCGTCGCTTTGCTTCGGCGCGACATCCGCGCGATGCAGCCAGGCGCGGCGGCCCCTCCACTCGGGCGCTCTGCGGCGTCCGCCCGATCTGTCACATCGGTCACGATGCTCTCGTCGTGGAACAACGCATGCCAATCAGAAGCTCATGCCGATGCCGAACGAATATCCGGTGATGTTGTCATCGGCGTAGAAGTAGCGGCCGATCAGCCGCACGCGGTTCAGATTAATGCCCATCGCGCCAAGTTCCCAGCGACCGGTATCGAACTCGATGCCGCCGCCGACCTTTAGCGCCCAGGAAAAGCCGATCGCATCGCGCTGGTCGCCGAGATACGCCGTCGCGTTGCCATCCAGGACCCAGCGTAGCGGCCGGCCGAACATCTCCCACCCGCTGGGCCAGCGGTAGCGGCCCCAAAGACCCAAGGCCTGGGCCGTGGATTGCCCCCGTGCCGCCGGCACCGTGTTCCCGAATGTCTCAAGGTGGATCTGCGTGTAGCGCAGTTCGACGTCGATCTCCCGCTCCGGACGATAGTCGTAATGGGCGAGCGTCAAGGCGCCACCAACACCCCAGGCCTGGACCTCGGCATCGGTCAGCAGGGAGAGATCGACGTCACGACGGTACTCGATGAAACTGGCGAACAGGCCGACATCCGAAGCCGCATACCCGGCCGCGACATTCACGATCGGACGCAGCCAGAGCGTCTCGCTGAGGCGTATGTCATAGCCAATTCCGAGCGTGCCGGTGAAGTTGTTCCAGCGAAACGGCGTGACGCGCGCCGATTCGCGCGTGAAGACAGCGCGCGGATCGTAGCGCGCATAGCTGAAGTAGATTTCGGTGAAGAGCGGGAAGGACTCGCCCCAGGTGAAGCCGAAGCCGAACTGGCTGAGCGTCAGCGTCGGATCACCCTCGTCGTTGCTGCCGCCCTGGCTGCTCCGATCCACCTGTAGCGCATTGGCCGATCCGTCGGGGATGACGGAATATCCCATCAGCCCCAGCACGCCGCCGCGCCGGGATGCGAAGGTGGTTCGAAGCTGCTCAAGACGGGCTGGACCATCCGCGCGGATCGCGTCCTGGGCGGCGGCCGGCCATGCCGGGCCGAGCATGGCCACCAGCATCGCGCTGGCCGAATAGGCGCGCCAGCGAAGATACGCGAGGGAGCGCTGCACGACGACGATGCGTCAGGGCCCTGTTGCGGCGCGCGACAAGGTGGACTCCCCGACCGTCACCACGATCCGCTCGATGCTGCCGCTGAAGGCGAAGGGCGGCCGGTAGTCGCCCTCATCCACTGACGAGCCGGTATCGAAGCCGATGTCGAAGCTCTCGTCGCTCTGCACGACAAACGGGATCGTCCGCAGCATGGCGCGCCGCGCCACAGCCTGCCCGTTCACCACCAGGGTGCCGGTGCCACCGCGCCCCACGGGTGGCCCGGCGGGGTCGGGCTCGAACTCGAAGGCAATGGTGTGTCGCCCCGGCGGCAGAGCCGCGGGGGCTTCCCACTTCACCCTCTCGATATCGAGGAGGTTCCAGGTGAACACCGGGCGCCCATCGCGCAGATAGAAGCCCCAGCCCGCGAAGCGTCCGCCATGCGTGGCGAGCATGCCATTCGCACC
>JBIKSZ010000314.1:0-3651 GCA_044348345.1 Roseomonas sp. | reverse complement strand
GGCACATGGCGCCGCCAGGCCTCGGCCAGCGGGGACAGCACCCGCGCCTGCGCGGCGGCGTTCATGGCGTGGATCTGCCGGTTCAGCGGCTCCAGCGGATCGGGGGCGGCGCGCGCGGGCGCCGCCATGCCGAGGATCAGGCCGACGGCCATGGCCGGCCCGAGCGCCAGGGCCGCCCGCTTCATGCGCCGTCGAGCCCCGCCTTGCGCAGTTCCGGCCCAAGCCGCTCGGTCAGCAGCAGCCAGGCCATGCGCAGATCGGAGCCGAGCGACCACAGCGGATAGCGGAAGGTGGCCGGCCGGTTGCGCTCCACCAGCAGATGCGAGCCCCAGGCGAAGCCATAGCCGATCACCAGCGCCGCTAGCGCCAGCCAGAGCGGCCCGACCAGAAGGCCCCAAACCAGCAGCCCCAGCCCCGCCACCGTGCCCGCCGCATGCACCAGCCGCGTCAGCGGATTCGCATGCTCGCGGAGGTAATAGGGCCAGAACTCCGCATAGGTCGCGATGCGTTCCGTCATGGAGGGAAGGTAACCCAAGGCCACCCCTCTCTGCCAGCACGTCTTCGCGCCTGCGCCCCGGATGGGCGAGGTCCGCGCGGCAACGCTGGGCATCGTGCTCACGTTGAGCGGGCCGCGCCGCGACTGGCGGTACGGCTCGACACGAATCGCCGGCGCCTGGAATCCAATGCCTATGCGCAACGAGAACGACAGCACCGCCCCTGACGGCTTCGAGACCTGCGTCTCTCCCGAAGCCGCGGTGGACCGGCTGGAGGCACTGCACGGCGCGGCGGTGGCCACACTTCGCACAGCCTTGGATCGCGTCCTGGCGGGCGGCGCGCCGCCCAGCGCGACGGAGCGCGCCCGCTTCCGGTATCCATTGCTGCGCGTCACCCACGCAGCATCAGGTGCCGCCCCGCCGCGCATCCGCCGGGCCTGGGCCAAGTTCCAGTCACCCGGCATCTACGCGACCACCATCACCCAGCCTCGCGCCTTCCGCCCCTATCTGCTGGAGCAGCTGCGCCCGCTGATGGCCGAATTCGGCGCCACGGTGGAGGTCGGCCCCGGCCCGGTCGAGATTCCCTATCCCTATGTGCTGGATGGCGCCGGCATCGCGGCGGCCGATGGCACAGGCGCGCTGCTCGCGCGCCATTTCCCCACCCCCGAGCTGACCGAGATCGGTGACGAGGTCGCGGATGGCGAATGGCACGCGCCGGGCGAGCCGCTGCCGCTCTCGTTGTTCGATGCGCCGCGCGTGGATTACTCGCTGCGGCGCCTGGTGCACTACACGGGCACCGACTGGCGCGCGATTCAGCCCTGGATCCTGCTGACCAACTACCATCGCTACGTGGACCAGTTCCTGCGCTGGGGTGTCGCGCAGCTGGCGCGTGCGGATAGTCCCTGGTCGGGCCTGGTGCTGCCGGGCGGCGTGATGATCGGGCGCGGCGAAACCGACCGCGCCGAGGCTCTGGCCGCCGCCTCGCCCTGGCACCGCTACCAGATGCCGGCCTATCACCTGGTGCGCGCCGACGGCTCGGGCGGGGTCAGCCTCGTGAACATCGGCGTCGGCCCGTCCAATGCGAAGAACATCACTGACCATCTGGCGGTGCTGCGGCCGCATTGCTGGCTGATGGTCGGGCATTGCGCGGGGCTGCGGCAGTCCCAGGCGATCGGCGATTATGTGCTGGCGCATGGCTATCTGCGCCGCGATCGCATCCTGGACGCGCTGGTCCCGCCCGAGGTGCCGGTGCCTGCTCTCGCCGAGGTGCAGGTCGCGCTGCAGGAGGCTGCGGCGCGCGTCACTGGGGAGCGCGGCGATGCGCTGAAGCGGCGGCTGCGGACGGGCACGGTCGTGACCTATGACGACCGGAACTGGGAGCTGCGCTTCTCGCGCGAACGGCGGGCGATCAACCTCTCCCGCGCCATCGCGGTGGACATGGAAAGCGGCACGCTGGCCGCGCAGGGCTACCGCTTCCGCGTGCCCTACGGGACACTGCTGTGCGTCTCCGACCGGCCGCTGCATGGCGAGATCAAGCTGCCCGGTGCGGCGAGCGCCTTCTACGAACGCGCGGTGGCGCAACATCTGATGATCGGGCTGGAAGCACTCGACATTCTGCGCGGCGACATGGCCGGCCTGCACTCCCGCAAGCTCCGCAGCTTCGACGAGCCGCCGTTCCGGTGAGGGGACGTGCTGCCCGCCTCACGCCTGGCGGACGAGGGTTTCACCGCGGCGTTTCTTCCGGGGCGATTCGTAGGCCGCCTCGCGCAGCACATCGCGCGCCTCCAGCAGGTCGAGGCACGAAAATCCTTCAGTGAAGCGCAGAAGGACCGCCTCAAGCGCCGCGTAGGCGTCGCGTGAGCGCCTGTGCCGTGCCTCGCTGAGCCGGGCTCTCAATTCCAGCGAACGCGCCCCCTGACGCTGCGCGATGGCGGCCGCATGGTGGAAGCACGCAAGGCCCTCGGCCCTTTGTGCGCCATCCGTCTTCAGCAGCATCTCGCCCCTCATGCGGACAAGCTCGGCCTCCCACCAATAGGCCCCGATGCCAGCGATCTGCTCCAGCCCCTCATCAACGGCTGCGAGCGCTGCGCCGAATTCACCCCGGCGCGACAGTGCATCCGCGCGCAGCATGCGGAACATGGGCTGCCACACTGTGCCGCCGGTTGCCGCATAGCCCTCCTCGCCCGCGCTCATCAGGTCGAGGCCTTCTGCGACGCGGCCCTGCTCGGCGACGGCCCATCCCCGGACCACGTGGCTATGCGCCAACCAGATCGAAAAACCATGCTCGGCGGCCAGCGTCGCCGCTTGCGTTGCGGTGGTCTCCGCCTGCGGTGCCTCGCGTCGGAACTGATGGATCCAGTAGGCCGGGTGCAGCGCGTAGAAGATGCTGAAGGGGTGCGTCGCGATCACCGCATGTGTTGCCTGCAAGGCCTTCGTCACATCCTCAAGCGCCGCGTCTGGATCGCCCTCCAGCCAACGCGCCATGGCGTCGAAGGCGAGGCTTGAGACAGCCGGATCGCGCCCCATGCTGCGGCGCAGCTCGTCTGATGTCTGCCCGCCATCCTGCCGCATGACCACGCCGAGATGCGCCCGGCAGCTGGCCAGCTCCCCACGCCGCAACAAGGTCAGGCCCAGTTGCTCATGCCCGGCCACGAACAGCTCATCAGACTGCCGACGCTTTGCCAGGGTGAGCATCTCCTCACCAATGGCCGCCGCAGCATCGAGATTGCTGCTGTTGATGTAGACGAGGCCGAGGCCGGACAGGACGCGCAGGAGATCATCCAACTCCGTCTGGTCGCTGCACAGCTCCCGCGCCCGCTCATAGGCGGCCCGCACTTCCGGGACGGCGAAGCCGAGCGTGGCGGTGAGCGCCGCGCCCAGCGTTGCCTGCAAGCGGATTTCGGAGGTCTGGCGCAGTGCGGCATCCTCAACCTTCGGCAGGAGCCGGAGTGCCGTCTGCAGATCATCGATCGCCGCCACATAGGCGGATCGCTCCATCGCACGCAAACCAGCCATCTGCAGATAGGCGATGGCCTTCGTAGGATGGTTGCTTCGCAGGTAGTGCTGCGCGATCTCGCCGCAGACATCGGCCAAGCGGTCCGCATAATGAGCTTCCATTGCGGCGGCGGCGCGCGCATGGAGCGTTTGGCGGGTGTCG
>JBIKSZ010000106.1:0-12101 GCA_044348345.1 Roseomonas sp. | reverse complement strand
GGCATGCAGCGCGTGCGCGGCATTACTGCCATCCCCGAGGTTCGCAGCGGTGCTTACGGCTTCATCGCCGCCCAGGCGGCCGCGCGCGCGGCCCCCGATGGCCACACCCTGGCCAGCGCGATCATGGGCACCGTGTCCGTCGCGCCTGTCATGCCCGGCGTGGCCGTGCCCTTCGATCTCGACCGCGAACTTGTCGCGGTCTCTAACCTGGCCGGGACCCCGATGGCGCTGGTGGCGAGGCCGAATGCGCCCTTTTCCAACATCGAGGGGCTGATCGCCTTCGCGCGGCAGCGTGAAGGCAACGCGACCTATGCGTCGGGCGGAAACGGCTCCATTAACCATTTGGCGGGCGCGCTGCTGGCGGGAACGGCAGGGGCGCGAATGACCCATGTGCCGTATCGCGGCGGGGCCCCCGCGCTGCTCGATGTCTCCGCCGGCCGTGTCGACATCATGGTCGCCAACGTCGCCGAGGTCATAGGCCAACTGCGTGCGGGCCAGTTGAAGGGCATCGGCATCACCACGACGGCACCGAGCGACATGGCGCCCGAACTCACCCCGCTCGCAGCGCGCATCCCGCAGCTCGAGATCACCAACTGGTTCGGCCTTGCCGGGCCCGCGGGCCTGCCGGCCGAGATACGGCGTGCGCTGGGCGCGATGTTCGATGCTGTCCTGCGCGATCCGCAGACAGCATCGATGCTTCGGCAGCGCGGCCTGGATCCGCTGCCGGAAGCCGGGCCAGCCTTCGAGGCGCGGATACGCCGCGACCGCGAGCGGTGGCGCCAGGTGATCGTGGCCAACGACATCCGGGGCGACTGAGCCCCCATTCGCATAACAAAGACCCCTGCAAGGACACCCATGACCGCAGCTCTTTCGCTCGGCATCGATATTGGCGGCACCTTCACCGATCTTGTCCTGTTGGACCCGCGGGATGGCCGCGCGACCATCTGGAAGGAGAGCACAACGCCCGATGATCCGGCGCGCGGCGCCATGACGGGCGTAAGGCAGCTCCTGGCTAAGGCAGGGGCCACGGCATCTTCGGTGGGTCGCGTGGTGCATGCGACGACGCTGTTCACCAACGCGCTGATCGAGCGGAAGGGCGCCCCGACCGGGCTCATCACCACAGCCGGGTTCGCCGACGTCCTGGAAATCGCGCGCGAGCGGAAATACGAGCTATACGACCTGTTTCTGGAGATGCCGCAGCCGCTGGTGCCACGTCCCTGGCGCCGCGAAGCGGCGGAGCGGCTGGGCCCTGATGGCACGGTGGAGCGTCCCCTCGATGTCGCGGCCGCGATGGCGCAGGTGGATGACCTGGTCGCGCAGGGTGTCACCAGCCTCGGCATCTGCTTCCTGCACGCCCATGCCAATCCACGGCACGAACGCCTGATGGCGGAGGCGATCGCGCGGCGTCATCCCGGCCTTTCCTTGTCACTGTCCTCCGACATTGCGCCGGAGATCAGGGAATACCCGCGCACCGTGACCACGGTGGCCAACGCTTATGTCCGTCCGCTTGCCGAGGCGTATCTGGATGCGCTGGCGGCGGAGCTGAAAGGCGTCGGCATTCCCGGCGAGCTCTTCCTAATGCTCTCGAGCGGCGGCCTGACCCATGTGGAGGAAGCCAAGCGCGCACCGGTCCAGCTTCTGGAGAGCGGGCCGGCCGCCGGTGCCCTGGCGGGTGCCTGGTTCGGGCGGCAGGCCGGGCTCGACCGCGTGCTGGCCTTCGACATGGGCGGCACCACGGCCAAGCTCGCGTTGGTGGATGATGGCGAGCCGCTGGTCGCCTGGGGCTTCGAGGCCGCGCGCACGAAGCGCTTTCTGCGAGGCAGCGGCCTGCCCATCCAGATCGCGACCGTCGAGTTGATCGAGATCGGCGCTGGCGGCGGTTCCATCGCGCGGCGCAGCGATCTCGGCACGCTCAATGTTGGGCCGGAGAGTGCGGGCGCGCAGCCTGGCCCTGCCTGCTACGGCCGTGGCGGGACCGAGCCGACGGTGACGGATGCCGACCTCACGCTGGGCTACCTGAACGGGGACTTCTTCCTCGGCGGCGCCATGCGCATCGACGCGGCGGCCGCGCGTGACGCCTTGGCGCGACTGGCAGGCAGGATCGGACTGGATGGATCGCGGGCCGCCTTTGGCGTGCATGACGTCGTCAACGAGAACATGGTCGGCGCGGCGCGGGTGGCGATCGCCGAACGTGGACGGGTGCCGCGCGACTATGCCCTGCTGGCCACTGGTGGCGCTGCGCCGGTGCATGCCTGGCAGGTTGGCACGAAGCTTGGCATCGGCCGCGTGGTATGCCCGCCTGGAGCCGGGGTCGGCAGCACGATCGGCATGCTGATGGCGCCGGCCCGCATCGACCGCGTCGTCTCCTTCAACTGGCCGCTCGACAAGACGGATTGGAACGAGGCGGCGCGACTGCTGGCCGCGCTGGAGGCCGAGGCCGAGGAGGTGGTGCGCGCCAGCGGTGCGGATCTAACGCAGCGTAGTGTCCGGCGCCTTGCGGATATGCGCTATGTCGGCCAGGGATCGGAGATCACTGTGGTCCTGCCGGATGCGTTGACGGCAGAGGGTGTGCGCGTCGCCTTCGAGGCCGCCTATCGTCGTCTCTTCGCCCGCCTTCCGCCTGGTGCGGTGCCGCAGTTCGTGGCGCTGCGGCTGTCCTTGACCGCGCCGATGCCGGGCGCGGGCTCGACCTTGCGGCTGGAGCAGCGCGCCGGCGCAACGGCGCTCAAGGGACATCGCCCGGTGCAGTTTCCGGAAGCGAGCCAGCCTCTGCCGACGCCCGTCTATGACCGCTACGCGTTGCCGGCGGGCACGGTGCTGAACGGCCCCGCGGTGTTCGAGGAGAACGAGAGCACCTTCATCGTCGGTCCTGGCGCCCGCATCTCGGTGCTGCCGGACCTCTCCATCCTGGCCGAACGCGAGGGCTGAGACGTCCTTCCCATGCAAGATCGCACCGACATGCCCGCACGCCGTAGCTTCGATGCCGTGGAACTGGAGCTTCTCTGGCGTCGTCTGATCTCCCTGGTGGACGAGGCCGCGGCGGCGCTGGTCCGCACGTCCTTCTCGACGCTGGTGCGGGAGAGCTATGACTTCTCCTGCATCGTCACGGATGCCAGCGGGCAATCGCTGGTGCAGGCCACGGAGAGCATTCCGAGCTTCATCGGCACGCTGCCCGAGACCGTGAAGCACTTCCTGCGCTTCTTCCCGGCTGAGACGCTGGAGCCGGGGGATGTGCTGATCACCAACGATCTGTGGTTGGGCACCGGCCACCTGCCCGACATCACGGTTGCGAAGCCGATTTTTCGCGATGGCCGGCTGGTGGCGTTCAGCGCCTCCACCGCGCATGCGCCGGATATCGGGGGCAAGATCCGCAGCCCTGAACCGCGTGAGGTGTTCGAGGAGGGGCTGCAGATCCCGCCGATGAAGCTCATGCGGCGCGGACAGGCCGACGAGACGCTGCTGGCGTTGCTGCGCAAGAATGTCCGCACGCCAGAGCAGACGCTGGGCGACCTCTGGGCGCAGGTGGTCGCGCTCGACCTGATGGAGGAGCGGCTGCTGGTCCTGATGGATCACGCCGGGCTCCATGACCTCACGGATCTGGCGCTGGAAGTGCAAGCACGTTGCGAGGCAGCGATGCGCGCCGCGATCGCGGCACTGCCCGACGGCACCTATCGCAGCGAGTTGCAGACCGACGGGCTGCTGGATAAGCCGATCACCATCCGGATGGCGCTGACTATCAAGGGCGACAGCATCCATGTGGATTACACCGGCACGGATCCGCAGGTGGACCGAGCCATCAACTGCGCGCTCTGCTACACTTATGCCATGACGATGTACGGGGTGAAGGTCTGCACCACCCCGCAACTGCCGAACAACGAGGGTGCCTGGCGACCCATCTCGGTCACCGCGCCGGATGGCTGCATCGTCAATCCGGTCTTCCCCGCCTCGGGCGGTTCGCGCATGCTGATCGGGCACTACCTGCCGATGCTGGTGTTCGGGTGCCTGGGCCAGGTGGTGCCGGAGCGCGTGATGGCAGCCTGTGGATCCCCGATGTGGGGCATGAACCAATCCGGCGTGAACGCGGCCGGCAAGCCCTATGCGAACATGTTCTTCTTCAATGGCGGCATGGGGGGCAATGTGAATGGCGACGGCATCTCCTGCCTGTCCTGGCCATCCAACGTCTCCTCGACGGCGGTGGAGATCAGCGAGCACATCGCGCCGCTGCGCATCCACCACAAGCGCCTGCGCCCGGACAGCGGTGGCCCCGGGCGGCATCGCGGTGGCCTCGGTCAGGAGATCCTGATCGAAAGCCGATCGGAGACGCCGATCGCGGTCTCCTTCCTGGCTGAGCGGACCATCTTCCCGGCCTTTGGCATCGAAGGCGGCCAGGCAGGAGCGCCGGGCCAGTTGCGGATCAATGGCGAGAAGGTGGACCCGAAGCGGCAATACGTGCTGCAGCGCGGCGACACGGTGCTGCTCGGGACGCCGGGGGGCGGTGGGCATGGCCTGCCGGCCGAGCGCGATCCGCGTGCATTGGCCGCCGATATCGCGGCAGGCCTGGTGGCCGACCGCACGCCCTATGGACGCTGAATTTCATCCGCGGATCTGCCGCGCCAAAGAGCCCCATCAAGGGACAAAGCGCCGTCACGAACAGGAAAGGTGGACCACATGAAGCGACGCAGCCTGGTACTTCTTCCCCTTGCCGCCATGGCGGGTACCGTGTCTCGGCCCGGTCTGGCGCAGCAGCCTGCATGGCCGGCGCGCCCGGTTCGGATCATCGTGCCCTTCGCCGCTGGCGGCACGGCCGATGTGCTGGCACGACTGGTCGGCGAGCGCTTGGCCGCGAAGTGGCAGCAGCAGGTGGTGATCGACAATCGTCCTGGCGCGGGCGGCAATATCGGTGCGGAGCAGGTCGCGCGCGCAGCTGGCGATGGCCATACGCTGCTGCTCGGAACCATCGGCATCCATGCTGCAAGCTCGATCTATTCGCGCCTGCCCTACAATCCGGATACGGATCTCGCCCCGGTGACGGTGCTGGCGGAGATGCCGAATGCCGTGATCGTGCATCCTTCGGTTCCCGCGCAAACCCTGGCGGAGCTGATCGCGCTGGCGCGCCAGCGTCCAGGCGCATTAAGCTTCGGATCCGCAGGCAGTGGCAGTTCCACCCATATGGCCGGCGAATTGTTCATGCTGACAGCGGGCGTGCAGATGACCCACGTCCCCTATCGCGGCAGCTCTGCTGCGCTGAACGATCTGGTCGCCGGCAACATCCAGGTGATGTTCGAGAATGTGCCGACGATCCCGCCACTGGTGCAGGGCGGCAATGTGCGGGTCTTGGCGGTCACCTCGGGTGAGGCGGTTGGCGCGCTGCCTGGCGTGCGGCCCGCGACCCAGGCGGGGCTCCCAGGCTATGTCGCGACCGCATGGATGACGCTGGCCGCGCCCGCCACAACGCCGGAACCGCTGCTGCGGCGCCTCAATGCCGACACGCTCTCCGTGCTGAACGAGCCGGCGATGCGCGAGCGCCTTGTGCAACTCGGCGCGCTTCAGCGGGGGCTGAGCATCGACGACAGCCGCCGGTTCTTCGCCGAGGAGACCCGGAAATGGACCCGCGTCATCCAGGCGGCCAACATCAGGGCCGACTGATCCCGGTGGTCTGCGCGGCTTCCGGCGGATGCCGCGCTCCTTCTCCCCGCTTGGATGCGAATGCGCCTTGAACGATCAGGTGCTGCCGGTTCGCCGCCTTGCGCATGACCTGAAAGCTCGATGAAGACCTTCGATCCGATCACGCTGGAACTGCTCTGGACGCGGCTGATATCCATCGTGGACGAGGCAGCGGCGGCGCTGCTGCGCACCTCGTTCTCGACCATCGTCCGTGAAAGTCACGACTTCGCCTGCGTCCTGACGGATGCCCGCGGCCACTCGCTTGTGCAGGCGACCGATGGCGTTCCGTCCTTCCTGTGCACCGTCCCGCGCACAATCGGTCACTTCCTTGCCGAATATCCGCCCGAGACGCTGGAGGAAGGCGATGTCCTGATCACCAACGACATCTGGCTTGGCACCGGGCACCTGCCGGACATCACGGTGGCCAAGCCGATCATGCTGGGCGGGAAGTTGCTGGGCTTCGCGGGCTCGGTTGCGCATGCGCCAGACATCGGCGGGCGCATCCGGACCGCGGAATCGCGAGAGGTGTATGAGGAAGGCCTGCAGATCCCGATCATGAAGGTGATACGGGCCGGGCGGATCGATGACACCTTCGTTCGCTTCTTCCGCAAGAACACGCGGGTGCCGGACCAGACGATGGGCGATCTCTATGCCCAGTTCACCGCGCTCGACCTGATGGAACGGCGCCTCAGGACCTTGCTGGCGGAACACCGGCTCGACAGCCTGGAGGCGCTGGCCGACGAGATTCATGCCCGTTCCGAGAAGGCGACGCGCGCTGCGATCCGCGCGGTGCCTGACGGCACCTACCATGCGGAGGCGGTGACCGACGGGCTGGAGCAGCCGATCCGCCTGAAGCTCGCCCTTCGGAAGGAGGGTGACAGCATCCTCGCGGACTATACGGGTACCGATCCGCAGGTGCCACGCGGCATCAATGTGTGCCTAGCCTACACGCTGGCCTATACCGCCTTCGCCGTGAAGGCGGCGTTGTGCCCGCAGGTGCCGAACAACGAAGGCGCCTTCAGGCCGATCGATGTGCTGGCGCCAAGCGGCTGCATCCTCAACTCCACCCCGCCGGCCGCGGGCGCCAATCGGGCGCTGACCGGCCATTTCATCCCACCGATGATCCTGCAGGCTCTGGCGCGCGCAATTCCAGACCGTGTCATCGCTGGCGTCGGCTCGCCGCTCTGGAGCCTGAATTTTGCCGGAACGCGGCCGGATGGCTCGCCAATCGCGAACCAGTTTTTCATGAATGGCGGCTACGGCGCCGGTGCCGAGCATGATGGCGCAAATGTCCTATCCTGGCCGTCCAACGTCTCCGCCGCGCCGGTCGAGATGATCGAACAGGGCAACCCCTTCCGCATCCGCTACCGCAGGCTGCGGAGCGATACGGGTGGGGCAGGGCGGCACCGCGGTGGTACGGGCCAGGAATGGGCATTCGAAAGCCGATCCAAGAGCCCTGTCGCCATTACCTTCATGGCAGAGCGGACCAAGGCCGAGGCAGCCGCCCCTGGTCTCGCCGGCGGCACGCCAGGAACGCGCGGGGCCGTGCTCATCGACGGTGTGGAGGTCGACCCCAAGCGCCAGCACATCCTGAACCCGGCCAGCACGGTGGTTCTGCGGACACCGGGGGGAGGGGGATTCGGCCCTCCGGCCGATCGTGACCCTCGCCTGGCGATGCAGGATCGAGAGGATGGCGTGGTAACGGAGACATCCGCATGAGCGCGCTTTCCATCGACATCGGTGGCACCTTCACCGACATTGTCCTCTACGACGATACGACAGGGCGCTTCGCCGCGCACAAGGAACTCACCACGCCCGCCGATCCGGCGCGCGGCGTCGTGGATGGCATCCGACACCTTTTCGCGCAGACTGGGACCGATGCTGCGCGCGTCAGCCGCGTGGTGCATGCCACCACGCTGTTCACCAATGCTCTGATTGAGCGTCGCGGCGCCCGTGCCGGCCTGATCACGACCGCCGGTTTTCGCGACACGCTGGAGATCGGCCATGAGCGCAAATACGAGCTCTACGACCTGCACCTGCCACTTCCGCAGCCGCTCATCCGCCGCGCGCTGAGGCTGGAGGCGACGGAGCGTCTTGCGCCGGATGGCAGCGTGGAGATCCCGCTGGATCACCAATCGGTTCTCGCTGCGGCAGATACGCTGGTGGCGCAAGGCGTCACCTCGATCGCGATCTGCTTCCTGCACGCCTATGCCAATCCTGCCCATGAGCAGATGGCGGCGCGCCTGATCGCCGACCGCCACCCCGGCGTCCTGCTTTCGCTGTCGAGCGATGTCGCTCCTCAGATCCGCGAATTCGACCGGACCTCCACGACTGTCGCCAATGCCTATGTCAAGCCGCTTGCCGAGCAGTATCTAAACAGGCTTTCGGGTGACCTGGAGCAACTTGGCATTGCCGCCCCGCTCTTCATGATGCTCTCCAGCGGCGGGCTGACGCATGTGGACGAGGCGAAGCGCGTACCGGTGCAGTTGCTTGAAAGCGGGCCGGCTGCAGGTGCGCTCTCGGCGGCCTTCTTTGGTACGCGCAGCGGCTGCCGCGACCTGCTGGCCTTCGATCTGGGCGGCACCACCGCCAAGCTCGCCTTGGTCCATGACGGCGATCCTCTGGTCGTCCACAAATTTGAGGCAGGCCGTGAACGGCGCTTCACGGCCGGAAGCGGTCTGCCACTGACCATCTCGACCATCGAACTGATCGAGATCGGCGCGGGTGGCGGCTCCATCGCCGCGCATGACGCGCTCGGCCTGCTCAAGGTGGGGCCGCGCAGCGCGGGCTCGGTACCAGGTCCCGCCTGCTATGGCCGCGGTGGCCTGCAGCCGACCGTCACCGACGGGAATCTCCTGCTTGGCTATCTGGATGCAGACACCTTCGCCGGCGGCACCATGAAGCTGAGCATGGCGGCGGCCCATGCCTCCGTCGAGACACTCCGGCAGGCCGATCTCGGGGTGCCCGATATCGCAGCCGGCATCCATGCGATTGTGAACGAGACCATGGCCGCGGCGGCACGCGTGCATGTAGCGGAGCAGGGCCACGATCCGCGCGACTTCGCGCTGCTCGTCACCGGCGGGGGCGGTCCGCTGCATGGATACGAGCTGGCGCACCGTCTTGGCATCTCGCGGATTGTCTGCCCGCCAGGCGCCGGAGTGGCTTCCGCGCTTGGGTTGCTGCTGGCGCCGGCCCGCGTGGATCGTGTCTCCACCATCTCTCGACGCCTGGATGCGATGGATTGGGTCGGTCTTGAGTGTGCCTATGTGAAGCTGGAACAGGACGCGAAGGCGGTGATCGCAGCCACGATCGGTGCCGATGCCCCGGTCGCCGTCCGCCGGGCCGCGGATTTGCGCTTCGCGGGGCAGGGCTACGAATTGATCGTTGACCTGCCGGAAGGGCCTTTCGAGGCATCCACCGAGGCGACCATCCGCGATGCATTCCTGGCGGCTTATGAGCGGGTCTTCTCCCGCCGCCCAGCCGTGACTGCGATCGAGATCATCAATATCCGGGTGTCTGTCACAGGCAGCGCGGCCAGGGGACGGCTGAATCCTGAGGTACCGCTGGTCGCGAGCGGCGATCCGCTCACCGGACGCCGCCGGGCCCGCTTCGGCGTGACGGAGTGCGATACGCCGGTGCTGGATCGACGCCGCCTGCCTGCGGGTACGGAGCTGATGGGACCCGCCATCATCGAGGAAGCGATGTCCACCCTGCTTGTGCCGCCCGGCGCTAGCGCAACTGTTGAGGCGAGCGGCAACATCGTCATCCGCCTGCCCCAGTTCGACGCAGTGCGTGTTCTCGAACACAAGGTCATGTCATGAGCTTGCCGCTGGACCACGTGACGGTACTGGATCTGACGCGCGTGCGTTCGGGCCCGACCTGTGTTCGGCAGTTGGCCGATTGGGGGGCCAATTGCATTAAGATCGAGGCGCCGGACGAGATCGATACCGGCAAGGGCATGGGGGGCGCGCGCCACGGGCCGGACTTCCAGCATGTCCATCGCAACAAGCGCGGCATCACGCTGAACCTCAAGCATCCGCATGGTCTGGCCGCCTTCCGGCGCATGGTGCGGCAGGCTGATGTGGTGGTGGAAAACTATCGCCCCGATGTGAAGGATCGCTTGGGCATCGGCTATGACGCGCTGGCCGCTATCAATCCTCGGATCATCCTGGGCTCCATCTCTGGCTTCGGGCAGGATGGGCCTTATGCGAAGCGGCCGGGCTTCGACCAGATTGCGCAAGGCATGGGTGGCCTGATGTCTGTCACCGGTCTGCCGGGGCAGGGGCCGGTTCGCGTCGGAATTCCCGTGGCTGATCTCAGCTCCGGACTATTCTGCGCGATCGGCATCCTCACCGCGCTGATCGAGCGGGAAAAGACAGGCAAGGGCAGGTGGGTCCACACCTCCTTGCTGGAGGCCATGATCGCGATGATGGACTTCCAGGCGACGCGCTGGACCATGGCGGGAGAGGTGCCACAGCAGACCGGCAACGATCACCCGACAACAGTTCCCACCGGCCTGTTCCACACGGCGGACGGCATGGTGAACCTGGCCGCTGGCGGTGACGAAATGTGGCGCCGCATCGTGGAGACGCTGGGCCTTGCCGAGGAGGCCAGGGCGCCGGAACTGGCCACCGAACAGGCCAGGTCAGCCAATCGGGCAGCGGTGAATGCCGTGTTGCAGGCCAAGCTGCTTGGCGACACGGCCGTCAATTGGATCGAACGGCTCAACAAGGCAGGTGTCCCCACCGGGCCTGTTTACTCGATGGATCAGGTCTTCGCCGATCGTCAGGTGCAGCATCTCGGGCTCGCCTTCGCCGTGCAGCATCCCCGGCTTGGCGAGATCGATCTTGTGCGCTCGCCGATCCAGATGCCGGGCGTCGTCAGTCCGCGACGGCCAACGCCGGAGCGTGGCGAGCATACCGACGCCGTGCTGGCCGAATTCGGCTTTACGTCGGACGAGATCGCGACGCTGCGTGAGGAGAAGGCGCTGTGACATCTCTTCTGCGGTTCGAGATCGCGGCGGGCGTCGCGCGCCTGACCTTCGACAACCCGCGCCGTCTGAATGCGATCAATGCTGAGATGTGGCAGGCCTTGCCGGATCTGCTGACGCGCGTTGCTATCGATCCCGGCATTCGCGTGCTCGTTCTGGCCGGCGCCGGCGATCGGGCTTTCTGCTCTGGCAATGACATCAGCGAGTTCGACACGCTGCGAGCGGATCCTGAGGCTGCCGCCCGCTACAATGGTTGGCAGCGGGATGTCGCGACAGCGCTTCAGACCCTGGAGAAGCCCGTGGTCACGGCTATCCATGGCTATTGCCTGGGCGCCGGGTTCGAGTTCGCGCTGATGTCCGACTTCCGCCTCTGCGCCGCTGATACGCGGGTAGGAATTCCGGCCGTGCGGCTTGGGCTGCCCTATCGGTTGGAGGATATCGTCAAGGTCGTGGATGTGGTCGGGCTGGCCCGGGCGCGCGAGATGGTGCTGCTGGGACGCCAGTACATGGGAGAGGAACTGCTCGACCTTGGGATTGCGACGCGAATTCTGGACGACATTGCTGCGCTCGATGCCGCAGCCTGCGCGCTGGCACAGGACCTGGCGGCGAATGCCCCTCTGAGCCTGCGGGCGGCCAAGATCGCCTTCCAGGAACTCGCACGGCGTGATGGGGCACCCAAGCTTGATCGTGTCCGCGTCGCGGAAGACATTTGCTATGCTAGCGCCGACTATGCGGAAGGACGACGGGCCAAGCTTGAAAAGCGTGCGCCATGTTTTTCTGGCCGCTAAGCGCTGAATCTAGATTATGCGCGGATCCTTGAGGAAAAGGTCCGGCTGGTCGAGCAGACCATGCAGCCCGGCATGCTGATGTGCCTCTCCTCATTGCTGCTTCAGCCCCGCACCGGCAGGCGGCCGATGCGCGCCCATGAGGGCACCGTCGTTGCCCCCGCCTCCAATCAGCGCCGGGCTTCCCGCCGGACGCGGTGGACGGCGATCTTCCGCCTGCTACGGCAAGGCCGGCAAGGTGAGGGGAGCGTCCCGACCGTTTGCTCGGCAAGGGCGCTGACCGTCCCGATCTCCTACGTCACAGACACGCCCGAGCGGCCAAGCCTTGAACAAGCTCGAACCGGACCCCCGCGCCTGCTCAATGCCGCTGCAGGAAGGCGAGGACCGCTTCGTTGAAGAGTTCCGGCTGCTCCATTGCGACGGAGTGCCCGGAGTCGACGACGGGAACGACCTCTGCGTGCGGGGTGTGCCGCAGCCACGCTGCCATCAGTGCGGGCGGGGCGAGGAGGTCGGCGCTGGCGGTGATGGCCAGCATTGGCGTACGGATCGTGGCGATCTTCGCGAGCGTGTTCGGCGTGTGCAGCGGCTGCGCCGGCACGCCCGGCTGGCGCGCCTGCTGCCGTCGTTGCTCCCATACGGCGACCCGGTCGGGATACAGGGCG
>JBIKSZ010000313.1:0-3652 GCA_044348345.1 Roseomonas sp. | reverse complement strand
GAGGCGGCGCTGATGGCCAATGAGACGGCGGTCCTCGACGAGATCTTCTGGGCCGATCCGCGCACCGTGCGCTTCGGCATCACCGAAATCCTCTATGGCCATGACGCGATCCGCGCCTTCCGCGGGTCCGTGAAGGCCTATGCGCAGCGCATCCAGCGCAAGGTGCACATCGTCGCCTTCGGGCGGGACTTCGCCGCCACCCATCTGGAATATGAGCGCGTCGGCACCGGGCTGATCGGGCGCGAGACCAAGATCATGGCGCGCCTGCCGGAAGGCTGGCGCGTCGTCTCGGCGCATGTCTCCCTGCTCGGCCAGGGTGACCCCGGGCGGGAGATGCGGCGATGAGCGCCCCGCATGTCGTCGTGATCGGCGCTGGCATCGTCGGCGCGGCAACCGCGCTGGAGGCGCTGGCCGCAGGCTTCCGCGTGACGATCATCGAGCCCGGTGAGCCGGGCGGGGAACAGGCGGCCTCCTATGGCAATGGCTGCTGGCTGAGCCCGATGTCGGTGATCCCGCCAGCAATGCCGGGGCTGTGGAAGAAGATCCCGAAATTCCTGATGGACCCGCTCGGGCCGTTGGCGATCCGCTGGTCCTACCTGCCCAAAGTCGCGCCCTGGCTGCTGAAGTATCTGCGCGCCGGCTGGACCGAGGTGAAGGTGGAAGCCACCGCGCGCGCCATCCGCCCGCTGCTGGCCGACGCGCCCGCGCTGCACCGGCAGCTGGCCGAGCGCGCCGGCGTCGCGCGGCTGATCGAGCGGCGCGGGCTGATGTATGTCTATGAAAGCCGCGCCCAGTTCGAGAGCGAGGCGATGGCCTGGCGCATCCGGCGCAAGGTCGGCATCGAATGGATGGAGCTCGGCGCCGACGAGATGCGCCAGCGCGAGCCCGAGCTCGACCGCCGCTACGGCTTCGGCGTGCTGGTGGAGGAAGGCGGCCATTGCCGCGACCCTGGCGCCTATGTGGCGGCCCTGGTCGCCCAGGCCGTGGCCGAGGGCGCGGCGCTGCGCCGCGTTCGCGCCACCGGCTTCCGGATCGAGGGCGGGCGGCTCAAGGCCGTGCTGACCGAGGCGGGGGAGGTTGCGGCTGACAAGGCGGTGATTTGTGCTGGGGCCTATTCCAAGGCGCTGGCGGCAACGGCGGGCTCCGACGTGCCGCTTGAGACGGAGCGTGGCTACCACGCGATGATCCTGGACGCCCCCATCGGTCCCCGCACGCCGCTGATGCCCTATGACGGCAAGATGTCGGTGACGCTCACCGATCGCGGCCTGCGCTGCGCGGGCCAGGTGGAGATCGCCGGGCTTGCCGCGGCGCCGAACTGGAAGCGGGCCGAGATATTGCGCGATCATTTGTTGCGCAGCTTCCCGAACCTGCCGCGGGACCTGCCGGCGGATCGGGTGAAGGTCTGGATGGGCCATCGCCCCTCCATGCCGGATGGGCTGCCCTGCATCGGGCCGGCGGGGGCGAGCGCTGATGTGCTGCTCGCCTTCGGGCATGGCCATGTCGGTCTGGTGGCCGGGCCGCGGACCGCGCGGGCGGTGGCGAGCCTGCTGGCGGGCCAGGCTCCGGAGCTTCCACTGGGGCCGTTCCGCCCATCACGTTTTGCTTGACTTCGTTTTCTGCTGGTGTTCGTGGCCGGGTAGTGCAATGCTGACCGCTGGCGGCCCTGCATTGTGTCGGGTCGTGTCGTTCTGTAGTGGATAGATACCGATCGTGTTTCCCGACAACGAACAGGGTGGCGAAGGCCCGCTCGAGGCCGAGGTCAAGTGGTACAATGCCCGTAAAGGCTTCGGCTTCGTCCTTGGGCCCGATGGGCAGGACGTCTTTTTCCACGCTTCCGCCCTGACGGAAGCGGGGATCGAACCGCCGGAGACCGGCGACAAGTTCATGTGCGAGATCGGCTCTGACCGCCAGGGGCGGCGTCTGGTCACGCGCATCCACAGCATGACCAAGGGCCCGGGCGGCGGCGATCGTCCGCGCGGCGGCTTTGGCGACCGTCCCCCGCGGCGCGACTTCGGTGGCGGCGGTGGCTTCGGCGACCGTCCCCCGCGGCGCGACTTCGGTGGCGGCGGCGGTGGCTTCGGCGACCGTCCCCCGCGGCGCGACTTTGGTGGTGGCGGCGGTGGTTTCGGCGACCGTCCCCCGCGGCGTGACTTCGGCGGCGGCGGCGGCGGTGGGGGCGGCTTCGGCGCGCCTCGCTCCGGTGGCTTTGGCGATCGTGCCCCCCGTCGCGACTTCGGCCGCGATGAGGGCGGGCCGACCTATGGCGTGAACGGCACGGTCAAGTGGTTCGACCAGGTGCGCGGCTTCGGCTTCGTCACCCCGGACGATGGTGGGCAGGACGTGTTCCTGCACTCCTCCGTGCTGCAGCGCGCGGGCCGCGTGGACGTCCAGCAGGGCGAAAAGGTCGCCCTGGATGTCCGTGACGGGCAGCGCGGCCGGCAGGCTGTGACGATCAAGTAATCTTTGCCCCCCCCGGCAAAGCCAGGGACCCCGGCCGCTCGCGGCCGGGGTTTTTTGTTGCCGGCGCGGCAGCATCTAGTTTTTGCCGCGCCCTGCACGCGAGCAAGGGCTTGCGCCGATTGGCTCCAGGCCGAAGATGGCGCCGGTTTCGCCGCTGGAGAGACGCCATGACGCTGACCCGCCGCCTGCTCGCCCTTGCCCTGCCGGCGCTCCTCGCCGCCGCCCCGGCCGCCGCCCAGCCGGCGCAGGCCTGGCCCAACCGGCCGATCGAGATGGCGATCGGCTTCCCGAACTCCTCCGGCGTCGGCATCTACGCCCGACGCATCGCCGAGCCGCTGAGCCGCATCCTGGGCCAGCCCGTCGTGGTCAATCCGCGCCTTGGCGCGGGTGGCAATGTGGCGTCCGACTTCGTCGCCAAGGCGCGGCCGGACGGCCATGTGATCCTGTTCGGCACCGCGGGCACGCATGCGATCAACCAGACGCTCTACCGCAGCCTGCCCTTCAATGTGCTGCGCGACTTCACGCCGATCGCCCATCTCGGCGACGTGCCCAATGTGCTGACCACCAGCATTGAGCGCCGCGGCCAGTACCGCACCTGCATGGACGTCATCTCCGACGCCCGCGCCCGGCCAGGCGCGCTGAACTATGGCAGCACCGGCAACGGCGCCTCCACCCACCTCGCCGGGGCGCGCTTCGCCTCCGTCGCGAACCTCGACATCGTGCATGTGCCCTTCACCGGCCAGGCGGGTGTCGTCACGGCGCTGCTCGGCGGGCAGATCGACATCTTCTTCAACCAGTCCGGGCCAGCCATTCCGATGATCCAGCAGGGGCAGGTGCGGGGGCTGGCCGTCACCACCCGGACCCGCATCCCCGCGCTGCCCGATGTGCCGACCGTGGCCGAGGCCTGCGGCCTGCCGGGCTTCGAGAGCACCACCTGGTACGGCATCTTCGGCCCGGCGGGCCTGCCGGCCGAGATCACGCAGCGGCTGAACGAGGAGATCGTGAAGATCATCTCCGAGCCCGAATTCCGCAATTGGCTGATCCAGGACCAGGGCATCGAGCCCCCGACGGTCCGCACGCCGGCCGAATTCCGCGCCGTGCAGGAACGCGACGTCGCCCGCTGGGCCGAGGTGGTCCGGGACGCCCGCGCGACGGTGGATTGAGCGGGGCTGGGTGAGCTTCTGGGAGGGAC
>JBIKSZ010000105.1:0-12109 GCA_044348345.1 Roseomonas sp. | reverse complement strand
GCCTCGCGCCCGACCTCGGCGAGGCCGATGACGTCGCGGTAGTAGGCGAGCTGTCGCTCAAGGTCCGATGCGAAAAGGGCGAGATGCCGGAGGCGCTTCACGGGGATCATGGGCGAACTCTCTGGTCGCGGCGCGGCGGATGCTGGCGATAGCGTCTCATCTTTCCCCCGGCCTGCGCGGCATGACCTTGATAGAGTCGCCCGGATTATCGAAGGGGTCAAGATTTTCGAAACTTCGGGCATCCCGGGGCATGGTCAGTCCGCGGCGCGGGACCGACCAGCGCGTCATGGCGCGACACCAAAGGGACCGTTGAGGTCGAGGCGGATGCGCAGAGGCCCACCGCTGGGAAAGAGCGCCGCCAGGGCACCAGGGTGAATGCGCGGATGCCGGACGTCAGCGTCTGCGTGGAGGGGAGCGTCGCGCCGATCCAGGTCTCGGCACGATGCACAGCCTTGGTCATTCCTCAGGCCCAGCTGCTGCGGCGGATGAGCGCGCCGCCCGGCACCAGGCGCAATGAATCCTGTTCCCGCAGCACGAGTTCCAGGTTCCGCCGCGCCAGCCTGGCATGTTCGCGCATCAGCGCCTCGGCCCGCGCGCCCTCACGATGCTCGATGGCCTCCACCACCGCGCGGTGGTGTTCCTGCGCGACCGTCAGCACGCGCTGCGCTTCGGGCAGGGCAGCCTGGGCCAGGACGAAGCCGGAGGGCGAGGCGAAGGGCAGTGCGACGACCCGCCCGATCTGGCGGGCCACCACCGCGCTGCCGGCCGCTTCCACGAGCAATTCGTGGAAATGCGCGTTGAGCGCCACGTAGTCGGTGAAGCCAGCCTCGCTGATCGGGGATGCGGTGGCCTCGTCCATGTCGGCGATCAGGCGCTTCATCTCCGCCAGCGCGGCGCCCGGCGCGCCACGCTCCGCGGCGAGGCGCGCGGCATGCCCTTCCAGCGTACCGCGCAACTCGATGGCGTCCCGGATTTCCTCCTCGGTGAAGGCTTTGACGGCGAAGCCGCCAGAGGCAATGGCCTCCACCAGCCCCTCATCGGCGAGGCGCGCCAGGGCCGCGCGCACCGGCGTACGCGACGCACCCAGGCGTTCGGCGACCGAGGGTTCGGACAGCCGCTCGCCAGGCGGCAACGCGCCGCTCAGGATCAGGTCGCGCAGGCGGAGTTGGGCAGAGAGCGTTTGCGACATGCTAGTCGGCCGCGATCGCGGATGACCTGCCTCCGTCCTGCGACGCACCACGCCGGGCGGCGGCGTGCCATCCGTTGATGGGTGAGGGCGGGGCGGCGGGCGTGGTGTGGGCGTCCGAACAGGGCATGTTTTCTGTATACAGGTGTGGCGATTGCCTTGCCATGGATGTCGCCTCCTACACGTGCGCCACATAAGATGAACAAGAAAATCCCTGCTTTTTCAGTACCATCAGATCCCCCACGTCTGTCGGCGTTGTCGCGTTGGTGAAAAACGAGTAAGGTCTGAATACAGGTGGACGCAGAGAACGCCGCGCGGCGCCGCCGGGATCGCTCGCCCTCTCGACAAAGGGTGGCTCGGCCCCTGGTCGCTTGTTCGCGCGCCGTGCGCGCCGCCAGGGAGGAGATACAAGCCATGACCACCATTCGCCGCCGCGCGACCTTGGCGCTCCTCGCGCTGCCTCTCCTTCCGCGTCCAGCGCTGGCCCAGGCGGAGGCCTTCCCCTCCCGCGCCATGCGCTTCGTCGTGCCGGTGGCCGCGGGCGGTTCGGCAGATGCGCAGGCGCGCGTCGTCGCGCAGCGGCTGTCCGACCGTTGGGGGCAGCCTGTGGTGGTGGAGAATCGTCCGGGCGCGAACGGCATCGTCGCAGCGCAGGCCTTCCTGCAGGCGCCGCCGGATGGGCATACCGTGTTCGCGACACCCTCGGGCCCGATCGCGATCAACCCGCATCTCTATCGTCGCCTGCCCTATGATCCGTTCCGCGACTTCTCCTTCGCATCGCTGATCAGCGTGATCCCGTTGGTGCTCGTGGTGCATCCCTCGGTGCCGGCGAATAATCTGCAGGAGTTCCTGGAGCTTTCGCGCCGGCAGGGTGACCAGCTGAAGCATGCCTCGGCCGGCATCGGCACGCCGTCGCACCTGACCATCGCGATGACGCGCGCCATGGGCCGCGGCGGCGATCCGACGCATGTGCCCTTCGGCGGCAGCGCGCCGGCGCTGACCTCGCTGATGGGTGGCCAGACCATGGCGATGTGGGATGCGGCCTTCTCTGCCGCGCCCTTCGTGCGCGATGGGCGGATGAAGGCGATCGCGGTCGCGCATACCGAACGCCTCGCGCTGCTGCCGGATGTGCGGACGACGGTGGAGCAGGGCGTGCCCGATCTGATCTCCGCCACTTGGATGAGCCTCTGCATGCATGCCGCCACACCCGCGGATCGCGTGCGGCGCTTCTCGGCCGAGGTGGATCAGATTCTGCGCGTGCCGGAGCTGCGCGACATGCTGGCCGGGCAGGGCGCGATCGTGCGCGGCGGCACGCCCGAAGACTTCGCCGCCTTCGCGCGTGCCGAGTCCGAGAAGTGGGGCAGGCTGGTGCGCGAGACCGGCGCGACGGCGGATTGACGCCCAGCAGCTGTGTGATGAACGGCCCGCTGAAGGCCGCACAAGACAACGGAGGCACGCCATGATTTCGCTCACCGTCAATGCCCGCACCGTATCCGTCGCGGCGGAACCGGACACGCCGCTGCTCTGGGTCCTGCGGGAGCATCTCGGGCTGACAGGCACGAAATATGGCTGCGGCGTCGCCGCCTGCGGTGCCTGCACCGTGCATCTGGATGGGGAGGCGGTGCGCTCCTGCTCGGTGCCCGCCTCGGCGGCGGTCGGCAAGGCGATCACCACCATCGAAGGCCTGCCCGGCGGCGCGGAGAACCCGCTGGTGCGCGCCTGGGTTGCGGTGGAAGCGCCGCAATGCGGCTACTGCCAGACCGGCCAGATCATGCAGGCCGCGACGCTGCTCGCGCGCACGCCGCGGCCGACGCGGGAGGAGATCGTCGCCCACATGGACGGCAATCTCTGCCGCTGCGCGACCTACAACCAGGTTGTCGAAGCGGTCGAACGCGCCGCGCGGGGGGCGTGAGATGACCGACGCGAACACCCTCGGCCAGCCCCTGGGCCGCCGGGGCCTGCTGGCCGGCGCCACCGGCCTCGCCTTCACCTTCGCCTTCGCCGGCCCGGATACCGCCGGGGCCCAGACGGCCGCGACGCCGGCCGGGCCGGCCACGCTGAACGCCTATGTGCGGATCGCGCCGGACGGCTCCATCACCATCCAGGCGCCCGTGCCGGAGATGGGCCAGGGCTCCAACACCGCGCTGCCGCTGATCGTCGCCGAGGAACTGGACGCCGATTGGGGCCGCGTGCGGATCGAGACCGCGCCCGTGCGCCCTGCCTATGACAGCCCGATCTTCCGCAGCCAGTTCGTTGTCGCGAGCCTGTCGGTGCGCGGCTACTGGATGCCGCTGCGGATTGCCGGCGCCCAGGCGCGCCGCGTGCTGCTCGATGCGGTGGCCGCGCGCTGGAACGTCCCGGTCGATCAGCTGACGACGGAGCCGAGCGTGGTGGTCCACGCCGCCTCCAACCGCCGGATCGGCTATGGCGAGATCGCGGCCTTCGCGACCGTGCCGGCCACCCTGCCGGAGATCGCGCCTGCCGCGCTGAAGCCAGTCTCCGCCTTCCGCCTGATCGGCCGCGACGTGGCGCGCTTCGACGTGCCGGCCAAGGCGACGGGCGCGACAGTCTTCGCCATCGATGTGCGCCTGCCGAACATGCTGCATGCGACCGTCGCGCGGTCGCCCGGTCTCGGCGCGCGCCCGGTCTCGCATAATGGGGCGGAGTTGCTGCGTCGCCCGGGCATCACGCATGTCCTGCCGCTGGAGCAGGGGGTTGCCATCGTGGGCGAGCGGATCGAGGCTGTGCTCGCCGCGCGGCGGGCGCTGACGGTGCAATGGTCGCCCGGCGAAGGCGCCACCCATGGGTCGGACGCGGCGCTGGCCTCCTACCTGGCCGATGCGCGCGACACGGCAAAGCAGGGGGTCACCGCCGGCCGCACGGGCGAAGCCGCACAGGCCATCGCCGGCGCGGCGCGCGTGCACACCGCGGAATTCACGACCGACTACGTCTATCACGCGCAGATGGAGCCGTTGACCTGCGTGGCCTCCGTGACTGCGGATGCCGTCGAAGTCTGGGCCGGCACGCAATGGCCGAGCCTGGTGCGCGATGAGGCGGCGAAGATTGCGGGCGTTCCGGCCGAGCGCGTGAAGGTCAACATGCTGACCATGGGCGGCGGCTTCGGCCGCCGCGCCGCGATCGACTATGCGCTGGAGACCATCCACATCGCCAAGGCCGTCGGCCGCCCGGTGAAGGTGATGGCGACCCGCGAGGACGACATCGCGAACGCCCATGTGCGCCCGATGACCGCGCATCGCATCGATGTCGGGCTCGACGCCGCGGGGAAGATCACCGGCTGGCGTCATCGGCTCGCGGCCGATCTCGTGGTGCCGATCCTCTACGGCCGCGCGCGGCTTGAGGCGCAGCGCGGCGTGGACCACATCGTCACCTACCACGCCAATGTCGCGCATTACGACGTGCCCGCGACGCTGACGGAGCATGTCTATCGCGAGCATGGCGTGCGCACCGCGCCCTGGCGCGGCATCGGCGCCGGTCCCAACGCCTTCGCGGTGGAGGCGGTGATCGACGATCTGGCGCGGCAGGCGAATGCCGATCCGCTCGCCTATCGCCTGACGCTGCTGCGGGACGCCCGCGCGAAGGCCGTGGTCGAGGCGGCCGGCCAGATGGCCGAATGGGGCCGCCGGCGCGAGGGCACCAGCCTCGGCATCGGCTTCTCCAAGCTCGGCCTGCCGCAGCTTGGCGAGGCGCTGGCCGCAACCGTGGCCGAGGTCGCGATCGACCGCGCGACCGGGAAGCTGCGGGTGCTGCGCCTGTGGTGCGCGGCCGATATCGGCCTGCCCGTGCAGCCGCGCAACGCCATGCGCCAGATCGAGGCCTCCCTCCTCTGGGGTGTCTCGAGCGCGCTGACGGAACGCCTGACATTCCGCGACGGCGCGGTGCAGCAGACGAACTTCACCGACTATGAGGTGCTGCGCGCTTCCGACACGCCCGAGGTCCAGGTGCGGCTGATCCGCAGCGGCGAGATGCCGCTACCGGCGGCCGAGCTTGGCCTGGGCTGCGTTGCGCCGGCCATCTCCAATGCCGTGCTGGCGGCGACGGGGAAGCGTCTGAACGCGACGCCGTTCACGCAGGATCGCGTGCGCGCCGCCCTCGGCGCATGAGCACCCCGGCCGCGGCGTCCGCGCGCCGCGGCCGATCTCGACACTCTCCCATGATACGTGACCGGAGACTTGCATGACTGGGCTTCGTCCCTTCCGCGCCGACCATGTCGGCAGCCTGCTGCGCACGGGAACGCTCAAGAATGCGCGGGAAGCTGCCCTGGCTGGCCGCATCACACCCGCCGCGCTGCAGGAGATCGAGGACCGCGAGATCGCGGCCCTCGTGGCGAAGCAGGAAGCGATCGGCCTCAGCAGCGTGACCGATGGCGAGTTCCGCCGCGCCTACTGGCATTTCGACTTCCTGGAGCGCCTGCCCGGCGTCACCTCCGAGGACGGCGACAGCGGCATGAACTTCAAGGGTGGCATCGGCGTGCCGAAGACGCTGCGCATCAAGGGCAAGGTCGGCTATGCGCAGCACCCGATGGTAGGGCATTTCCGCTACCTCGCCTCAAAGGCGCGCCGCACGCCGAAGATGACGATCCCCGGCCCGTCGATGCTGCACTACCGCGGCGGGCGGAAGATGATGGAGCCCGGGCTCTATCCCGATATGGAGGAGTTCTACGCCGATGTCGGGCGCGCCTATGCTGGCGCCGTCGCCGACATGTACAGGGCTGGCTGCCGCTACCTTCAGCTCGATGACATCTCCTTCGCCTATCTCTGCGACCCTGCGCAGCGCGAGATGCTGCGCGAGCGCGGCGACAATCCGGACCGCCAGCCCACCATCTATGCCGGGATGGTGGCGGCGGCGCTGGCGCAGAAGCCGGCCGACCTGCTCATCACCATGCATCTCTGCCGCGGCAATTTCCGCTCCACCTTCATTGCCTCAGGCGGCTACGAGCCGGTGGCCGAGGTGCTGTTCAACACCATGCCAGTGGATGGCTACTTCATGGAGTGGGACAGCGACCGCGCCGGCGGCTTCGAGCCACTTCGCTTCCTGCCGAAGGGCAAGACCGTCGTGCTCGGCCTCGTCACCTCGAAGACGGGCACGCTGGAGAGCAGGGACGACATCAAGCGCCGCATCGAGGAGGCTGCGAAGTTCGCACCCCTCGACCAGCTCTGCCTCAGCCCGCAATGCGGCTTCGCCTCGACCCAGGAAGGCAACACGCTGGCCGAGGACGAGCAGTGGCGGAAGCTTGAGATGATCGTCGAGGTCGCGGAGGAGGTCTGGGGCACCGCAGCCTGAACGCGGATTGACCGCGGGCTCCGCTACCCCTGCCCTGTCGCGCGCGCGCGAGGACCGACGCGGGATCGCCGTCCTCGCCAGTCCAGGCGACGAAAAGGTCGGGCCGCACCAGGATGTGCGCTGCGCCATAGGCCTCGCGCGCCGCGGGATCGGCGCCATGCACAAGCTTCAGCGGCACGCCGAGCCTCGATGCTTCTGCCGCGGGGCGCGCCGGCAGGGCGCTTTACCATCAGCCGCTCGTGGTCCGAGCGCGTCTGCGTGATGCCGGCCTGCTCCCGCACCGTGGACCGCGCGCCGTCGCAGCCGACCACGTAGCGCGCGCTGATCATACGGCGCCCGCCGCCGCTCCGTTCCGCCGCTCCGTTCCGCCGCTCCGTTCCGCCGCTCCGTTCCGCCGCTCCGTTCCGCCGCCGTCACGCCACGGGCATCCTGCGTCACGCTCTCGGCCCCCCAGCCGAACAGCGTGGTGACGGCCGGCAGTTCGGCGGCGCGGGCGCGCAGCACCGCCTCGGTCGCGTATTGCGGCAGGCGTTCATTGTCGGTGAAGTAGAAGGGCCGCACCAACTGTCGCTGCAGCCAGTCGTGATGGTAGGGCCCGAGCAGCGTTCCATAGCTCGTCATGCCGCCGATGCCGTATTCGGGCGGGATGGTGCGGGCGGCGCGCCTCAACGCGATCCTGACCGCCTGGGTGAACGACACCGCGACCGCCGATCAGCTGCGCGCGCAGGGCATGGTGCCCTTCACCGGTACATCCACCGAGTTCGGCGCGCTGATCGCCCGCGACGCCGCACGCTGGGCCGCGGTGGTACGAGAGGCGCAGACCACCGCGGATTGAGCGAAGCGCCTTATCCCACGCGCGCCGCTCGGCAGAGAGGGTGCGTGGCGGCCTTACAGGCAGAAGCGCACCCCTTGGCGTTGCTCATGGCATGGCTGCCGAGATGCCGCCGTCCACGAGCAGCTCCGTTCCGGTGATGTGCTTCGCCTCGTCGGACGCCAGGAACAGCACCGCGTGGGCGACGTCCCAGGCATCGCCCATCCTGCCCATGGGGACCTGGGCGTTGCGCTTGGCGATCAGCGCCGCGGCGTCGTTGGTGCCGAGCTGACGCACGAGGCGATGCTCCACCAGCGGCGTATGCATGAGACCCGGAATAACCGTGTTGCAGCGCACGCCCGCCTTCGCGTTTTCGATCGCAACAGACTTCGACAGCGCGATCACCCCGTGCTTGGCCGCGCTGTAGGCGACATGCGGCCTATCCGCGCCCATGCGCAGCGCCGCGATCGAGGCGAGGTTGACGATCGCACTCCCTGGGCGGCGCCGCAGATGCGGAAGGGCGAATTTGCAGCCCAGGAAGGCGCTGCGGAGATTGAGGGCGATCTGCGTCTCCCAGACCTCCTCCGGCATGCTCTCCGCCCCGCCCGGATGGGACCCGCCGACATTGTTCACCATGATGTCGAGCTGCCCGAAGCGCGCCACGCCGGCCTCAACCGCCGCCTCGAAACTGGTGCCTGAGGTCACGTCGCAGATCCGGGCCTCTGCCACACCGCCCTCGCCGCGGATGATGCTGACGGTTTCCGCGACAGCGGCTGGGTTGTTGTCGATGGCAAGCACCGTCGCGCCCTGCCGGGCCAGCAGCACCGCCGTGGCCTTGCCGTTGCCCCAGCCGGGCCCCACCGCTCCCGCACCTGTGACAATGGCGACCTTGCCTGTGAGATCGAGCACGTTCTTACCCTCTGGGCTTGGATGTAGAGCGCTGATGGTGCCGCTGCTACGCCGGTTCGCACAGGGCATGGGCCGCTAGCGTTTCCGGATGAGGCGGTGATCAGGTCCATTCATGCTCTGGGTCTGCCACGAGATCGGATGATGTCCCGCGGCAGCTGTCCGAAGCGGAGCGCCGTCTCGGTCACGGCGGCCTGTGCTTTTCAGCGGCCAGTCGAGGATCGCTTCCTGCCCGTCACCTCCCGGCGTGGCGGCCTCGCCGCGTCCGGTGTGACGGCCAGATGCCCCGTTGGCAGCGCGGTCGTATACTTCACCTGTTCCAGTGCGAAGCTTGAGCGCAGGTTGGCGACGCCCGGAATCGTCGTGAGGTGATCCACGACGAAGCGGTGGTACTGCGCGAGATCCTCGACCACGACGCGCAGGAGGTAGTCGGCGTCGCCGCTCATCAAGTAGCACTCCATCACCTCCGGCCGTCGCGCGATGCGCGACTGGAAGGCGCGCAGCGCTGCCTCGTTCTGCTTCTCCAGCGTCACCTGCACGAAGACATTGACCGCAAGGCCGAGCGCCAGCGGGTCCACAACGGCGACGGAGCGGCGGATGACGCCGCGGCTGCGCAATTCGTCGAGCCGACGCCAGCAGGAGGAGGACGTGGTGCCCGTTGCCTCGGCGAGCTGCGCCAGGCCGATATCGCTATCCTCCTGCAGCTTTTCGATGATGCGGACACTGATCGGATCCAGCGCTTCATACGGTGATATTTTTCGCAAGATGCCATCACTTCGGTTGCTTCTTCCGAATTGGAGCCAGAAGCCGGGAAGTTTGCAAGCCTTTGCCGGCCCGTACGCCCTAGCATTTCGGCGTTGGCGGCCTGTGCAGAGCCCGCCACGGAGGATGCGCCATGCCCGACCAGATCGCCGCCCCCCTCGCGTCGTCGCCGAGCCAGGCGGCAGAGGCACGCCTCCTGGCAGCGCTCGAGCGCAAGGTGCTCTGGCTGTCGGCCTGGATGATCCACCACGCCAACCATGTCCGGCCGTCAGCAGACGGGCTGAAGGTGGGCGGGCACCAGGCGTCCTCTGCCTCGATCGCCACCATCATGACGGCGCTCTACTTCGCCGTGCTGCGGCCGCAGGACCGGGTTGCGGTGAAGCCGCATGCCTCGCCAGTCTTCCACGCCATCCAGTACCTGCTGGGCAACCAGAGCTGCGCGAAGCTCGAGGCCTTCCGCGCGCTGGGCGGGGCGCAGTCCTACCCGTCACGCACGAAGGACGTGGATGATGTGGACTTCTCCACCGGCTCCGTCGGCCTGGGCGCGGCGCAGACCATCTTCGCAAGCCTCGTGCAGGACTATGTCCGGCTGCATGGCTGGGGTGGCGCGCAGCCGGAAGGCCGGATGGTGGCGCTGGTCGGCGATGCCGAGATGGACGAGGGCAACATCTACGAGGCGCTGCTGGAAGGCGCGCGGCACGGGCTGCGCAACACCTGGTGGGTGGTGGACTACAACCGCCAGAGCCTCGACGCCGTGATCGGCGAGGGCGTGAACGACAAGATCCTCGGCACCTTCGCCACCATGGGCTGGGAGGTTGTGGTGCTGAAATACGGCCGCCTGCTGCAAGCCGCCTTCGCGGAGCCGGGCGGCGAGCGCCTGCGCGCCTGGATCGACGCCTGCCCCAACCAACTCTACGCGGCGTTGACCTTTCGTGGCGGCGCCGCTTGGCGGCAGCGTCTGCTCGACGACATCGGCGACCAGGGCGATGTCTCTGCCCTGATCGGCCGGCGCGACGACGCCGCGCTGGAGGCGCTGATGACCAATCTTGGCGGTCACGACCTCGGCCTGCTGCTCGATGCCTTCCGCGGCGTGGAGCACGACCGCCCGGTCTGCTTCCTGGCCTACACCATCAAGGGCTTCGGTCTGCCGCTAGCGGGGCACAAGGACAACCATGCCGGCCTGCTGAACCCGATGCAGATGGAGCGCTGGCGGGACGCGATGGGCATCCGCCCGGGCCATGAATGGGACGCGGCTGAGGGCCTCGGCATCGCAGAGGCCGAACTGCGCGGCTTTCTCGCCCAAGTGCCCTTCAACGCGCATGGCCCGCGCCGTACCTCCGCCCCCGCACTGCCGGTGCCGGAGGGCATTGCCGCGGATCCGCAGGCCCATGCCTCCACCCAGGCTGGCTTCGGCCAGCTGCTGCATGCCCTGGCGAAGAGCGATGCGCCGATTGCCGATCGGATCGTCACCACCAGTCCGGATGTGACCGTATCCACCAATCTCGGGGCCTGGGTCGGGCGTCGCGGTCTTTTCGCGCGCGAGCCGCGGCGCGACCTGTTCCGCGAGGAGAAAATCCCCTCCGCCTTCCGCTGGGAGGCAGGCCCGAGCGGACAGCATATGGAACTCGGCATCGCCGAGATGAACCTGTTCCTCACGCTCTCGGCCTTCGGCCTGTCGCACGAGATCTTCGCGGAGCGCGTGATCCCGATTGGCACGCTCTACGATCCCTTCATCGCGCGCGGGCTCGATGCGATGAACTATGCCTGCTACCAGGATGCGCGGTTCATCCTGGCGGCCACGCCGTCCGGCATCACGCTTGCGCCTGAAGGTGGCGCGCACCAGTCCATCGGCACGCCGCTGATCGGCATGGCGCAGCCGGGCCTGTCCTCCTTCGAGCCCGCCTTCGTCGACGAGCTCGCCATCATCCTGCGCTGGGCGCTCGGCCATGTGCAGCAGGAGGGCGACGACGGCGGCTCGGTCTATCTACGGCTGTCCACGCGCAGCATCGAACAGCCGCAGCGGCAAATCGCGCCCGCACTTGCCGACGACATCGTCGCCGGTGGTTATTGGCTGCGCCCGCCCGGCCCGAACTGCACGGTCGCCATCGCCTATGCGGGTGCCGTGGCGCCAGAGGCGATCGCCGCCGCTGGGCTGCTCGCCGAGCATCGCCGCGACGTCGGCGTGCTTGCGGTCACATCGGCCGACCGGCTGTTCTCCGGCTGGCGCGCGGCTGAGACGACGCGCATGGCTGGCGGAACAGCGCCGCCGAGCCAGGTGGAGCGGCTGCTTCGGGCGCTGTCGCGGGATTGCTGCCTCGTGACGGTCGCGGATGCCCATCCGGCGAGCCTCGGCTGGCTTGGCTCGGTGGAGGGGCACCGGGTGAAGGCGTTGGGTGTGGACCGCTTCGGCCAGAGCGGCAGCATCCAGGAGGTCTATGACGCCTACGGCCTCGACAGCGCGGCGATCCTGCGCGCCGCGCAGGCTGGTTCCCCGGGTGCGCCACTGCCTGTCTGAGTACCCGCCCACTCGCCGAGCCGGGCGGCCTCAGCCATGCTGCAGGCCGCTCGGCATCGAGCCCTGCGCCGTGTCCGTGCAGTCTTCCGCAGCCTATCGGAGGTTCGTTCATGAAGGCCGTCGGTTACCGGCAGCATGGCTTGCCGATCTCCGATCCCCGCGCGCTCGAGGACCTGAACCTCCCCGATCCTGGTCCGCCCGCTGGCCGTGACCTTCTGGTTCGCGTGCACGCCGTGTCGGTCAACCCGCGCGATGTGAAGAGCCGCATGGCCTTCGCGGTGAAGGGCGGGACGCCGGTCGTGCTTGGCTATGACGCCTCGGGCATCGTGGAAGCGGTCGGGCCAGACGCTAAGTTCTTCCGCCCCGGCGACGCGGTCTTCTACGCCGGTGTGCTGGACCGCCAGGGCGCGAATGCCGAGCTGCAGCTGGTGGACGAGCGCATCGTCGGGCGCAAGCCGACCACAGTTGGCCATGCCGCCGCGGCGTCCCTGCCGCTCACCGCGCTCACAGCCTGGGAAATGCTGTTCGATCGGCTTGAGATTCCGCGTGGCGGTGCCGCGGAAGGAGCCTTGCTCGTCATCGGTGGCGCAGGCGGCGTGCCCTCCGTCGCGATCCAGCTTACTCGGCT
>JBIKSZ010000104.1:0-12157 GCA_044348345.1 Roseomonas sp. | reverse complement strand
CAACATGGATCACCTTTATGAGAGCCTGCCGCGCCTGATCCCGCGCCACGTCTTCTCGGACGCCTTCTCGACGCCCGTGCTGCGCGCGCGCCATGGCGACAGTTCCGGCGTCTTCGGCGCGGCGCGGCTGTGGGACACGGCATGAGCGTGGCCGGGCAGCGCGCGTAAGATGCCCGCGCTCTGCCGCGACTGCGACCACCTGGCAGACCCACCCTTCGCGCGCTGCCCCGCCTGCGGATCGCGCCGCGTCGCCGCGCATCCCGAGCTTGTGGCGCTCGCCGTCGCGCATGTGGATTGCGATGCCTTCTTCGCCAGCGTCGAGAAGCGCGACCGGCCGGAGCTGCTGACCAAACCCGTGATCGTCGGCGGCGGCCGGCGCGGCGTGGTCGCGGCCGCCTGCTATGTCGCGCGCACCCGCGGCGTGAAGAGCGCGATGCCGATGTTCAAGGCGCTCGCCGCCTGCCCCGATGCCGTGGTGATCAAGCCGGACATGGCGAAATATGCCGCCGCCGCGCGCGAGGTGCGGCTGCGGATGCAGGCGCTGACGCCGCTGGTCCAGCCACTTTCGATCGACGAGGCGGTGCTCGACCTGTCGGGCACGGCGGCGCTGCATCGCGCCCCGCCCGCCGTGGTGCTGGCCCGCTTCGCGCGCTGCGTGGAGCAAGAGGTCGGCATCACCGTCTCGATCGGGCTCGCACCCAACCGGCTGCTGGCGAAGCTGGCCGCCGAGCGCGACAAGCCGCGCGGCTTCGCGGTACTGGGCGCGGATGCGGCGGCCTGGCTCGCGGACCAGCCGGTCACGCTGCTGCCCGGTGTCGGCCCCGCCTTGGCCAAGCGCCTGGCCGCCGCCGGCTTCACGCGCTGCGGCCAGCTCGGCGCGCTCGACCCGCGCGAAGCGGCGCGGCGCTTCGGGGAAGACGGCCCGGCGCTGGCGGCGCGGGCACGCGGCGAAGATGCGCGCGGCGTCACGCCGGAGCGCGAGACGAAATCCATCTCCGCCGAGACCACCTTCGAGACCGACCTGAAGGCCCTGCCGGAGCTGGAGGCCCCGCTCTGGCGGCTCTGCGAAAAGCTGGCGCAGCGCCTGGCGGAGAAGGAGCTGGCGGCCGGCGGCGTGGTGCTGAAGCTCAAATCCGCAGGCTTCGAGACGCGGTCGCGCCATGCCCGCCTGGCGCAGCCGACCCGCCTGCCAGAGACGCTCTTTCGGGCCGCACAGCCGCTGCTGGCGAAGGAGGCGACGGGGACGCCCTTCCGCCTGATCGGCATCGGTGCGCAGCCACTCGCCCCGGCCGCGGAGGCCGACCTCCCTGATCTTGCCGACCCCGATGCCGGGCGCCGCGCAGCGAAATGGGAGGCAGTGGAGAAGCTCCGCGCGAAATTCGGCAGCGCCGCCGTGGTCAGCGGCCGGGGGCTCGGCCCGAAGCGCTGAGGGACGGCGATGCGCCGGATCAATCCGAAGGCCACGCCATCCCGCCCGCGCAATCGCGCAGCTTTGGAGTGCAGGCCGCCCGCTTTCAGGGTCTGAGGGGGCGATGCCGCCGGCCCGATCCGGCCGCCCCCCCCAGAGCGAGCAACATGCACGACACACTCCGTAGACCCCTCAGCGCCGCGGCGCTGCGCGGCGATGATGCGCTGGCACGGGCCGCCGCCGACACCGCCGCACCGCGCCGGCGCCTGCTGGCCGCGCTCCGCGACGCGCATGCCGAGGCGAAGCTGCGCATCGCCATCCTCGATCACGCCTTACTACCGCCACCGCTGGCCGCGCGCCTGCGGACGGAAGCAGAAGCCCAGCAGCACCGGCTGGAGCTCATCTTCGCGCGCCTGGCGGAACGGCCCGGCACCGGCCGCCTGCGGGGCCAGCCGGGCCCGGCGGCGCGGCGCGGCACCGAGGGTCCCCGGATGCTTGCGGCGGAGGAGCGGCGCGGGGCAGCAGAGGCGCGGGCGCTGCGCGACCTTGCGCATCTGGCCGGTCAGCATCTGGCGGCCCGGATGCTCGACCTGACTGCGGAGGAGCGCGGCGCCGCTGCCGCCGCACTCGATCAGGTGGCCGATGGCGCGCCGGACCATGCAGAGGCACGGCGCACCGGGGGCGCCACGCTGCACCGGCTGGGCGGATAAGGACGCCTCGGCCCGCGCGCCGCGCTAAGGCGTTCCGCGCAGCATGGCGACGATGCCCGAAAAATCGGTGCCGCCCCCGCCCTGCTCGACGAAGGCGCGGTAGAGCGCAAGCGCCTGCGCCCCCATCGGCGTCGCCGCACCCGTCTCTGCCGCCGCCTGCTGCGCCAGGCCAAGGTCCTTCACCATCAGCGCGGCCGCGAAGCCCGGCGCATAATCGCGGTTGGCGGGGCTGGCCGGCACCGGGCCGGGCACCGGGCAATAGGTGGTCAGGCTCCAGGACTGGCCAGAGGATTTCGACATCACCTCGAACAGCGCCTGGTGCGACAGGCCGAGCTTCTCGGCCAGCACGAAGGCCTCGGCGGTGGCGATCATGGTCGCGGCGAGCACCATGTTGTTGCAGGCCTTCGCCGCCTGCCCCGCCCCCGCCCCGCCGCAATGGATCGCGGCGCGGCCCATCTGCCGCAGCACCGGCTCCGCGGCGCGGAAGGCTTCCTCCGGCCCACCGACCATGAAGGTGAGGGTCGCGGCCTCCGCCCCCATCACGCCGCCCGAGACCGGTGCATCGAGGAAAGCACGGCCGCAGCGCTCCGCAACCTCGCGCGCGGTCGCGACATCGATGGTGGAGCAATCCACCAGGATCGCGCCGGGCGGGCTCGCCGCGGCCATGCCGCCTTGGCCGAGAAAGGCCTCGCGCACATGCTGGCCGGCGGGGAGCATGGTGATCACCAGCTCAGCGCCGCGCGCGGCCTCGGCGGCGGAAGCGGCGGGAATGGCCCCGGCCTCCGCGCAGCGCGCGACGAGCTCGGGGAGGATGTCGAAGACCGCCACCGCATGCCCGGCGCGAGCCAGATTGCGCGCCATCGGGCCGCCCATATTGCCGAGGCCGACGAAACCGATGCGTGCCATGGGCGATCCTCCCTGCCGTTGCAGCGCCGAGGGTCGCGCGACGAGCGGCGCTGGCGCAAGCGCGCGGCCTCGACTATCTCGCTGGCGTCATGCGCTGCCTGGTCCCGATCCTGGCGCTGCCGCTTCTTCTTGCCGGCTGCGGCCAGCGCTTCTCCCCCGATGCCTACGCCACGCGCGCAGTGCAGCAGATGAACCGCGTCGAGCAGGGCGTGGTGATCGGGCGCCGGGCCGTGGCGGTGCAGGCCGATGGGACGACCGGCGCCACCAGCGGCGCGGCGGCGGGCGGCATCATCGGCGCCCAATCGCCCGGCGGGGATATGACGCGGGCCATCGGCGGCGTGGGCGGGGCGCTGGTCGGCGGCCTGTTCGGCGCGGCGACGGAGCGTGTCGCGGGCGACACCACCGCCACCGAATACATCGTGCGCAAGGCGAATGGCGAACTGGTCTCGGTCACGCAGCGGGATGCGACGCCGCTCGATCTCGGCCAGCGCGTGCTGGTGATCGGCGGCGCACAGGCGCGGATCGTGCCGGACTACACCCAGCCAGTGCCGGGCGAGGCCGCGCCCGCCTCCCCACCCGCCACCGGCCGCGCGCCGGAGCCCACGCCCACCCAGGACCCCGCGCCGCCGCCCTTCGCGCCGGCCGTCACGCCGATTTGGACAGCCCCGCTCGCGCCCCCGGCCGCACCGGCCTTCCCGCCCCTGGCCGCGCCCGAGGCGCCGATCCCCGGGGGCTGAGCCCGCAGAAGCTGGCACGCGCCTTGCGCTGCCGGGGGCCATGCGACACCTCCGCTGGCTCCTGCCCCTTCTCGCCGCCCTGCTCGCGACGCCGGCCAAGGCCGAGCCCGGCCGGCTCTGCCGCGCGGCGATCCAGGCGGCGGAACGCGCGGCGGGCATCCCGCCGCAGCTGCTGATGGCGATCGGGCGGGTGGAATCCGGCCGCCGGGACCCGGAGACCGGCGCCCACCACCCCTGGCCCTGGACCATCAATGCCGAGGGCAGGGGGCAGTTCTTTCCCACCAAGGCGGCAGCGATCGCCGAGGTGCGGGCCCTGCAGGCACGCGGTGTGCGATCCATCGATATCGGCTGCATGCAGGTCAATTTGCGCCATCACCCGGACGCGTTCACGACGCTGGAGGACGCCTTCGACCCCGCCAGCAACGCCCGCTACGCCGCGCGCTTCCTGACCGAGCTGAGGGCCGAGCGCGGCGACTGGTCGGCGGCGGCGGCGGCCTATCACTCGCGCACGCCGGAATTCGCGCAGCCCTACCGCGCCCGCGTCATGGCCGCCTGGGCCGAGGAACAGGCCCGCCCCCACCCGCCGCTCGCCCTGCCGGCCCGAACGGTGGGGACGCTGGCCGCGGCAGGCGGCGGCGGGGCGATGCTGTCGAACGGGGCGGAGCGCGTCGCGCTGCCGAGCGGGGCAGCGCCAGCCGGGCGGGGGCTCGATGCCTATCGCGGCCTGCCGGTGCCGATCGCCGGGCGCCCGCCGCTGGCGCGGGCGCTGCTCGCAGGCCCGGTGCGCTGAGGGCCGACACCGCTCCCGCGCGCGGGCAAGCTGCGGCCGGGGGGCGGGCCGGCTCGACACCGGGCCGGCGCGGCCCCAGATGCAGGGCCATGGACACCGCATCCTGGCTCGCCCTCGGCGGCTTCATCCTGGCCTGCTTCGCAGCCGCCTCCACGGGGGCGCTGTTCAAGCCCGGCGCCTGGTATGCGCGACTCACGAAGCCCTGGTTCAACCCGCCCAATTGGCTGTTCCCGATCGCCTGGTCGGTGCTCTACCTGATGATCGCGGTGGCCGGTTTCCTGGTCTGGCAGCAGGTGGGGTTCGGGGCCGAGATCTGGCTCTGGTGGGGTTCGCTGCTGCTCAATGCGGCCTGGTCCTGGATCTTCTTCGGCCTCCGCCGCATGGATTGGGCGCTAGCGGAGCTCGCGCTGTTCTGGGTCTCGATCGCCGGCATGATCGCCGCCTTCGCGCCGGTGAGCGCCACCGCCGCCTGGCTGCTCGTACCCTATCTGGTCTGGGTCAGCTTCGCCGGCTTCCTGAACTGGACGCTGTGGCGCCTGAACCCGACCGAGAATGGCACGCCGGATACCCCGGCCCCTGCGGAATAGCCCCCGGCTTTTGACATCCCCGCCGCAGCGGGCATCGTGGCGCGGGGCCAAGGGCGGGAGAGGGCGATGGACGGCACAAGGCCGCGCATTGTGCTGGTGACGGGCGCGGGATCGGGGATCGGCGCGGCCTGCTGCCGGCGCCTAGCCGCGCCGGGCACGGCGATCCTGGTGCACACCCGCAAGAATGCCGAGGGCGCCGCGCGCGTCGCCGAGGCGGTGCGCGGGCGTGGCGGCCTGGCGGAGACGATGCTCGGCGACATCGCCGACCCCGCCCTGCCGGCGGCGCTGGTGGCCCGCGCGGTCGAGCGCTTCGGCGGGCTCGACGTGGTGATCCACGCGGCGGGCTTCGCGGACAAGACGCCCTTCGCCGAGGCCGCGGATGCCACCTTCGCGAAATCCCTCGATGCCGTGCTGTGGGGCTTCATCCGCCTGGCGCGCGCCGCGCTGCCGCATCTGAACGAAGGGCGGGTGATCGCGATCTCCTCCTTCGTCGCGCATGTCTTCCGCACCGATGTCGCGACCTTCCCGGCCAGCGCCGCGGCCAAGGCGGGGATGGAGGCGCTGGTGCGCGCGCTGGCGGTGGAGGCAGCGGCGAAGGGCACGACGGTGAACGCGATCTCGCCGGGCTACACGCGCAAGGACCCCGGCGCGCATGCCGCGCTGACGGCGGCGCAGTGGGAGGCGGTGACGGCGAAGATCCCGCTGAAGCGCCTTGGCACGCCAGAGGATGTCGCGGCGATGGCCGGGTTCCTGGCCTCCGCCGAGGCCGGCTATGTCACCGGCCAGGTGCTGCATGTGAATGGCGGGCTGATCTGAAAAGAAAAGGCCCGCCACCTTGCGGTGGCGGGCCCTTTCTTCAGGCGCTGGGCGCTGCGCTCAGTTGCCGCGCATGCGCACGTAGCGGAGCTCGAGGTCCTCATGCACGCGCATGGTGAAGTCGGCCACCGTCTCGCGCACCGCGAAGATCTGCGGCTCCTGGTGCAGCGGGATCATGGGCAGCAGGTCGCGGAATCGCGTCCAGTATTCGGTCGCCAGCTGCTGGCGGCGCGGGTCCTGCGGCGAGATCGTGCCGATCTCGCGCGCCAGCTCGTTCATCCGGGCATCGTTGAACTTGCCCCAGTTGAAGCTGCCCTCGCCCAGCAGCTCGCGCGCCGGGTTGGTCATGTCGAAGTTCCCGGGCGTCCAGCCGAGCAGGTAGAACTGGTACTCGCCATTGCCGCCGCCCTGCAGGAAGCGTCCGAAGGGCACCGCGTTCAGGCGGGCCTGAATGCCGACGCGCTGCAGCATCGCGGTCGCCGCCTGGCAGATCGCCTCGTCATTGACGTAGCGGTTGTTCGGGCAGTTCAGCGTGATGCGGAAGCCGTTCGGGTAGCCGGCCTCGGCCAGCAGGCGGCGCGACGCATCCGGGTCGAAGGGCAGGCGCTCGGCCAGCGACGGCACATGGCCGCCAATGGCGGTGCCGATCGGCAGGCCGGAGGCAACGGTGGAGTTGCGCAGCACCACGCGGGTGATCGTGTTCATGTCGATCGCCTGGTACATCGCACGGCGCACGCGCACGTCACGCAGCGGGTTGGGGCGGCCCGGCTCGTCCAGGCTCTCGGCGCGCTCCACATCCATCGCGAAATAGATGCTGCGCGCAGTCGGGCCCTGCACCAGGCGCACGCCCTGCGCATTCTGCACCTGCGGCACGTTCTGCAGCGGCACATGGTACATCACGTCCAGCTCGCGTGAGAGCAGCGCGGCCAGTCGCGTCGGCGCCGAGGCGATCGGGCGGAACACGGCGCGGGTGATGCCGTGGTTCATGTTCGCCGCGCCCCAGTAGTTCGGGTTCGGCACCAGCACCGTGCGCTCATCGGCCACGCGCTCGGTCACGCGGAAGGGGCCGGTGCCCATGGCGTTCAGCTGGGCGAAGGCGGTGTTCGCACCCGCCTGGCCGGCGCGCGCGACGGCCATCGCGTTGTTCGCCTGGACCCAGTTGCGGCTCATGATGAAGAACAGCGTCAGGTCCTGCAGCAGGATCGGGTTCGGCCCGCGCGTTTCCATCTCCACCGTGTGGTCATCCACGGCGCGCACGGCGGTCACCGACTGCAGCGTGTAGGCCATGTCGTTCTGGCGCACGCGCTCGGCCGACATCACGACATCGGCCGCGGTCAGCGGCGTGCCATCATGGAAGCGGACGTTGCGACGCAGGTGGAAGCGCCAGGTGGTCGGGTTCGGCTGCTCCCAGCGCTCGGCCAGCGCGGCGGCCAGGCTGCCATCGGCCTCGCGGCGGACCAGCGGCTCATAGACGTTGCTCTTCATGGCGTTGGTCACGCCATGGTTGTTGGCATGCGGGTCGAGGCCGAGGATGTCGTTGGCGGTCGCCCAGGTGAAGGTGGTGGCGCTGGCCGGCACCGCAGCGCAGATCGCCAGGGCGCAGACCGCCCCGCGCAGCACGGCGCGGAAGCTCATCATGTTCATTTTTCAATCGCCTCCCGGTGGAATGGGTGCCGGACAATGCGGCAGAGCCCCTCGGCCTGTCCAGGGCCACCCCGCCCAGCCGCCCTCCCTCCTGCGCGGGCTCAGCCCCCGGCGGCGAAGGTCGCGTCGGGCTCAAGCAGTGCCCGGAAGCGCGGCGGCCAGGGGATGGGGCGCATCGCCACCCCGTCGAGCGCGACGCAGGCGCAGACGAGCCTGGCCTCAAAGGCCAGCCGCGCCCCGGCGCGCCCGGTCAGCGCAAAATGGGCGGAGGAGCCACCGAGCTTCTGCAGCCGCACCTCGGTCTCCAGCGTATCGCGCGGGGTCAGCGGGCTCAGGAAGTCGAACTCCACGCGCACGAAGGGCGTGCCGATGCCGTGATCCAGGTTGAGCTCGTAGAAGCCCGCGCCGAGCCGGTCCTGGAAGAAGGCCTCGATCGCCTCCATGGCGAAGTCGCCGAAGCGGGCGGTGTAGGCGATGCGCGCCGGGTCGGAATCGCCCCAGCGCACACGCCGCGTATGCACGAAGGGGAAGCGCGTGGTCACGCACCCGTCCGGACGGGCCTGCCCTCGATCGGGTATTGCGGGTCGTTGTAGCCCGGCGTCGAGGGATGGCCCGCCGTGACCAGCCCATCCACCAGCGCCTCGTCCTCGGCCGTGAAGCGGTACTCCAGCGCGCCGATGTAGTCCTGCCACTGCTCCATCGTCCGCGGCCCGGCGATCGGGGCGGTGACGAGGCGGTTGTTGAGCAGCCAGGCGAGCGCGAACTGGCCCGGCGTGATGCCGCGGGCCTCGGCATGGGCCTTCAGCACCTGCGCGATGCGCAGGCTTTCGGGGCGGAACTCGGTTTCCATCATGCGCCGGTCGGCGCGGCCCGCGCGGCTTTCGGGCGCCGGCGCGTCCTGGGTGGCGTATTTGCCGGTCAGCACCCCGCGCGCCAGCGGCGAATATGGCGCGACGCCAAGCCCATAATGGGCGCAGGCCGGCAGGTGCTCCGTCTCCGCCTGGCGGTTCAGCGCGTTGTAGAGCGGCTGGCTCACAATGGGCCGGTCGATGCCCATCTCGTCGCAGAGCCGGCAGATCTCCGCCACGCGCCAGGCGCGGTGGTTGGAGACACCGAAATGCAGGATCTTCCCCTGCCCGACGAGGTCGGCGAGCGCGCGCACCGTCTCGGCCAGCGGTGTCGTGTGGTCTTCCTTGTGCAGGTAGAGGATGTCGATCGTCTCGAGCCCGAGGCGGCCGAGGCTTGCCTCCACCGCGTCGAAGCAATGCCGGCGCGACAGGCCGCGGTCATTCGGCCCCTTGCCGGCGGGGTTGCCCAGTTTCGTCGCCACCACCCACCAACTCCGCGCGGCCTTAACGATGCGGCCCGTGATCTCCTCCGACCGGCCACCGGCATAGGTGTTGGCGGTGTCGATCAGGTTGATGCCCGCATCCTTGGCATGGGCGGCGATGCGCTTGGCGTCGGCCTCCGTCGTCGCGTCGCCGAACATCATGGCGCCGAGGCAGAGCGGCGAAACCTTCAGGCCGCTGGCACCCAGCTTGCGGTAGTCCATCGCGCATCTCCTTGCCGTGGCGCGCAGTGTGCGCGGGGCGTGGCGCCGCGACCAGGGGCCGCGGGCGCGAAATAGGCTTGCGCGCGGCGAGGGAATCTTCCTTGCTGTCTGTCGCCCATCTGGATGGAGCCGGGTGTGGCCCGGCTCAGGGGTTCGGGAGATACCGCCGATGATGCGCCGCCGCAGCCTGCTCGCCGCCCTGCCCGCCTTGCCACTGGCCACACCTGCACTCGCCCAGGGCACGGGCGGCTGGCCAAACCGGCCGATCCGCCTGGTCGTGCCCTACCCACCGGGCGGGGCGAGCGACATCGCTGGCCGCCAACAGGCGCAGGTGCTGCAAGAGGCGCTCGGCGTGCCGGTGGTCGTGGACAACCGCGCCGGCGCGGGCGGCACCATCGGCACCGCGCATGTCGCCCAGTCGGCGCCGGATGGATACACGATCATGATGTCGAGCCCGTCGAGCCACCTCGGCGCGCCGCTGCTGTTCCGCAGCCCGGGCTATGAGGGCGTGGACGATTTCACCCACATCGCCACCTTCGCCAGCGGCACCGCCATGGTCTGCGTCCACCCCGGCCTGCCGATCCGCAACATCCAGGAGCTGATCGCCTATGCGCGCGCCAATCCGGGGCGGCTGAACTTCGGCTCGGCCGGCGCGGGGGGCGCGAACCACATGCTGGGCGTGCTGTTCATGGCGCGCACCGGCGTGGATCTGACGCATGTGCCCTATCGCGGGGCGGCACCGGCGCTGGCCGACCTCATTGCGGGTAACATCCAGGTCGTGTTCGACAGTTTCTCCGGCATCATCCAGTCCGTGCGCGCCGGTCAGGTGCGGGCGCTGGCGGTGACGAACCCGACGCGCTGGCCGCTCGCGCCCGAATTCCCGACGGTGCAGGAGCAGGGGGTCGCCGACTACAACCTGCCGAGCTTCTCGGCGGTGGTCGGCCCGAAGGGCATCCCGGATGCGATCGCGGACCGGATGCATGCCGCGATCAACGCCGCGATCGCCACGCCGGCCATGACCGAGACACTCGCGCGCGGGGGCAATGCGCCCTTCCCCAACAGCCGCGCGCGCTTCCTGGAGATCATGCAGGAACAGCGCGCCACCTGGCGGGAGCTGGTGCGCGTATCGGGCGTGCAGCCGGAGGGGTAGGACACCGCAGGAGGAGGGCCAAGGCCCTCCCCGTTGGGCCGTCACTCCACTGGCGCAGCCAGCAGCGCGTTGGTGAACCAGGAGGGGTGCGCGTCGTAGCGCACCTTGTTCCGCATCCCCGCCCAATTCACCCGCACATACATCAGCGGGATGACGGCGAGGTCGTCCACCGCCGCCCGCATGGCCTGCCCGACCAGTGCATTGCGCCGCGCCTCGTCCATGGTGCGCAGCGCCTCGGCCAGCGGGGCGTCCACGGCGGGGCTGGAATAATGGCCGCGATTGAAGGCGCCGAAGCCGGTCTGCGGATCGCGCGTCATCACCACCTGGCGCAGCATCACCGCGGCGGTGTTGGCGGTGAAGGTCGAGAAGAAGAAGCTGAACTCCCGCGCCGTCGCCCGCGTGAAGAAGGGGGCGGGCGGGATCACCTCGACACGGGTCTCGATGCCGATGCGCGTCAGGGCCTGCGCCACGGCCTGCAATATGTCGGAATCGCCCACGATGAAGCCGTTCGGCCCGTGGATGGTCATGCGGAAGCCGTCCGGGTAGCCGGCCTCCCGCAGCAAAGCGCGGGCGCGGGCGAGGTCGGTGGGCAAGGCGGGCATCCCCTGCGCCCGATCGGGCAGCGCGCGGGAGGCGATCTGCTCCGCCGGCGAGCCCTGGCCGACCATCAGCCGGTCCACGATGGCCTCCCGCGGCATGGCCAGGCTGATGGCCTGGCGCACGCGCAGGTCGCGCAGCGGGTTGCGGGCCAGCGGATTGCCTTGCTTGTCGGTGATGTGCGGCGGGTTGTCGCGCGCCGCATCGGGGAACATGAAGGCGGTTGTGTTGCTGTCCGTCGCAAACAGGGCAATGCGCGGATCGGCGGATAGGCGCTGCACATCCGTCACCTGCACCGCGTCGATCAGGTCCACATCGCCGGCCAGCAGCGCCGCGGAGCGCGCGCCGGGATTGGTGATGAAGCGCGTCACCACCCGGTCCCAGGCCGGGCGCGGGCCCCAGAAATCCGGGTTGCGCGCGATCTCATGCCGCTCGCCGAGCCCCAGCGCGACATGGCGATAGGCGCCGGTGCCGACCAGGGCGCGGCCGGCATTGAAGTCGGCCAGTTGCGCATTCGCGTGGATGGTCCGCGACAGCATCATCACCTGGGCGATGTCGCGATCGAGGAACGGGGTGGGCGCGCTGGTGTGCAGGCGCACGGTCCGTGCATCCACCACCTCCACCCGGCTGATCGGGCGGACCTGGACGGCGAAGGGGCCGGGGCTGTTCGGGATGGTCGGGACGCGCGCGATGGTGAAGGCGACGTCCTCGGGTGAGAAGGGCGTGCCGTCATGGAAGCGGATTCCCTCCCGCAGGCGGAACTCCCAGGTCAGCGCGTCCACCAGACGCCAGGATTCGGCCAGCACGCCGAAGACCCGGCCCTGTGTGTCGATGTCGATCAGCGGGTTGAAGATCTGGCGCAACTGCGCGTTGTTGTTGTTGGTCGAGTGGAAATGCGGGTCGTAGCCCGTGGGCGCCCCGCCCATGCCGATGGTCAGTGTCCGGGCCGGCTGGGCGCTGGCGGGCAGGGCCAGGGCGGCGGCCAGGGCGGCAGGCAAGGCGGCGGCCAGGAGGCTGGCCAGCAGACGGCGTCGGATCACGAAGGGCTCTCCCGGCTTGCGGCCACGCCTCTCCCTACGGCGTGGCACCGCGTTTATGACGATTTCGTCATGCTTCCGACAGAATTAAAGGGGGCGGGGCGGCATCGGGCCCGGGCCGGGCCGACAGGCCGCCGCGCCCCAGCCGCGGCCCCTGGCGCACCCCCTGCCCCCAACCCCTGGCACCCCTGGCCCTGGACAATCCGGCCCGATCGGGCCAAGA
>JBIKSZ010000312.1:0-3667 GCA_044348345.1 Roseomonas sp. | reverse complement strand
CCCCGGCCACGCCGACTACGTGAAGAACATGATCACGGGTGCGGCGCAGATGGACGGCGCGATCCTGGTTGTGTCGGCCGCCGATGGCCCGATGCCGCAGACGCGGGAGCACATCCTGCTGGCGCGCCAGGTTGGCGTTCCGGCGCTGGTGGTGTTCCTGAACAAGATGGACCTGGCCGATCCGGACCTGGTGGAGCTGGTGGAGATGGAGGTGCGCGAGCTCCTCTCCTCCTACAAGTTCCCGGGCGACGAGATCCCGATCATCAAGGGCTCGGCGGTCGCGGCGCTGGAAGACAAGACGCCTGAGATCGGCGAGAAGGCGATCCTGGAGCTGATGGCGGCGGTGGACGCCTACATCCCGCAGCCGGCGCGTGCGCTGGACCGTCCGTTCCTGATGCCGGTCGAGGACGTGTTCTCGATCTCGGGTCGCGGCACGGTGGTGACGGGTCGCGTGGAGCGCGGGATCATCAAGGTTGGTGATGAAGTCGAGATCGTGGGCCTGAAGGACACGGTGAAGACGATCGTCACGGGCGTCGAGATGTTCCGCAAGCTGCTGGACAGCGGGCAGGCGGGTGACAACATCGGCGCGCTGCTGCGCGGCACGAAGCGTGAAGATGTGGAGCGCGGCCAGGTTCTGTCGGCGCCGGGCTCGATCACGCCGCACACGCAGTTCAAGGGCGAGGCCTACATCCTGACGAAGGAAGAGGGTGGCCGCCACACGCCGTTCTTCACCAACTACCGCCCGCAGTTCTACTTCCGCACGACAGACGTGACGGGTGTGGTGAAGCTGCCGGACGGCGTTGAGATGGTGATGCCGGGCGACAATGTGTCGATGGATGTCGAGCTGATCGCGCCGATCGCGATGGACGAAGGCCTGCGGTTTGCGATCCGCGAAGGCGGCCGCACCGTCGGCGCCGGCGTCGTCTCCAAGATCGTGAAGTAAGCTACGCGCCTTCGCGGCGTGGTCAGGGCGGGTGCTTCGGCACCCGCCTTTTTTGTTGTCCCCCCTCTCATTGCCATGCTGGACAGCGCGCGGGCGCTGTGGCCTTGAGGGGCCGCAGAGCGGGGTTTTCGGCATGTCCTTCGGCGGTCAATTCGGGCAGGGGCGGGTGGAGTTGGCCGGCGTCGGCGCGCGCCTGCTGGCCCAGATCATCGACCTGTTCTGGCTGTTGCCGCTGTCCTTCGTGCTCGGTGCCGTCGCGACCTTCGTCAATGGCGGGGAGATGTCGCTGGGCGGGGAGCTGATGGCGAATCTGATCGGGGCGCTGGTCGTGCTGCTGTTCTGGGTCGAGCGGCAGGCGACGCCGGGCAAGCTGGTGCTCGGCCTCAGCATCGTGGACGCCGAGACGGGGGGCGCGCCGACGCTCGGGCGGTTCACGCTGCGCTATGTCGGCTATCTGGTCTCCGCGCTGCCGCTCGGCCTTGGGTATCTCTGGGCCATCTGGGACAAGCGAAAGCAGGGCTGGCACGACAAGATGGCCGGCACGCTGGTGGTGCGCCGGCCGCGCGACTGAGCAAGCGGGCAAGTGCGCGGGACATCGCGCTGCGGCTTGTCACCCGACAGTGGCTCCGCTATGCGTCCCCCCTCGCGCGGCCCATGCGCGTGCCGACGGTGCCTGCCCGCCTGCTGAGGGATCAGTGGGTTGGCCATCCGCCCGGACCGCTAGGGGCGTAGCTCAATTGGCTAGAGCGCCGGTCTCCAAAACCGGAGGTTGGGGGTTCGAGACCCTCCGCCCCTGCCATGCGGCCGCGCGAATGCTGCGGCCGGCGCCGGCCCCCGCAAGGGTCCACGGCCGGCCTGGCATAGCGTCCATCGTCTGTCGTCGGTGAAAGGGGCCGTCTTGGCCAAGCTCGATCCCGCAGGGTTCGTCCGCGAAGTGCGTCAGGAGGTGGCCCGGGTCACCTGGCCGACGCGCAAGGAGACGCTGGTGACGACGGGCCTGGTGCTCGCTCTGTCGGCGCTCGCCGCGCTGTTCTTCATGCTGGTCGATTGGATCATTGCCGGCGCAATGCGCCTGCTGTTCGGGCTGGGGGTCTGAGACGCGTCATGGCCGACAAGAAGTGGTACGTGGTGCACGTCTATTCGGGCTTCGAGAAGAAGATCTCGCAGCAGCTCCGCGAGCAGGCGGCCCAGAAGGGCCTGGCTGACAAGTTCGAGGAGATCCTGGTCCCGGCCGAGGAGGTGGTGGAAGTCCGCCGCGGCCAGAAGACCAACCAGGAGCGGAAGTTCTTCCCCGGCTATGTGCTGGTGAAGATGGAGATGACCGACGACGCCTGGCACCTGGTGAAGAACACGCCGAAGGTGACCGGCTTCCTCGGTGAGAAGAACCGCCCCACCCCGATCCGCGAGGCCGAGGCCCAGCGGATGCTGAAGCAGATGACGGACCAGGCCGACAAGCCGAAGCGCCCCGCCATCGTCTTCGAGGTGGGCGAGCAGGTGCGCGTCGCCGACGGCCCCTTCACCAGCTTCAACGGCACGGTGGAGGAAGTGGACGAGGAGCGCGGCCGGGTGAAGGTCAGCGTCTCCATCTTCGGCCGCTCCACGCCGGTCGAGTTGGAATACGGCCAGGTCGAAAAGCTCTAGGCTGCTCGCGGCAGGGGCAGCCGCAGGGGCGCGGCTCGCGGCTGCGCCCCGCTGCTTGACAGTATGGCCAGGGCAGCGCATACGCGCCCGCTCACGCGGCCGGGGTAACCTCGGCCGCGCGAATTTTGCAGGGAACGCGGGAGAGCGGATGCGGGCAACCGGATCCGGTCGCGAGCACCGCGGGCCTCTGTGACCACAACAGAGGACTGAGACGTGGCAAAGAAGATCGTCGGCTACATCAAGCTGCAGATCCCTGCCGGCAAGGCGAACCCCTCGCCGCCGGTCGGTCCCGCGCTGGGTCAGCGCGGCCTGAACATCATGCAGTTCGTGAAGGAATTCAACGCGGCCACCCAGCAGATGGAGCCGGGCACGCCGACGCCCGTCGTCATCACGGCCTATTCGGACCGCACCTTCTCCTTCATCACCAAGACGCCGCCCAACACCTACTTCCTGCTGAAGGCCGCCAAGATCGAGAAGGGCAGCCTGACGCCGGGCAAGGGTGCGATCGTCGGCCGCGTCACCAAGACGCAGCTGCGCGAGATCGCCAAGGTGAAGATGAAGGACATGAACTGCACCGACATCGAGTCGGCGGTTCGTATGCTCGCGGGCTCCGCCCGATCCATGGGCATGACGGTGGTGGAGGGCTGACGCCATGGCAAAGATCGGCAAGCGCCTGACGGCCGCCCAGACCACCTTCGACCGCGACAAGGCCTATGGCCTCGCGGATGCGATCAAGATGGTGAAGTCGAACGCCAAGGCGAAGTTCGACGAGACGGTCGAGATCGCGATGAACCTCGGCATCGACCCGCGCCACGCCGACCAGATGGTCCGCGGCGTCGTCGGCCTGCCGGCCGGCACCGGCAAGACGGTCCGCGTCGGCGTCTTCGCCCGTGGCGCCAAGGCCGAGGAAGCCAAGGCCGCTGGCGCCGATGTGGTGGGTGCGGACGACCTCGCCGCCCTGGTCCAGGAAGGCAAGATCGAGTTCGAGCGCTGCATCGCGACGCCGGACATGATGGCCCTCGTCGGCCGCCTCGGTAAGGTGCTCGGCCCGCGCGGCCTGATGCCGAACCCGAAGCTCGGCTC
>JBIKSZ010000006.1:0-37831 GCA_044348345.1 Roseomonas sp. | reverse complement strand
TCAGCAACTGGCCGACATGCCCGTCATGCTCGACCATGCCGTCGGCATAGACGCCGAGGCCGGTGACGCCGCGGCTTTCGGGCTTCAGCCGCGTCCAGATATGCATCCGCGTCGAGTTGAACCAGGTGAAGAAGGGCCGGTTGGCCCGATGCGCGCGGTCGATGAAGTCGAGCGCGCCGGCGAGGAATTCCTCATCCACCGTTTCCATCCGCTTCATGGTCAGCGGGCCGGTGTTCTCGATGCGCTGGGTGCCGTCCGGGTTCGCCCAGGTCTTCAGCACGCCGCGCGGGCCGAACTGGCGGCGGAATTCGGGGTCGCGCGGGTAGTCCGGATTCTCCGGCTCATCCTCGGCATTCAGGTGATAGAGGCTGCCGAAGAACTCGTCGAAGCCGTGCATCGTCGGCAGATGCTCGTCCCGGTCGCCCAGGTGGTTCTTGCCGAACTGGCCGGTGGCGTAGCCGAGCGGCTTTAGCAGCCCGGCGATGGTCGGGTCCTCCGCCCGCATCCCTTCGGCGGCGCCGGGCAGGCCGACCTTCGACAGGCCGGTGCGGATCGGGCTCTGGCCCGTGATGAAGGCGGAGCGGCCGGCGGTGCAGGAATTCTCCGCGTAGTGGTCGGTGAACATCGCGCCTTCGCGGGCAATGCGGTCGATATTGGGCGTGCGGTAGCCCATCATCCCCATGTTGTAGGCCGAGATATTCGCCCAACCCACATCGTCGCCGAAGATCACCAGGATGTTTGGCCGCCCCTGCGCGGCAGCGGGTGCGGCGGCGGGCGCTTGCGCCGGCGCAGCCGGACGAGGCTGCGCCTGGGCGAGCGTCGCGCCGCCCGGAAGCGCGCCGGCGGCCAGCCCCGCCGCGCCGCCCAGCAGCATGCCGCGACGCGAGCGTCCCTGTCCGTGATTGCTCATCTGACCTTGTCTCCTCAACGTGTTGCGGTGTCGCGGCGGATGCAGCGGAAGCCGATATGGCTCATGCCGGTGTCCACCATCTGCGCGTGGCGCGCGGCCGGGCGGTAGCGCCGGCAGTAGGAGGGCGCACAGAGGAAGCTGCCGCCCTTGACCACCTTGCGCGGGATCTTGATGCGCGGCTGGGCGGGGTCGAAGCTGCCCTCCATCGCCGGCCCGCGGGGATCGGTCGGCGTGCAGCAGGGCTTGGCGGGGTCGGCCGCATGCCGCGCCGCGAACCAGTCCGTGGTCCACTGCCAGACATTGCCGGCCATGTCGTAGAGGCCGTAGCCGTTGGCGGGGTAGCTGGCGACCGGGGCGGTGCGCTCGAAGCCGTCGGCGGCGAAGTTGCGCCAGGGGAACGGGCCCTGCCAGGTATTGGCCATGTGCACGCCGCCGGGCGCGAGTTCCTCGCCCCAGACGAATTCAGCGTCCGCCAGCCCGCCGCGCGCGGCGAACTCCCACTCCGCCTCGGTCGGCAAAGCCTTGCCGGCCCAGCGCGCATAGGCTTCGGCGTCCTCATAGGCGACATGGACGACCGGGTGCTGTTCGCGGCCCTTGAGGTCGCTGCCGGGGCCTTCGGGGTGCCGCCACTGTGCGCCCGGCGTCCAGTGCCACCAATTGGCGATGACCGAGGTGTCCACGGGGCCGTCTGTCATGCGGAAGACCAGCGCGCCGGCGACCAGCATGCCGGGCTGCGCGCCGGGATAGAGGGCCGGATCAAGCGGTCGCTCTGCCACGGTGACGTAGCCCGTTGCCGCGACGAAGCGGGCGAACTGCGCGTTGGTGACCGCCGTCGCATCCATCCAGAAGGCGCCGAGCTGGACGCGGTGCGCCGGTCGTTCCTCGGGATAGTGGCGGTCGGACCCCATCAGGAAGGTGCCGCCCGGGATCCGGACCATGCCCAACGAGCCCTGCTGGGGCGCAGCTTCCACGGCGCAGCCGGTGCCGGTCTGCATGCCTCCCCCTGCCTCATGAAGTGGGCAAAGCTTGCCATGCGTCGGCGGGTGACGGCTAATACCGACTTCGCAATTTCGAGTTGCCGCGGGACGCATATGCTTGAGGTGCGCGATCTCCGTCTTGTCCAGGCGATCGACGAACACGGCAGCCTGGTGCGTGCGGCGCGCGTGCTCGGCGTGAGCCAGCCGGCGCTGACGCGCAGCCTCGCCGCGCTGGAGGCGCAGCTGCGCGGCCCGCTGTTCGAGCGAAGCCGCCGCGGCGTCATTGCCACGAATCTTGGTCGTGCCGTGCTGGCGGAGGCATCGGACATCATCGGCCGGCTGGATCGCCTCAACCGCGCGATCGCCGAGGTGCGCGGGCATCAAGCGCGAGACCTGCCGATCGCGGCCGGCGCCTATATCGCCGAGACCGTCGGCATTGCTGCGGCGGCGCGGATGCTGGCCCAGCACCCCAGCATCCGGATACGGTTGCTGACTGCGAACTGGGCCGATGTGCCCCGGATGGTGATCGAGCGTGAGGCGCCGATCGGGCTTGTCGAGCTGCGGGGCTTAGAAGCCGATCCGGCGCTGGATGTGGAACGGCTGCGCCCGCAACCGGCGGTCTTCGTCGTGCGGCCCGGCCATCCCTTGACCAGCCGGCCGGGCATCCGGCTGGCAGAGGTCATGGCGTTCCCCTTCGTGTTCATTGGCCGTGTTCCGCAAGCGGTCCAGGGCCCCATGGCTGCGGCGCGCGAGGCAGCGCGGGCAGCCGGCGCGCTGCACCCGGCCTTTCCGGCCCTGGTCCACGAAAGCCCGACGGTCGCGCTCAAGGCCCTGCGCCACTCCGATGCCGTGGCGGCGGTGAGCGTGGCGCTGGCCTTGCCGGAGCTCCGCCAGGAAGAGGTCGTCGCGCTTCCGTTCCGCGAGCCATGGGTGTCGATTCATCCTGGCATACTGCGGCTCCGCAATCGTCCACCGAGCGAGGCGGAGCAGGCGTTCCTGGATCTCCTGCAAAGTGCGGATGCGGAGGCCGAGCGCGACGCGCTGGCATGGTGCAGCGCTGCCGGCCTTCCGACGGAGTGCAGCTGACGGGACGGCCGGACAGGGCATCAAGCGCGGCCACGACCGTAACGGTCCGAAGCCGGGCAACGGGGTGATCTGACGAACGTCGCGTGAGGCCTCGCTGGATGCTGCGGCCTGGCAACGCGTCGGCGGGTCGGTTGATCCGGGCACGCCCCGTGGCAGGGCGCATTCTCGCGATGCGCGGCTGCTGCATCCTGAAGGATGTTGGGACAGCGCAGGTTTTCCGCGCGCTCACGGGAGCCTACACTGCCGCAGGCTCGGCGCCGTCACCCGCCACCGGCGGCACGGCAGAACCAGCTCTCGCTGCCAAGTGACGGAGCCCGTGCCCGACGTGACACCGCAGGACCCCGCCTTCACCGCACCAGGCCGCTTCTGGAAGGGGAATATCCACACGCACTCCACGGCCTCGGACGGCGTCCGTACGCCCGAAGCCGTCTGCGCGACCTATCGCGAGGCAGGTTACGACTTCCTCGCGCTGACCGACCATTTCATGGCGAAGTTCGGCTTCCCGATCGTGGATACGCGGCCCTTCCGGACCGGCACCTTCACCACCCTCCTCGGCGCGGAGTTGCACGCACCAGCGACCTCGCTGGGTGAGACCTGGCACATCCTTGCCGTCGGCCTGCCGGCTGAGTTCGCGCCCCTGCAGCCAGGCGAGACCGGAGCCGCGCTGGCCGCGCGGGCAGCCGCCGCCGGCGCCTTCGTCGCGATCCCGCATCCCGGCTGGTACGCCCTGACCGCGGAGGACGCAGCCACCCTGCCCGGGGCGCATGCGGTGGAGGTCTATAACCACACCTCGCAGCTCCGCACCGAACGCGGCGACGGCGTCTACCTTGCCGATCAGCTGCTTGCCGGTGGGCGGCGGATCGGGCTGATCGCGGTGGACGACGCGCATTTCGCCTGCATGGACGCTTTCGGCGGCTGGGTGATGGTCAAGGCCGAGACGAACGAGCCCGACGCACTGCTCGCCGCGCTGAAGGCCGGGCACTACTACGCAACGCAAGGACCGCTGATCCACGATATCGCCTGGGGCGCGGCGGAGGTGGAGATCACCTGCACCGCAGCGGCCAGCGTCATGGTTCTTGGCCGCGGCTCGCGGGCGGTGCAGTCGGTTGCGCCCGGGCAGACCCGCGTACGCCTGACCCATACCGCGCTGCAGGCGGGTGGCTTTGCCCGCATCGTCATCGCCGATGCATTCGGCCGCCGCGCCTGGACCAACCCCGTCTATTTCGAGAAGGGAACCCGATGAACCAGAGCCCCGACATCCTCGCGGAGATCCAGCGCCTGCTCGAGCAGAAGGCGAATGGTCGCTACGGCCTGACGCTGATCAACCAGCAGCAGCACGCCCTTCAAGCCGCTTGGCTTGCGGAGCGGGAGGGCAAAGGCGACGCCATGGTCGTCGCGGGGCTGCTGCACGATGTCGGCCACATGGTGCATGACCTCGGCGAGAGCCCCGCAGATGCAGGGATCGACGACCGCCACGAGGACCTCGGCCATGCCTGGCTGCAGGCGCATTTCGGCCCCGAGGTGACCGAACCCGTGCGATTGCATGTCGCCGCCAAGCGCTATCTGTGCGCGGTCGAGCCCGACTACTTCGCCAAACTCTCGCCCGACAGCGTGACGAGCCTCGCGCTGCAGGGCGGCCCGATGTCGCCCGAGGAGGTCGCGGCCTTCGAAGCGTTGCCGGAGCATAGGGACGCCGTACAGCTGCGTCGCTACGACGAACAGGCGAAGGTGAAGGGCCTGGAGACACCGCCGGTCGGGCATTTCATGCCAGCCGTGGCGCGCTGCCTCCGCGGCTGAGGATCGCGGGACGGGACGCCACTGGGCAGCGCCGCGACAAAGGCGCTGCGCTCTCGCGTCTCAGCCCTCGCCTATCGGCTTCGCAACGCGATCGCCTACAGCGCGAAGCCGTTGAGTGAGCGCCTCATGGTGCATGCCGGCGGCAGAACTCCTCGGCCGACAGGGTCCGGATGTCCTCAAGCGCGGCAGACAGGCGCTCACGCGGCCAATCCCACCAGGCAATCTCCATCAGGGCGGCGCGGATATCCGCCGGAAAGCGGAAGCGGATGACGCGCGCGGGATTGCCGACAGCGACCGCAAAGGGCGGGATGTCCTTCGTGACCACCGCCCCCGCGCCGATCGCCGCCCCCGTGCCGATACTCACCCCCGGCAGCACGATGACGCCATGGCCGAGCCACACATCATGGCCGAGCGTCACGCGGTGGCCGCGCCGCCAGTCGAAGAAGCCTGCCTCGTCTGGCCCGAGCCCATAGGCGCTGGCGCGGTAGGTGAAGTGGTTGAGCGCCACGCGGTCCAGCGGATGATTACCGGGATTGACGCGCGTGTGGCTGGCGATGGAGCAGAACCGGCCGATCGTCGCGTAGATGATCTGCGCGTCATGCACGACATAGGAGTAGTCGCCCATCTCCACCTCGGCGAGCGTCGTGCGCGCGCCGACCTCGGTGTAGGCGCCGAGCGTGCTCTCGCGCACGCTGGCGGTCGGATGGATGAAGGGCTTCAGCCCCAGTTTTTTGGCCGCAGTACCGGGGTCCTGGAACAGCATCGTCTCGGTCATGCCCTGATCAGCCTCAGCCGGATGCGCCGGCTCCCCCAGTCGATTGCGGCCACGGTGACGAGGATGAGCAAGATGATGAAGGCTGCCTCGTCCCAATCATTCAGCCGGATCCGGTCACCGAGCGCGAGGCCGATGCCCCCTGCCCCGACCACGCCCAGGATGGTCGCAGACCGCGTGTTGCTCTCGAACGTGTAGAGGATCTGGGAGAGCATGACGGGCCCGGCCTGCGGCAGCAGCCCGTAGCGGATCGCCTGCAGCCGCGACCCGCCCGAGGCGCGCACGCCTTCCACCTGCCGCCGTTCGGCCGATTCGATCGCCTCGGAGAAGACCTTGGCCAGCAGCCCGATATCGGGCACGGCGAGCGCGAGAATCCCGGCGAAGGGCCCCATGCCGACGGCAGAAACGAAGATCAGGGCCCAGACCAGGCTGTCCACGCCGCGCAAGCCATCATAGCTGCGCCGGACCGTGAAACGGAGCAGCACGCTGCCGACCACATTGCCTGCGCCGAGAAAACAGATCGGCAACGCGATCGCGGTCGCCAGCAACGTGCCGAGGAAGGCCATCGCCACCGTCTCGGCCAGCGCGTGCAGCAGGTCCTGAAGATAAGCGCCCGGCGTGGGCGGCCACATCAGCGCCACCAGCCAGCCGAGCTTGCCCAAGCCCTCCCAGATGCGCGTCGGCGAGGCGTCCACGCGCCACAGACCGACCAGCAGCAGCAGGAAGCCCCCCGTGAACAGCAGATGGGTGCGTGAGAGGCTCATGCGACGCGCAGCGCCTCCGCGCCCAGGATGCGGTGGCGCAGCCGCGCGCAGAGCTGGTCGATCACGGCGACCGTCAGCAGGATCAGCACGATGATCGCGGAGATGTCCGGATACTCGAACTGCCGAACGGCGAGATACAGCTCCTCCCCAATGCCGCCGGCACCGACCAGGCCGAGCACGCTCGCCTCCCGCACATTGATCTCGAGGCGGAGCAGCCCGAAGGAAAGGATACCGGGCAAGGATTGCGGCAGGACGCCGAAGCGCATCGCCTGCGCCCAGCTGCCGCCCGCGGCACGGATCCCTTCCGGCGTGCGGGGGTCGGCGTTCTCATGCACCTCGGCAAAGAGTTTTCCCAAGGCGCCCATTGTGTGCAGCGCGATCGCCAGCACGCCGGCAAAGGGACCGAGGCCGAAGGCGTAGACGAAGATCAGCGCGAAGACGAGCGTCGGCACGGTGCGCGCGAATTCCAGCGCGCGGCGCGACAGCATTACCGCCCAGGGCGGCGCGAAGGTCGCCGCAGCCGTGAAGGAGAGCAGCAGCGCCGCCGCCCCGCCCAGCACCGTGCCGGTATAGGCAATCAGCACCGTATCGAGCAGGAGCTCCGCCCAGATGTCGAGGCCCCACATCCATTCGCCAAGATCGGTGCCCAGGCTCTCCCATCGCAGCACGGGGATGGTGCGCCCGATGTAATCGCCCGCGCGCGGCAGCCCTTCCATCAGCCGGGCGAAGTCCACCTCGCCCACCCATGCCGCAACCAGCGTGGCCGCGACAAAGAGCGCCAACCAGCCAAGGCCGCGGCGTCGGCGGGCCGCGGTCTCCTCCCGCCACCGCGCCGTGACGGCGGCGACGGTCAGGCTCAAGAACGGCGCTCGCGGCGCTGCGCCTGGTTCTCGTCGGTCATGGCGATGACGTCGGCGTAGTCCTCATGGCGGGCAAGCGCGAAGCCCGCGGTGTTAACACTGATCTGGCGCAGCACCTCCGGCGCCTCCTGCGGCATGGCCTGCATCATCCCGATGAAGTCGCGGCGCAGATCCTGCGGCACCTCGGCGCGGGTGACGGTCGGTGAGTTCGGGATCAGCGGGCTGGTCCAGATGATGCGCGTGGAGCCGGGCTGGATCATGCCCTTCTCCACCATGCGCTGGATGTTCCCACTGCTCTCATTGTTCCAGAAGGTCGCCGCCGCGTCGAAGGTCCCGTTCAGGACGGCGATCACCGATTGTTCGTGGTTGCCGGAGAAGCCGGTGCGGCCAAAAAAGCGCGCCGGCTCCACGCCCTCCTTGCGGAGGAAGTAGCTCGGCGCCGCGAAGCCCGAGGCGGAGTTCGGATCGGCAAATGCGAAGGATCGGCCGCGCAGATCGGCGAGCGTTCGAACCGGGCTGTCGGCGCGGACGAAGATGACGGAGTAGTAGCCCTCCGCCCCGTCATGGCCGCGGTGGCGCAGCAGCGGCACCACCCGTTCGCCCATCGAACGCCGCGCTAGCGCATAGGCGGCCGGGCCGAGATGGGCGAATTCCAGCTGGTTCGAGCGCAGCGCTTCCACCACCGCCGCGTAATCCGTGCCGCGCGTGACGCGCATCGGCACGCCGAGCTTGCGCTCGCTATAGGCGGCGAGACCCTGGAGGCGCGCGATCGCGTCGCGCTCATTCTCCGAGGAGATGATGCCGTAGCGGATCTCCCGGAACTGCGCGCGCCATCCGGCCTGGGCGCGACCAATGGTCGGCGCGGCGAGCAGGCCAAGCGGTGCGAGAAGCGTGGCGCGGCGGCGGATCATGCGGGCTCTCCTTCGTCTCTCTTGCGAAGGGGGGCGCCGTGGCGCGCCCCCAAAGGCTTTGGCTCAGCGTGCGCGCAGGAGTTCGGGCACGCGCAGCAGGATCAGCTCATTCGCATCGGCCTCGAAGAACTGGCGGCCGGCGCTGAAGGGCAGGTTGTTGTCGTTGCCGACGATGATGTGGTCGGCATCCACCATCGCGACGTTCTCGATGGTGAAGAAGGGGAAGGTGAAGCGGTCGCGCGGCGCATTGGCCGGCAGCGCACCGCGGAGGCGCGCACGGCCCTCAGGGTCACGCATCGCCATCAGGTCGATATGGCCGATCTTCCGGACGAAGCCGTCGGCATCGGTCTGCGCCAGATCCACCACATAGATGCGCTTGAAGCGCGCCGGCAGCGGGAAGCAAGGCTGCTGCACGCTGGGCTGCACGCCCTGGGCGCAAGCGAGGCCCGGATCGCCCTCCCCATTGTCGCGCTCGATCACCAGGGCGCGCGTCGCGTCGATGAAGTTGAAATCGCCGATCGCGGTGGCGCCGGGCTCCAGACGGTAGCGGACCTGGCGGCCCGTCCAATCCATGCGCGCGACGTCGAATTCCAGCACGCGCAGGAACTGGCCTTCCGACTGGTCCGAGTTCGGCGCGAAGAGCGGCTGTTCCAGCATGGCCCAAAGCGTGCGGCCATCCGGCGTCAGCGCCATGCCCTCATACCCGCCGGAGCGGCGCGCACGGTAGGGCACGCCCTGCGTCGGGCTCGCCGCGACCTGCAGCGCCGGATGGTCCGGCGACATCAGAACCTGGCCGTCCATCCGCGTCTCGATCACGCGCTGCACCACGCCGTCGGCCGAGATATGCACCAGGAAGGGGCCGAATTCCTCGCCGATCATGAAGCTGCCATCGGCCAGCGGCTGGATGCTCTCAAGGTCGAAATCCGCGCCGGTGAGGTAGCGCGCCTCCGTGCCTTCATAGGCGATGCGGAAGGGAATGCGGCGCTGCGGATCGCGCAGGAAGGTGGTCTGCAGCATCTCGACCTCGCCGGTCTGCCAGTTCGGGCGCACCTTGTGGAACATCAGCAGCGCATCGGGGCTGTTGCGGCGGTTGCCGAAGCCATTGTCGGTGAGCACCCAGAAATTCCCGGGCTCACCAGTCACCGGCTTGATGCCGGAGAAGCCCTGCACGGGCTGGCCGATGAAGGGGAAGGCGATGCCGGTCGTGCGCCGGCCATGCATCGGGCCCGTATCGCCCATCACGGCGCCAGGCCGATCCACGCGCAGATTGCCCGGGCCCGCGAACTTGCCCGAGACCAGCGCGTCGCGCGGCGCATCGGCCGGCGGCACCGCCATGGTGAAGGCCGGCAGGATGGCATGGCCGACGAGCGTCGAGTCGAAGCGCTGGTCGGCATGAGCGCTGGCCGCGAAGCCGATGGCCGCGGCGCAGGACAGAAGAAGGGCCCGCATCGAAATCTCCCGTTGATCGAGGCGGCGGCGGTGTAGCGGCTCTGCATTGCGCTGGCGTGACGCCTGCGTGACCTTCGGCGGTCTTTCGCGCCTCAGCGTCGGCGCCACGCCTGCGTTCCGCGGTCGGCCAAGGCGCCGACGACCAGCTGTGCGAGTTTCGCCACGGTTGTGGCGGCCAGCAGCACGCAGGCCATGGCGGCGGCCGCGCTCGCCTGCCCGGCCTCGTCCATATGGACCACCGCCACCGAGGCCGGCTTAGTGTCCGGCCCGTAGAGGAAGATCACGGCGCTGACCGTCGTCATCGCGCTGACAAACAGATAGACCCAGATCTCCAGCAGCGCGGGCAGGCAGATCGGCAGCGTCACGCGCCCGAAGGTCACCCAGACCGGCACCTTCAGGCTGGCCCCCACCGCTTCGAATTCCGGGTCGAGTTGCCGCACGGCCGTCACGGCCGTCAGGTGGCCCACGGTGTAGAAATGCACAAGGCAATTCAGCACCAGGAGCGCCAGCGTCCCATACAGAAAGACCAGCGGATTGGCTGGGTGGTTGAAGAACAGGATGTAGGCAAGGCCGAGGACGAGCCCCGGGATCGCCAGAGGCGCCGTCGCGCAGAGACCCACCACCATGCGCAGCGCGCGGTCGGCGCGTGTTGCGCGCGGCGCACGTTCCTGCAGCCAGGCCGTGACGAAGATCAGTACGGCGCCGATCGTCGCGGCCCAGAACCCCATTTGCACCGAGGTCCAGAACCCGCCCCAGCCCACCGCATCGAATCGCGCGAAATCATAATTGTCGAGCGTGAGCGACAGGTTCCACGGCCAGAAGCGGATCAACGAACCCCATGCCGCAACGCCGACGATCCCGAGCAGCAGCAGCGCGATGACTGTGCAGAGCACCAGCAGCGGCAGGTCACGCGCGCGGCGCGGTCGCGGCACATAGGGGACGGCACGCCCTGTCAGGGTCGCGCTGCGCTTCCCCTCCGCCCAGCGTTGCAGGGCGAAGGCAGCCAAAGCGGGCAGCAGCAGCACGATGCCGACCACCGCGCCCATGTTGAAGTTCTGCAGCCCGACGACCTGCTTGTAGACATCGGTCGCCAGCACCTGGAATTGGCCGCCGATGACCTTCGGGATGCCGAAATCGGTGACGACCAGCGTGAACACCACCACCGCGGACGACACCAACCCATAGCGCGCCCCGGGCAGGGTAACGCTGGCGAAGATGCGCGCACGCCCAGCCTTGAGCGCCTCCGCCGCCTCGTAGAGCCGCGCATCGGCGGTCGCGAGCGCGACGGCGAGGATGATCGCCGCCGAAGGGAAGCAGTAGAAGACCTGCGCCGCGATGATGCCCCAGGGGCCGTAGATGTTCTCGCCGAACAGCAGCCAGCGCAGCATGCCCTGGTTGCCGAAGAGGTAGATCAGCGCCAGCGCCGGCAGAAGGGATGGCGCCAGGATCGGCAGCAGCATCACCGCGCGGAAGACTGGCTTGAACGGCATGCAGGATCGCGTCAGGGCATAGGCATACCCGAAGGCCAACGGCACGACGATCACGGTCGTCACCGCCGCCGTCCACACACTGTTCCAGACCGATCGGACCAGCGCTGGCGTCGAGACATAGGTGGCGAAATTCGCCAGCCCGACGAAGGCGCCCTCGGCGTCCTGGAAGGCCCGCACCAGCAGCATCGCCATGGGCAGCACCAGCGCCACCAGCAAAAAGGTCAGCGCGAGCCACAGCCCCGCCTGCATCAGCCGGTCATCGAGTGAAGCCCGCAGGCGCACCGGCGGGCCCTCTAAGCGGCCACGCCCCGGACCCGGCACCGACAGACGCTCGCCGAGCGTCGCGTCAGACATCGGCCGGAAAGACCATCACCGCATCGGCCGGAATGGCGGCGAGGAGACGCCCCCCCGGAACCGCACCGGCCGCACGAAGCGCCGCCATCGGGGCATCCGCTTCCAGCCTGAGCCGCCCCGCTTCCAGCGCAACGCGGCAGGTCGCGCCCAGGAATTCCACATGGACGACATCCATCAGCACCGCGCCCGGCATGTCGCGCGCCGCATCGCCAAGCCGAACATCCTCAGGCCGGACGAAGGCGCGGAGCTCGGCGCCGTAGAGCATGCCGCCCGCCGCCTCCGCCGGGATCACATGACCGCCCGCCTCAATCGTCGCCGGGCTTGCGCCAACCACACCCTCGATCATCGAGGAGCGACCGACGAAGCCGGCGACAAAGGCGCTCGCAGGATGACGATAGACATCCTCCGGCGTGCCGACCTGCTCGACGCGCCCGCGGCTCATCACCACGATGCGGTCGGACACGCTCATGGCCTCTTCCTGATCGTGCGTAACCATGATGGTGGTCACACCCAGCCGCCGCTGCAGCGCGCGGATCTCCTGGCGCAGATGCAGCCGGACGATGGCATCGAGCGCCGAGAGCGGCTCGTCGAGCAGCAGCAGGCCGGGCTCGGGCGCAAGCGCACGCGCCAGCGCCACACGCTGCTGCTGACCGCCTGAGAGCTGCGCCGGATACTTCCGCGCATGCTCCGCCAGACCGACAAGGCGGATCAACTCGTCAACACGCGCATCGGTGCGGCTGCGGCTCCAGCCCGGGCCACGCAGGCCATAGGCGACGTTCTGCGCGACCGTCAGGTTCGGGAACAGCGCATAGGACTGAAACACGATGCCGAAATCGCGCGCGGCTGGCGGCAGGCCGGTGATCTCCCGCCCCGCCTGCCGGATCACGCCTGTGGTCGCGGGATCAAGCCCGGCGATGGCCCGCAGCAACGTCGTCTTGCCACAGCCCGAGGGGCCGACGAAAGAGACGAACTCGCCCTCGGAAATCGAGAGCGAGACGTCCTTCAGCGCGACAAAGCTGCCGAACTGCTTGCCGACGCTTGCGATCTCGAGGAAGGGCGGGCGTACCGGCGGCGTATCGCCACCGGTCGTCGCGCCGCCTTCCTCCAGCGCCACCGACATCAGCGCGGCGCGGACTTGCCGTCGAAGCGCTGCGCCCACTCGCGCAGGATACGGTCGCGATTCGCCGCAATCTCAGTGAAGTTCGCGCTCACCAGACGCTCGGCGAATTCGGTCGGGTAGCCGCGCACCGTCGGCTCCACGCCCGGCAGGGCCAGCAGCGCGTAGTAGCGACCATAGAGCTCCATCGCTTGGCGGCTGACGGCGAAATCGGCCAGGCGTCGCGCTGCATCGAGGTTGCGCGTGCCGCGGATGATGGCCGTTGCCTCCAGGTCGAAGCCCACACCGTCGCTCGGCACGATGATGTCGATGGGCGCACCCTGGTTCTTCAGCGCGACAGAGCGCATGTCGAAGCTGAGGCCGACCGCATATTCGCCGCGCGCGGCGTTGTTGCAGGGCGCCGAGCCGGAGTGGGTGTAGACCTGGATGTTGTCATGCAGGCGCGTCATGTAGTCCCAGGCCCGCGCCTCGCCCTGCGTGCCGATCCAGCCCGCGATGGTCAGGAAACCCGTGCCGGAGCTGTTCGGGTTCGGCATGGCGATCTGGCCGCGGAAGCGCGGATCCAGCAGATCGGCCCAGGTGCTCGGGCGCGGCAGGCCACGCTGCTGCGCGACCACCGTGTTGAAGCAGACGGCCGAGACGAAGGCGTCCATGCCAGTCCAGGTCATCGGGTTGCGGGCGGAGCGCATGTTGGGGCGCAGTGCCTCCGCGCCACGCGGCGTGTAGAGCTCCAGCATGTCCATGCCTTCCAGCTGCAGCAGCGAGAAGACGGACAGGCCCCAGACGATGTCGGCGCGCGGGTTGGCGCGCTCCGCGATCAGGCGGGCAGTGATGACGCCGGTGCTGTCGCGCACCCAGGCGATCTCGATGCCCGGCATCGCCGCTTCAGCGGCCTGCTTGAAGGGGGCGAGCTGCTCGTTCTCGAGCGCGGTGTAAACGGTCAGGCGCGTGCGCTGCTGGGCATCGGCCGGCGGCGTGGCGAGCAGGCCAAGCCCAAGGGCGAGACCGGTGAGGACAAGACTCCGTCGCATGGACAGCATTCCCTGGCTGGGTTGGCCGCCAATGCCCTAGCGGAGCGAGGCGACATCTGCGTGACGAAAAGATTGCAGTTCCGCGTCATATTGCGCGCAATGACGACGGGTCCTCTCCGCGCGCGATCCACCCCTCGATCTCAGCCACCGCCGCGGGGAGGTCTGCGATAGAGTCGATCACCAGATGAGCGCCGGCGGCCGTCAGCTCGGCCTTGGCCTGGCCACGCAGGGCCGCCCGTTCGGCCTCCGGCAAGGCAGCCAGTTCCGCTTCCGTCAGCCCGGCAATGTTGCCCGACAGCGCAACGCCGACCGCCCAGGTGCCGGCGGCGCGTCCCTCGCCGATGCCAGGCGGCGTGTCATCCACCTTGATGACGGCACTCGCCGGCCAGACGCCCATCTCGGCCATGGCCTTCCACATCTGCAGCGGCGCCGGCCGGCCGGCCGCCAGATCGCCAGCGCAGACCATCACCTCCGGCGCGAACCCCTGCGCGGCCGCGAGTGGGGCAAGGCGCTGCATGATCGGGCGCGTATAGCCGGTGGTGGAGCCGATCCGGATGCCGCGCGCCGCGCACCACTCCAGTGTCTGCCGCGCGCCGGGGATCAAGGCGCTGTGCGCCTCGACAGCTGCGATGTTCAGCGGCTCGAACACCTCGAAGATGGCCTGCACATCGCTCTCGTCGAAGTCGCGCCCATGGCGTTCGCGCCAGGCCTCGTTCACGGCGCGGCCGACCAGGCGGATGTGGTCGGCCTTCGCCATCCCCATCGGCCCGCGGGCCTGCGCAATGCTGAGCTCCACGCCGAAGCGCCCGAAGGCCTCGACAAAGGCACCCATCGGCGCCCGCGAGCCATGGTCCAGCACCGTGCCGGCCCAGTCGAGAATGATGGCCTTGATCATGAGAGAACCTGCATATCGCGCAGCACCTCCTCCGCCAGCCCGAAGGCAGTGGAGGCGCCGGTGCCGGAGGTGACGGAGACCAAACGCACGCCCGGCGCCACTTCTTCATGGAAGGCGTCGTCGGGCCCGGAGGGATAGAGACCGACCCAGCGCTCGATCGTCGGCGGCGGCGCGCCGAGCACGCGTTCGAACTCCTCCAGGATCAAGGCGTCCACCGCCTCGGGCTGGAAGGGATCGGGGGTGGCGCCGTAATGGTGGCTGTCGCCGACCACGAGTGTCCCATCGGCAGATTGCACCACGATCAGGTGGACACCATGCTCGAGCTGCGTTGCCTGTTCCGCCGCCAGCCTTGCGCGCAGGGCCGGCAGGGATGCGCAATCGGCATAGCCCCGATAGCGGTGAAGGCCGAGGTCGCTCATCACCGCGGCCGACAAGCGCCAGCCAGGGTCCGCCAGCCGTAGCATGTGCAGCTTGCACAGCGTCGTGCCGCGCCGAGCGAAGGCGTCGGGGAAGAGCGCGGCCAGTTCCGTGCCCGGGCAGACCACGATGCGCTCGGCGTAGAGCGTGCCCTGGGGCGTCACCACGCGCCCGGCCTCCACGGCCATCACGCTGCGTCGCCACAGGAAGGTCACGCCGAGCGTCTCGGCCAGCCAGGCGGCCAGGCGTGGGATCGCCTCGCGGCTTTCGACGCGCAGTTCGTGCGGGGAGTGGAGCGCGGCAAGTACTGCGCCGTCGCCGCGCAGTGGCGCCGGTAGCGCGGCACGCGGCAGGATGGTGCAGCCCTCCCCCATCGGCCCGCCGGCGAATTCCTCGATCACCGCGACGGCCTCGGGTCGGCGGGCCGCCATCAGCAGGCCGCGATGGAGGACCGGGATCTTCGCCGCCACGCAAAGATCGGCCCAGACATCGCGCGCGCGCCGTGCCCGCGGCCAGGTGGCAGGCAGCCCCTGCCCCGTGACGGTGACGAAGCCAAAATTGCGGATCGAGGCCCCATTGGCCTGCGCGTCGCGATCCACGACCGCAACGCGCAGCCCCGCCCGCGCGGCCGCCAGCGCATGCGCCAGCCCGACAATGCCGGCGCCGATAACCAGAAGATCGAAGCGTGCGCTCTCAGCCATCAGCGCAGCAGCAGCCGGCCAAGACGGAGAAACTGTGTCTCGCCAGAGACATTCTGCACGCCGTCATTGTCCGTCACGGCAAAGGCATCGCCCGCCGCATCCACCGCGAAGCCTTCCAACTTCTCCAGCACGATGCCGCCGGTCCGCGCGAGGTCGGGCACGACGTCGCGCAGAAGGCGCTTGGTGATGAGCGGCACCTCCGCCGCGCCCGGCGCAGCGGGAGTGAGGCCAGCGACAGAGAAGGCGTAAAGGCGCTTGATCGCCGTCTCGCCCCATTGGTTGTTGCGCTCGATCACCACAAAGCTGTCGGGCCCGGTCGCGGTGATCTCGGACAGTCCCATCCAGCCTGCGGGGGTGGCATCCAGCGGGTAGTGCAGCACGCCCCATTCGCGCGTGGCGACCTGGTAGCGCAGGATCTTCACCCGTCCGCGCGGGTCATTGGCCCATTCGCGCTGCACGGCGATCCAGACCGTCTCGCCCGCACCCTCACCGGCCACCGTCACGCCTTCGAAGCCGAAGCGCAGCGCGTGGCGGGCGATGGCCTCCGGCAGGCGGATCTCCTCCTCGATCGCGCCGGCGGCGGAGACGCGCAGCAGCAGATCGGGCAGCACACCCTCGCGCCGTTCGGGATTGCCTTCCGAGACCAGCCAGAAGCCGCCGCCCGGCCGCGTGGCGATGCCCTCGATATCCAGGTTGCGCGCCGGCTGCCCGTCCCGCGTGACGGTGCGGGCTTCCGTGATCCGCGCCGGTGTGGCGGTGGCGTCCAGCGTCAGGATGCTCGCCTCGGCGTAGAAGCTGTCGGTCACGGCGTAGAGCCGGCCCGGCACCTGGCGGTCCGCCGCCAGCCCCGACAGCGCGCCCCAGGGGATGGGCGTGCCGTCCGCCGCGTTGCCTGATTCGATGGTCGGGTAGCTCACCGGCCCCGTGCCGCGGCGGTATATCGTCAGCGAGGAGCGCAACCCGCTCTCAGGATTATCGCCTTCACCCGCCGCAACGAACAGCCCGCGCGAGGGGATGGCGAGCAGGCCTCCCGGCGCGACGCCGGTCGGCAATACCTGCAGGAAGGTCGGCGCGCGCCCCGGGCCTTCGTCCCGCCAGACCGTCACGATCGAGGCGCGCTCGGACCCGATGAAGATCAACCGCTCCCCGTCGAAGGTCGCGATCTCCACGCCTTCCGGTTCATTGCCGCGGTTGCCGGATCGCAATTCGGGATAGTGGCCGAGGCGGATCGCTAGATGCTCCAGCAGATTCCCCGAATCCCATTCCACCGTGCCGTCGCGGCGGAAGATGGTGAAGCCACGAGAGCCGGTGACCATGTCGCCCTCATTCGCGGTGACGAAGCGGCTCTCATCCAGCCACTTCACCGCATCGGGCTCGCGCACCAAATTCTCCAGGCGCTGGGTCGGGCGGATCGCGCCGTCGCGGCGGCCATCCACGGCGTCGAGCGTGACCCGGCCGGCCGGGAAATGGCCGGTGACGCGGCCGGTCGCGACATCGACCAGCACGATGTGGTTGTTCTCCTGCAGCGTGACGACCGCCTCGCCGCGCGCATTCACATCCACGAATTCGGGCTCGGGGTCGGTGGGGGCGACCTCCGCAAGGCCTGTGAGGTCGACGCGGCGCAGCCCGGCGCAGTCGAGCCCGCCGGCGCCCACGGGGATGATGGTCAGATTGCCCGGCGGCAGCTGCGGGATGCGCCCCTGGTCGCGTCGCTCATCGCGCTCATTCTCGATCACCACGACCAGGAAGCGCCCATCGGGGCTGAGCGCGACCGAATCCGGCTGCCCGCCCAGTTCGCAGCGCGCCTCCACCCGCCGGCTGGCGACATCCACCACGGCGACATGGCCTGAGGGCGCGTCCTTGGTCGGGGAGGTATCGACCACCGCGAAGGCGCGGCCGCCCAGCGTCGCGACCGAATTCGGTTCCCCCTCGGTCGCCAGGAAGCCAGCGGGGCGGGGTGCGGCGGGATCGGCGATGTCGACAAAGCCGAGCCCGCGCTGTTCGCCATCCACATAGACCAGCAGCATCCCGTCCTGCGCGGCGGCGACAATTTCCGCGATCGAGCGGCGCGAGCGATCCCGATCGGGCGGGAGCATACGGACCGCTTCAATCGTCGCAACCCGATGAAAGACCTGCCTGTCCTGGGCAGACGCCGTGACCGGCAGGGCGAGAAGACAGGCCAGCGAAAGCAGACGGGGGGAGTGGATCATGGCAGCTGTCGATGCTCCGCTTGTTGTCCTGAACCCAGCGCGAGGCGAGACCAATGCCCTATCATGCGGGTCGGAACCGGGCTACCGGCTGGGCTAGGTGGGCTTCCCGTCCCGTGTGCCGATCAGCCGCGCGCGCAGGCGGGAGGAGATGAAGTCGATCAAGGCCACGGTTGCGATCATCAGGATGATGATGAAGGCCACCTCGTCCCAATGCCGGACCTTGATGCGCTCGGCAATCTGCAAGCCGATCCCGCCCGCGCCAACCACGCCGAGAATGGCGGCGGAGCGGGTGTTGCTCTCGAAGAAGTACAAGGCCTGCGCCAGCATGATGGGCAGGACCTGGGGCAGGATGCCGAAGCGCGTGCGGAGCATCTGGTTGCCGCCGACGGCGTCGATGCCCTCGGCCTGTTTCTTCTCGGCATTCTCGATGGCTTCCGCATAGAGCTTCGCCAGTACCGCAATATCGGCGGTCGCGATCGCCAGCACCCCGGCCAACGGGCCGAGCCCGACTGCACGCACATAGGCCAGCGCCCAGATCAGCTGGTCCACGCCGCGAAAACCGTCGAACAGGCGGCGGATCGAAAAATGCGCGAGCGTGTTCGTCACGACATTGCCGGCGCCGAGGAAGCCGAGCGGCACGGCGATCAGCGCGGCGACGAAGGTGCCAAGGAAGGCCATGGCGACGCTTTCCGCGATGCCCTTCAGGATCTCGATCCACAGCTCGCCCGGCGCAGGCGGGACCATCAGCACCACGATGGTGCCGAGGCCCGAGATGCCGTTCCAGATCCGCTGCGGCGAGAAGCCGAACCACCACAGCAGGAAGCCGATCCAGCCGAGGCAAGCGGCCAGCGTCAGCAGGCGCGCCGCGCGCACGGCGGCGGGTGGGCCGAAGGCGCGCGGCATCCGAAGACGAAGTGCGGCGATCTGCGCCGAGGAGGGACGAGCGAGGGCCATGGCGTTCACCCCGCCGAAGCCCGCGCATCGGCGGCCGACAGGCGCCTGCGCAGACGTTCCGAGATCAGGTCGATGGATGCGACGGTCAGGATGATTAGCACGACGATGGCGCTGATTTCCTCGTAATAGTTGAAGGCGATCACGTGGTAGAGTTCCTCACCGATGCCGCCCGCGCCGACGAAGCCGAGCACGCTCGCGCCACGCACATTCACCTCGAACCGCAGCAGGGTGTAGCTAAGGAAATTCGGCAGCACTTGCGGCAGCACGCCGTAACGCATGCGCTCGAACCAGTTGCCGCCGGCGGCGCGCACGCCTTCCATCGGGCTCGTATCGGCATTCTCCGCGACCTCCGCGAACAGTTTCCCGTTCGCGCCGGCGGTGTGGATGATGATGGCCAGGATGCCAGCCAGTGGGCCGATGCCGAAGGCCCAGACGAAAATCAGGGCGAAGACGATCTCCGGCACCGTCCGGCAGAATTCCAGGACGCGCCGCGCCGCGTGATAGGCCCAAGGGGCTGGTGAGAGGTTGCGCGCGGCGACGAAGCAAAGCGACAGGCTGATCGCCGTACCGAACAGCGTGCCGAGCACCGCCATCTGGCTGGTCTCGAAGATCAGCCACAGCCACTTGTCGGCCCGGTACATCCAGGCGGCGAAGCTGCCATCGGTTTCCCAATCGGCGAAGAACGCATCCGCGCTGAACGTCGGCAGCACGCGCCAGAAATACTCGCCGATACGCGGCAGGCCTTCGGCCAGGCGCTCGGGCGACGCCTCGCTGATCCAGGCCGCGACCAGCACGCAGAGCAGAAGCACCGCGCCATAGAACAGGCTGGCGCGGCGGCGCAGGCGCCGTGCCTCCTGGAAGGCGGCCTCGCCCCGCGCAACCGCAGAGCCGGGCAGGGCGAAGGCCGCGCCAGACATCAGGACCGGCGACGCCGCTCAGCCGCTTCCTCGCGGCGCAGCTGCACGATCGGCTCAAACATGCTGTGGTTCACCGGGGCGTAGCCCTGGCCGCCGCCGCGCTCGATCTGCGCGTAGACCTGCGGATGCGCCGCGGCGAGCGCGACGTGGAAGGCCAGCAGATCATCCTTGAAGGCCTGCGGCAGGTCGCGGCGCACCGTGAACGGACCGTTCAGGATCGGGCGCGACGTCCAGATGATGCGAAGGTCGCGCATGTTCAGCATGCCCTTCTGCACCATCGCGCGCAGGTTGCCGCGGGTGAAGCCCTCGCTCACTTCGCCCTGGCCGCTCGCCCAGGTGACGGCCGCGTCGTACTGGCGCTGCAGAACGGCCACCACCGCCTGCTCATGCCCGCCGCCGAAGCCGGTGCGGGAGAAGAAGGTGTTGATGTCGAGGCCGCCATTCCGCAGCTCGCTGCGTGGCACGAGGTAGCCGGAGGTGGAGTTGGCATCGGCCCAGGCCAGGGACCTGCCGCGCATCTGCTCGAGGCTGGTGATGCCGCTATCGGCGCGCACCACCATCACGGCGACATAGGAAATGCCACCATCGCTCTCCCGCGCCACCCAAAGCGGCTCCACGCCGCCATTGGTGTCGAGCCAGGCGCCGGCATAGGCGGAAGCGCCCATGCCCGCGCCCTCGATCTGCCGCGCCCCGAAGGCCTGCATCACGCCGGCATAGTCGGCGGCCGGGAACAGCCGCACGGGTACACCGAAGGTGGTCTCGAGCAGCTGGCGATAGGCGTCGAAGCGGCCGAGACGGTCGCTCTCGTTCTCGCCACCGAGCAGACCGATGCGGATCTGCGGCACCTGCTGCGCCCAGGCGCGGCGGCCAGGAGCGGGCATGGTCGGGGCGGCGCCCTGGGCCAGGGCGGCGAAGGGCGCCAGGGCGGCGCCAGCCGTCAGAAGGCGGCGAGTGATCATGGTCTTGTGCTCCATCGGTTGGGGATCGGGCTCAGGCGAGCGCGAGGCCGCCCTGTGGAAGGCCGGCGGGCATCTTGGGGCTCACCGCCACCTCCGCCTGGTCGTCGAACTCGTCCTCGGACACGCCATAGATCTCGCGCACCCGCGCGCCCGTCAGCGCGGCTGGTGTACCGTCGAACATCACGCGTCCGGACTGCATGGCGATGATGCGGTCGCAATACTGCCGCGCGGTGTCGAGGTGATGCAGATTGGTCAGCACCGTGATGCCGTCCTCGCGGTTCACCTGCCGCAGCGCATCCATCACGGTCTTGGCGTTACGCGGGTCGAGGCTCGCGATCGGCTCATCAGCGAGGATGATCTTCGGTTCCTGCAACAACGCGCGGCAGATGGCCACGCGCTGCTGCTGACCACCGGACAGCGTATCCGCCCGCTGCAGCGCGGTCTCGGCCAGGTCGAAGCGGTCCAGCGCCTGGATCGCCATGGCGCGCTCTTCGGCCGTGAACATCTTCAGCAGGCTGGTCAGCGTGCCCATCACGCCCGGGCGATGGTTAAGCCGCCCGACCAGCACATTGGTCAGCACATCGAGCCGTTGCACGAGGTTGAATTGCTGGAAGATCATGGCGCAATCGGTGCGCCAGCGACGCAGCGCAGCCCCCTTGAGGGCGGTGACATCCTTGCCCCCGAACAGGATGCGCCCCTCGGACGGATCGGTCAGTCGGTTGATCATGCGCAGCATCGTGGATTTGCCGGCGCCGGAGCGGCCGATCACACCGACCATCTGGCCTTCCGGCACCAGCAAGCGGACCTGGTCCACTGCGGTGACCGAGCCAAAGCGCCGCGTCAGTCCCTGAAGCTCCAACATCCCCGCCACTCCTGCTGGGCGCGGGGCATAGCGGCAGTACATGACAACAGCTTGACGCATATATGACGCACCCATTGCGTCTTGAGCCGAGGGATTGGTTGGCGATGGGGATTGGGTTTGGAGTTGATCTGTCGTCTCGATTTGGATGCATCAACGAACGGCGCCCGAGTTGGGCGGGCCCGCCATACTCTGCATGCTGCCCCCTCCCTTGCCGGGCCAGCCAGGGGCGGCTGACAATGGTCCCTTGATGCCGGGGCCAGAAGGACCAGCAGCTATGGCGACAGAACTGACCCACCTCACCGCCACCGAGGCCGTCGCCTTGCTCCAGCGGTGCGAGGTCTCGCCGCTGGATCTGATCGAGGCCGCGGCCGCCCGCATCGCGGAGGTCGAGCCGGCAGTGAACGCGCTGCCCACACTCTGCCTCGATCGCGCGCGCGATCACGCGAAGCGCCTGATGAAGGGCGAAGGCCGGGAGCATGAGGGCGCGCCTGGCTGGCTCGGGGGGCTGCCCGTCAGCATCAAGGACCTGACCGATGTTGCGGGCGTGCGCACGACCTATGGCTCGCCGATCTTCAAGGACCATGTGCCGCAGGCCTCCCACCCCGTGGTGAAGCGGATCGAGGCGCGCGGGGGCATCGTGATCGGCAAGTCGAACACGCCGGAATTCGGCGCCGGCGGCTCCACCTTCAACGAGGTCTTCGGCCGCACGCGTAATCCGTGGAACACATCGCTGACCTGCGCCGGCAGCACCGGGGGCGGCGCCGTCTCGGTCGCGACCGGCGAGGTCTGGCTGGCGCAGGGCACGGACCACGCCGGCAGCCTGCGGCGGCCTGGCACCTATTGCTCGGTCGTCGGGCTGCGCCCATCGCCCGGGCGCGTCACGCGCGGCACGCCGAACAACCTGTTCGCGCCGCTGACCGTGCAGGGCCCGATGGCGCGCTGCGTGGCGGATCTCGCGCTGTTCCTGGATACGATGGCAGGCTGGTGCCCGCTCGATCCACTGACCTATGACGCGCCCGCCACGAGCTATGCGCAGGCGGTGGCGGAGGCCGAGCGCCACCGGCCGCGCCGCATCGCCTTCACCGCCGATTTCAACGGGCAGCTGCCGGTGGACCGCGAGACGCGCGAGATCTGCGCGCGCGAGGTGCGCCGGTTCGAGGCGCTGGGCTGCGTGGTGGAGGAGGTGGCGCCCGACCTCGGCGAGCTGGCCGAAGCCTTTCTGGTGCTCCGCAGCCAATCCTTCGTGGTGGATCGCGAGCTGCAGTTGCAGACGATGCGCGACCAGCTGAAGCCCGACATCATCTGGAACACCGAGCGCGGCCTTGCCGCCACGCCAAGCCAGCTGGCCTGGGCCGATCGCGAGCGCGCCGCCTTCTACCGCCGCATGGCCAAGCTGCTCGCGACCTACGATGTGTTCATCACGCCAGGCGCGGCCACGCCGGCCTTCGACGTCATGCTGCGCAACCCGGTCAGCATCGCCGGCGTGAAGCTGGAACACTATATGGCGGGCTCGATGCTGAATGCCGCGATCACCATGGCCGGCTGCCCGGCCGTCGCGGTGCCCTGCGGCTTCGACCAGTATGGTCGGCCCGTCGGCCTGCAGATCGCCGCCCCGCCGCGGCGCGAGGATGTCGCCCTACGTGCCGCCGCTCTGTTCGAGGCAGAGACGGGGCTGCACCGCCTTCTGCCGCTCGATCCGCGCCCTGGCACCGTGCCGCCACCCGAGGGCGTCTGGGAGCCCGCGTCCGGCACGGCCGCGTTGCGCTGAGATGGCCCTGCCCCACCGGATGCTGCGGCCAGACCAGCTCGGCGGCGCGGGACAACCTCGCTGGTGTCGGACCACCAATGCAGCGAGCATGAGCCCGTGCTAGGTTTCCTCTCTCTTTGCCTGCCGATCTTTGCCGTGGTCGCCTTGGGGTTCCTGGCCGCACGACAGCGACTGGTGTCGCCCGTCTTGGTGGATGCGATCGGCCTGTTCAGCTTCAACGTGGCGCTACCGGCGCTGCTGCTGCGCCTGATGGCGGCGCAGCCCCTCGCGCAAAGCTTCGAGCCGGCCTATTTCCGTGGGTATCTCGGCGCCTGCCTGCTGATCTTTGCCGCAACCATGCTGGTCGCCCTCTGGCAGCGACATGGGCGGCAAGCGGCTGCGGCCTTCGGGGCGGCGGCCGCCATGGGCAATGTTGGCTATCTGGCGCCGCCACTCCTGCTTCCGATGCTGGGCCCGCGCGCGGCTGGGCCGATCGCGATGGCCATCATTGCCGAAGTTGCCGTGATCATCGCGCTGGGCAGCGTGTTGATGGCGCGCGCTGGCGGCGCAGCGGGCGCAGGGTTGCGTGCGGCCTGGTACGGGGAGCGAGGCTTGGCCCGTAACCCGGTGATCCTCTCCATTTGCGGCGGCGTGCTGCTGGCCGCGGCTGGATGGTCACTGCCGGATCCGATCGAGCGCTTCCTGGCCTTTCTCGGTGGCGCGGCGGGGCCGACGGCGCTGTTCGCGCTCGGCGGCACGCTCGCGCGCCTGTCGGTCGGGCGGGATCTGCTCGGGGTGGCCGCGGGCGCGATGCTGGCGAAGCTGGTGGCCTATCCCGCGCTCATCTGGCTGGTGCTTGGCATGTGGCTGCAACTCGACGCCTTCTGGGTAACTGCGGGCGTGCTGTTGGCTGCGATGCCCACCGCGACCAACGCCTTCCTGCTGGCTCAGCGGCACGGTGCGGGAGCGAGCGACGTTTCGGCGGCCGTCCTGCTGTCGACCGTGGTCGCCGCCGTGACCTTTCCGATCACGGCTTGGCTTCTCGATGCACCGCTGACGCCGCCCTAGGCGGTCCCACCGCGAGGGCGCCGGTTGGTCGAGCTACCGATCCGTATATGGTTCAGCCCTTCCCCACTCAGCATAGTTGAGGGTTGAGCGCGCACCCGAGCGTCGCTCGAAATCCCTCGACGCCTATCGGTACCTGTCGCTGGCCGATGCGGGAGCAGCATGGAGGAGGGAGCACAACGAGGAACGGCCGCATCTGCGTCCCGCATCCCAAGTCTCAGCGGTCCCTTCACTCCTCAAAGAAGGGCGTCTCCTCATCGGCATCGCCGCGTAAGCGAATGTCGAAGCGGAAGACGCGCAACCCATCCACTATGCCATCGGGGACTGCGACGAGCCGGTTCCTCTGCGCCGCCGACACTAGGGCAAGGACCGGATCGGCGGCGTTCTCGGCCGGGAAGTCGGGGAAGAACAACGTGGTCTGCACGCGGCGCATCAGCCCGGCGCCCATCACGGTCAGGTTCACATGCGGCGCGCGTCGCCCACCGGCCTCGGCATAGCCGCCCGGCATCACGGTGCGGAACTCGTAGTGGCCGTCCTCATCCGTCCAGGCCCGGCCCCATCCCAGGAAATCCGGATCGGCCAAGTGCCGTTCGGGGTCGAGCGGATGGCGGAAGCGGCCGCCCGCATCCGCCTGCCATGCCTCCAGGATCTGGTTCAGGCAGGGCAGCCCTTCCGCGCGGGTGACCCGGCCGCGCAGCAGGATCGTCTCCCCCCGTCGCGTGGGCTGGGCGCCAGCGGCAACGATGGTCAGGTCATTGTCGCCGGGCTGGAAGAAGGTGCTTGGGAAGAAGGGGCCGATCGTGTGCTGCGAGGTCGGCAGCAAGCGCGCGGCGGGCGTGGCGAGGCTCATGCGGGCGCGCTCCTCACGGCGTCACAGGCGTGGCGTGGCGCCCGCGCAGCACGATGTCGTGGGTGAAGCCGAGCCATTCGTCGCCCACCTCCGCCGGCGGCAGGTCGCGCGCGATCAGCCGCTCCCGCGCGGCCGCGTCGGGGATCGAGTTCAGGATGCGGTCGAGCGCATTCAGCGGATCGCCGCGGAAATACATCTGGGTGACCAGGCGGGACAGCGAGGACGGCCCGAGGACGGAGAAATGCAAATGCGGCGGCCGCCACCAGGTCTCCTTCACCGGCACGGGGTAGGCGCCGGGCTTGATGGTGAAGAAGGCGTAGCGGCCTTCCTCATCCGTACGCACGCGCCCATTGCCGATGAAGTTCGGATCGAGCGGCGCCGCGCGCTGGTCGATCGGGTGGAAGTAGCGGCCGGCCGCATTCGCCTGCCACAGCTCGACCACCGCCCCGCGCACCGGCCGGCCATCCTCGTCGAGGATCCGGCCGGCGATGTGCATGAGCTGGCCTATGGCAATCCGCCCCGGCGCGAGCTGCGCCAGGTTCGCATCGCCGCAGGGCAGCTTGCGCTGAAGGTCGAGCGGCCCGGTCGCTTCGGTTCTCGTCGCCGGGCGCCGAACCAGCGCCTGGGCCGGCGTGAAGAGCCAGGTGTTGGGATAGCCCGGCACCGGCACATCGGGCTCGATGCCTGCCGGCCAGGGCTCGAAGCGGTCCGGCACTCCGGCTGCTCCGCCATCGCATGCTGTCATCCCACCTGCTCCCCGGAAGGACCTGCGATCTGCATCTGCTGCACGATCCAAGACTGACGCATCATGAGACTGGCCGGCGGACGGGCACGCCTCGCCCGCCTTCTTGCAGGGAAGACTGGCCTTTGCGTACCTTAAATGTCAATCATATGACCTATTGACCCCTGAGGGCGGCGGGGCTGCGTCGGCGGCGGCCGTGAGGAGACAGCATGAAGGACGCAGCGCCGATCACCGGCCACCACGGCGAGACCCATCTGCTGGACCTCCCGCGCGGCGTGCTGGAGGTGCAGGTCGCCGGCAATGGCCATCCGATCGTGCTGATCCCCTCGCTCGGCCGCGGGCAGGAGGATTTCGACACGGTGGCGCCCGCGCTGGTCTCCGCCGGCTGTCGCGTCCTCCGCCCCGAGGCGCGCGGCATCGGCCGATCCGCCCCGCTGCGCGACGGCGCGACGCTGCACGACATGGCGGCCGATGTGGCCGCGGTGATGGAGCGCTTCGCCACCGGTCCCGCGCTGGTCGCGGGCCATGCCGCCGGCAATTGGGTGGCGCGCATGATGGGCCATGATCACCCGCAGCTCGTGCGCGGCATCGCCATGCTGGCCGCCGTGACGGGCACGGAGGTGGACCCCGAGATCAGCCGCGCCATCACATCCAGCTTCGACTTGTCGCTGCCCGATGCGGAACGGCTGCGCCATTTGCAGCGCGCCTATTTCGCGCCCGGCCATGATGCCAGCGTCTGGCTGGCCGGGTGGCATCCCCCTGTCGCGCGGGCGCAACGCGCGGCGCGCGCCGCGACGCAGGACCGCGCCTGGCTGCGTGCGGCGGAGACCACGCCGCTGCTCTATCTGGCCGCGGCGGAGGACGCGATCGCCCCGCCGCCGTCCGAGGCGGAGGTGCAGGCGGCGCTCGGCCCGCTCGCGCGGCGCGTGGTGGTGGAGCGCGCCGGCCATGCGCTGCTGCCCGAACAGCCTGACGCCGTCGTCGCGGCCCTGCTCGCCTTCGCGCGCGATCTCTGGCGCTAGGCAGGTCGCGCGGCGGTCACTGCATCACGAGGCCGATCGCGCGCACCACCGGATCCCAGGTCGCGCGCTCCTCACGCAGGAAGGTCGCGAGGCGCTCGGGGCCGCCCTCGCCCGGCGTGCTGCCCTGGCGCGCGAGTGCGGCGCGCACGGTGGGATCGGCCAGAGCGGCCGCGACGGCCTCGGCGAGACGCGCCAGCACCGGCTCCGGCGTGCCAGCCGGGGCCAGCAGCGCCTGCCAGTTCCGCACCGTCAGCTGCGGATAGCCGAGCTCCGCCGCGGAGGGCATGGACGGCGCCAGCGCCGAACGATCGCGGCCGGTCACCGCCAGCGCGCGCAGCTGCCCGGCTTCGACCGGCGCCAGCACGGCAGAGATGTCGCCGAACAGCCCGTCGATCTTGCCTGCCATGACATCCGGCAGCGCCGCGCCGGTGCCACGATAGGGCACATGTTCGAAGCGCAACCTGGCAATCCGCGCGAACAACTCCATTGCGAGATGCGGCGTGGTGCCGATGCCGGCCGAGCCCAGGTTCAGCCCCCCAGGCCGCGCGCGGGCGAGCGCCACGAAGGCGTCCAGCGTCGCGGCCGGCGAGGATGGCGGCACCACCAGCACCTGCGGGCTTTCGGCGATCAACGCGACCGGCGCCAGGACCCGCATCGGATCGGGCGCATCGGGCGACGCGGCGGGCGCAATGGTCAGCGGCCCTGGCGAACCAACCAGCAGCGTGTAGCCGTCGGGCCGGGCCTGGGCCACTTGGCGCGTGCCCACCAGCCCGCCGGCGCCCGCGCGGTTCTCGATGACGATGGGCTGGCCAAGCTGGCGTCGCAGCCCTTCCGCCAATGGGCGCGCCGCATTGTCCACCGGACCACCCGGCGCGAAGGGGACGACGATCGTGATCGCGCGCTGCGGCCATGGCTGCTGCGCGACGGCCAGGGCGGGCCAGGTGAGGCCCGCGCCAAGCATCAGCCGACGCGACATGGCTGGGCCGGCGTAGCCAGGCGAGCGCTCGTTCACTCCATTCCTCCCTGACGCTCTCGAAGCCCTCTCAACCAGTCCCGCCGGGCAGCCGGGCGGTGCTCAGCGCAGCTTGATGTCGATGCGAACGACATCGCCGCGATAGATGCCGTCCGCGACCAGGATCAGCACCCCGCGCTGATCCACAGCGGCGCGGCGCACATGCGCGACCGGCGCGTTCAGCGGCAGTTGCAGCGCCGTCGCGGTCTCGATGTCCGCGGTGCCGATGGTCAGGGATTGGCGCGCATCGGTGATCCGCACGCCGGGGATGCTCGCCGCCAGCTTCAGCGCGGTCTTGCCGCGCAAATCCTCGGCCGTCACCTTCGCCCGCAGCCGCTCATCGAGGAACACATCGGTGACGAGAAAGGGCTGGCCATCGCGCCAATGGCGGCGGCGGATATGGGCGTAGCGCGGCGCCACGGTGCCGATGGTCGCCGGCGGCGTCGCATCGCCCGCCACGCCCTTCGTCTCGCCCAGCACCTCGATCTCCGCCCCCTCGCGGGATCGGAGCAGCCCGGACCAATCGGTCTCCACCTCGCACCACAGGCGGTTCGCGGCGGGGGCCTCGCGCACGAAGGTGCCCTTGGCGCGGAAGCGCTCGATCAGCCCCTCCGCCTCGAGTTGGTCCAGCGCCTGCCGGATGGTCGCGCGCGCCACGCCGCATTCGGCTGCGAGATCGTCCACCGTCGGGATCTGTTCGCCTATCCGCCAGACGCCCTGCTCGATCCGGCGCCGGAACAGCGTGGCCAGCTGGATGTAGCGCGAGACCGCGCTGCGATTGAGATCAATCGCCGGTGCGGCTGCGGAGGCGCGGTTCGGGGCCGTGGGCATGGGTGCTGGTTACCGGGCCGCCGCGGCCGCGTCGAGGAAGTCGCGCCCGGCACGGAAGGCCTCGATATCGGCGAGCATCCGCGCGATCAGCGCCGCGCGAGTCTCCTGCGTGATGGACGCCGAATGGGGCGCGAGCACGACATTCTCAAGCGTCCGAAAACGCGGGTCGAGCGCCGGTTCGGTGGCGAAGACATCAAGCCCGGCGCCCGCGATGGTGCCCTGCTGCAGCGCCGCGATCAGCGCTGCCTCCTCCACCACCGTGCCGCGCGCGATGTTCACGAGAACGCCCTTCGGGCCAAGCGCGCGGAGGACGGCCTCATCCACCATGCGCTCCGTGCCCGGCCCGGCGGCGAGCGCCAGGATCAGCACATCGGCGCGTTCCGCCAGCGCCAGCACACTATCCAGAAAAGCATAGGGCAGCTCGGGCTTCGGCCGCGGCCCGCACCAGGCGACCTCCATCCCAAGGCCAATGCAGCGCCGCGCGATGGCCTGCCCGATCCGCCCCATGCCGACGATGCCGGCGGTCTTGCGATACAGGCTGAGGCCGGGGCGCATGCGCTCCTTCCCCCATCGCCCGGCGCGGACGAAGCGGTCGGCTTCGGCCACCAGCCGCGCCGCTCCATACATCAGCCCGATCGCGGCATCGGCCACATCCTCGGTCATCACATCCGGCGTGTAGGCCACGGCGATGCCGCGCTGGGCGGCGGCCGGGAGGTCAATGCGCTCAAGGCCCGTGCCCTGGCTCGATAGCAGCCGAAGGTCCGGCAGCCGGTCGAACTGCGCGGCGCCCGCGCCGTTCATCGCCGTCGTCACGGCGATGCGGAAGCCAGGGCGCGCGCCCTCACCCGGCTTGTCATCAACAAGCTCGTAGCGCTCGGCGAGCGCGGCACGCAGATCCGCCGGGATGGGACAGAGCAGCAGCACCTTCTCGCGCGTCGCCATTTCAGCTTCCCTTGAAAACGGGCTTGCGCTTCTCCGCGAAGGCCCGCCAGGCCTCTTGCGTGTCCTCGGTTGCGGCGAGCGCCGTGGTCTGACCCTGCTCGAAGCGGTAGCCCTCGTGCAGCGGCAGATACTCCGTCACCTGGAAGCTCTTCTTCGCCGCCTGGACGGCCAGCGGCACCTTGGCTGCGATCTCGGCTGCGATGCGATGCGCTTCCCCAAGCAGCGCCTCGCGCGGCAGGCACAGGGAGGCGGCGTTCATCCGCAGAAGCTCAGGCCCGCTTATGCGCCGCGCGGTGTAGATCATCAGCCGCGCATCGGATTCCCCGAAATGCCGCCGCACATGCTTCACACCGCCAGCCAAGCCGACATCCACCTCCGTCATCGACAGATAGGCGTCTTCCGCCACCAGGATGATGTCGGCGCAGAGTGCGAGTACGCAGCCCGCCCCGATGCCAAGGCCGTTCACCGCCGCGATCACGGGCTTGCCGCATTCCATCACGCTGTCGAAGACCGCGCGCGTCAGGCGGTTGTGGCGCGGATAGGCACCGTGCTCGCCGGCGATGCCCGGCCGTTCCTTGAGATCGGCGCCGGCGCAGAAGGCCTTGCCCGCGGCGGTGAGCACCACGGCCCGGACATCGGGGCGGTCGTGCAGCACGTCGAAGACGCGCACGATCTCCTCGCGCATCGCGCGGTTCATGGCATTCACCGGCGGGCGGTCCAGCGTGACGGTCGCGACGAAATCCGCGACCTCCAGCTTCAGCGTCTCGTAGGTCTCGCTCATTCCACCCGGATCCCCGCCGCCTCGATCACCTGCTTCCACCGCGCGCTTTCGGCCGCGATGGTCGCCGCCAGCTCCTCCGGCGTGGAGGGCGTGGCTTCCTCGCCCAGCGCCTCCATGCGCGCGCGATAGGCGGGATCGTTCAGGATGCCGACGATGGCCTGGTTCAGCCGCGCGATGATGGGGGCGGGCGTGCCGCCCGTGGCGGAGATGTAGTTGAAGGGCGCGGCGTCGAAGCCCGGCAGCGCCTCGGCCAGCGCCGGCAGGTCCGGCACCAGGCGGGAGCGTTGCGGCGTCGTGACGCCCAGCGCGCGCAGGCTTCCCGCCTGGGATGGCGGCAGCAGGATGGAGAGCGTGTCGAGCGCCATGCTGACCGTGCCCGCCAGCAAATCCGTCATCGCCGGGCCCGTGCCGCGATAGGGCACATGGGTGATGTCCACGCCGCCCAGGAACTTCAGCATCTCGCCGGCCAGGTGAGAGGACGAGCCAACGCCGGAAGACGCGAAGGTCAGCATGCCCGGCCGGGACTTCGCCAGAGCCACCAGCTCCGTCACATTGCGTGCGGGGATGGAGGGATGGATCGCCAGCAGGTTCGGCGCGCGCTTGTAGCCCGAGACCGGCGCGAAATCCCGCACCGGGTCATAGGGCACGCTGCGCATCAGATGCGGGTTGACGATCTGCGGCCCCGGCGTGCCGTAGAGCAGCGTGTGCCCATCCGGTGCGGCGCGCGCGACAAGCTGCGCGCCGAGGGTCGCGCCGCCGCCTGGGCGGTTCTCCACCACCACCGGCTGGCCGAGCACGGCCGAGAGCGGCTCGGCGAGCTGGCGTGCGGACGCGTCGGCCGAGCCGCCAGCGGCGAAGGGGCAGATCAGCCGGATGGGCCTGGTCGGGAAGGCTTGCGCCAGCGCCGGCGCCGGTAAGGCCAGCGCGGCGACCAGCAGGGAACGGCGGTGCAGCATCATTCGATCGTGATCCCCTGGGCCTGGATGACGCCGCGCCAGCGCTCGATCTCCTCGAGCACCATCGCGGCCAGTTCCTGCGGCGTGCCGCCGACTGGCTCCGCGCCGAGCGCCGCGTAGCGCGCGCGCACCGCGGGCTGGGTAAGGACGCGGTTCACCGCCGCGTTCAGCGCCCCGATGATCTCGGGCTGCGTACGCGCGGGCGCCAGCAGGTAGTTGAAGGAGGCGTCGTGGAAGCCCGGCAGCGTGGCTGCGATGGGCGGCAGCTCGGGCGCCGCCTGGGCCGGGTCCCGCGTGCTGACCGCCAGCGCCTTCAGCCGCCCCTCCCGCACCAGCGGCAGCAGCGCGGCGGCGGTGTCGAGCGTCATGTCCACGCGGCCCGCCATCAGATCCTGCACGCCCGGCGCGGTGCCACGATACGGCACGTGCAGCAGCTCGATCCCCGCCATCTGCGCCAGCAGCGCGCCGGCGAGATGCGCGGAAGACCCGATGCCGGAGCTCGCATAGGTGATGGCGCCCGGCCGCGCGCGCGCCACCGCGATGAACTCCGCCACGCTGTTCGCCGGGAAGTCCGGACGCACCACCAGCAGCTTCGGCGCGCGCATCAGCGCCACGACGGGCGCGAAATCCGCCATGGCGTCGTAGGGCATGTTGCGCATCATCAGCGGGTTCAGGATCTGCACCGGCGGCGGCGCATAGAGCAGTGTCAGCCCATCCGCCGGGGCGCGCGCGACCTGCACCGCGCCGATCGTGTTGGTGCCACCGGGCCGGTTCTCGATGATCACCGGCTGGCCGAGCTGCGCGGCCAGTGGATCGGCGATCAGCCGCGCGATCGTGTCCGCCGTGCCGCCGGGCGCCAGCGGCACAATGATCCGCACCGGGCGGGCCGGCGCCCAGCTGGGCTGCGCCGCGGCGGGCGCGAAGGGCAGCGCGGCAGCAGCCGCGAGAAGAAGGCGACGTTGCATCTTCGCTACTCCATCCGCACGCCGGTGGCGCGCACCACCTCGCCCCAGGTGGCATGGGTCTGGCGGATGAAGTCGGCGAAGGCCTGCGGCGTGCCCCCCACGATGCGCCCGCCCTGCTCGGTCAGGACGCGGCGCGCCTCCGCATCCTCGGTCGCGGCGCGGACCGCGGCGTTCAGCGTGGCGATGCGATCAGCCGGGATGCCGGCCGGGCCGAGCACGCCGTACCAGGTTTCGCTGACCAGGCCGGGGACGCCGGCCTCGATGGCGGTCGGCACATCGGGCAGCACGGGGATCCGCGCCTCGGCCGTGACGGCGAGCGCAGGCAGCGCGCCGGCGCGCACCTGCCCGACCAGGGCGGGCACATCGGCCAGCAGAAGCTGGATGCGGCCGGCCAGAAGGTCGGTCACCGCGGGCGCCGCGCCATTATAGGGCACATGGGTGATGTCGATCCCGGCCCGCAGCTTCAGCAACTCGCCCGCCATGTGCAGCGAGGAGCCGATGCCGGCGGAGCCGAAGGCGAGCTGCCCCGGCCGCGCCCGCGCCATCGCCACCAACTCCTGCAGCGAGCGGACGCCGAGGTTCGGCGCCACCGAGACGATCTGCGGCACGCCGAGAACCTGGCTGACCGGCGCCAGGTCGCGCAGCGGGTCATAGGGCATGTTGGTGCGCATATGCGGCAGGATCACCACCGCGCCGCTGCTGGCCATCACCAGCGTGTGCCCATCCGGCCGCGCCTTCGCCGCAGCGTCCACGCCGATGGTGCCACCCGCGCCGGGGCGCGATTCCACGACCACCGGTCGGCCCAGCCGATCGGTCATCACGCGCGCGACGACGCGGGCGATGATGTCGGCCGGTCCCCCTGCGGCGAAGGGCACGAACATGCGGACCGGCTGGTCCGGAAAGTTCTGCGCCCGCGCCGGAAGGGCGAGCGCGGGCAGCGCCAGCGTGCCCAGCAAGGTCCTGCGTCCGATCATCTTGGTTCCTCCCCTTTTTCTTCAGTCGTCAAAGCCGAACAGCACGGCCGGGTTGTCCACCAGGATCCGGCGCGCGAGGTCCGGATCGTTGAGCCAGCCGAGAAATAGATCGAGCATCGCGCCGGCATCGGGCGCAGGCTCCATCCGCACATAGGGCCAGTCGGAGCCCCACAGGACGCGGTCCGGATTGGCCGCAACTAGCCGATCCTGCAGCGGCCGCAGCGCCTCCATCCCCGCGCCGCCGCACGGCACGCGGCAGAGCGTCGCCTTCACCCAGGCCGTCCCCTCGCGCAGATGCCCGAGCACCGCGTCGAAGGCCGGGTCGTCGGCGCTCGTGGGCATCGCCAGATGGTCGAGCACGAGGGGCACGCCGAGCCGAGCAAGGTCTGGAAGCAGCTCCGCGCCCTGCGCGGCGCTCGCCCAGAGATGCGCCTGCCATCCGAGCGCCCGCAGCCGCGGCGCCAACGCCCGCAGCGCCTCCACGCCGATGCTGCCGGGATAGCGGCCGGTGCCGCCGGGCGCGCGCATCTCGACGAAACGCAGCGCGCGTATGCCGGCGGCATGCCAGGCCTCCAGCGTCGCGTCCGTGACCGTCTCATCGGCGATCATCACCCCGCGCAGCGCACCGCCGCTGCGGGCCAGCGCATCGAGCAGGCAGGCCGGGTCGCGGCCATAGGGGGCGGGCTGCACCAGCACGGCGCGGGCGACGCCGAGCGTCGCGCGCATGGCCGCATGCACATCAAGCGGCGCATCCGGCAGGGCATAGGGCGAAGGGCCGGAGGCGAATTCCGGCCCGCCGAAGACATGCGTATGGGCATCGCAGGCGCCGGCGGGCACCGCGCGCCGCGGCGCCGCAACAGCGGGGGCCGGCGCGCGCGACGTCACCGCGCGGTGTCCCGGGGCGGCAGGACGAACAGTCCCTCCGCCGGCGCGGACAGGGGATCCGCCTCCCCTTCCGGCAGCGGGATGCCATGCGCGTTCAGCGTCATCGAGACCATGGTGTAGTAGCCGATCAACGCCGTCAGCTCGACCACGCCCTTCACGCCGAAGGCCTCGCGCGCGGCGGCATAGGTCGCATCCGGCACGCGCCCGTCCAGCTGCAGGGCGCGGGCGAAGTCATAGACCAACGCGTCCTGCGGATCGGCGAAGTGCGGGCTTTGCCCATCGCGGATCGCGGCCAGGGCCTCCGCCGCGATGCCATTCTCGGCCGCGACGCGGGCGTGCACCCACCATTCCACCTGGCTGCTCCAGCGGCGGCCGGTCACGCAGATCGCGAGTTCCGAAAGCCGCTTTGGCAGCGAGGTGTTGAAGCGCAGCGCCTCTCCCATCGCCGACCAGCGCGCGGCGAGTTCGGCATTGTGGATCGCCGCGCGCAGCGGCCCGATCACCTGCCCGCGCGGGCCGGAGACAACACGGTCCCAGACGGCGCGCTGCGCCTCGTCCAGCTCATCGCGCGAGGCCGGCAGGGGAATGCGCGGCGCCATCAGACGATTCCCTTCGCGGCCAGCGCGTGGCGCGCCGGCTCATCCAGGCCCAGTTCCGCCAGCACCTCTGCCGTGTGCTGCCCGAGCGTCGGCGGCGCGCGGTCGTAGGAGAGCGGCGCATCCTGCATCCGGATCGGGCTGACCACCTGCGGCACGCTGCCGGCCAGCGGATGCGGCAGGTGGCGCAGCATCTGCCGGTGCTGCACCTGCGGATCGGCGAAGACATCGGGCACGGCGTTGATTGGCCCGCAGGGTACGCCAGCGGCATCGAGCAGCGCCGTGAGCTCGGCGCGCGTGAAGTCGCGGAACCGCTCCGTCAGAAGCGGCGTCAGCGTCGCCTCGTTACGGACACGGTCCGCGTTCTTCACGAAGCGCGGATCGGCGGCCCAATCTGGCCGCCCGATCGCCTCGCAGAGCTTCGCGAACTGGCCGTCATTGCCGACCGCCAGCACGATGAAGCCATCCTTCGCCGGGAAGACGTCCTGCGGCTGGATGTTCGGATGCCGGTTGCCGGCGCGATGCGGCACCTTCCCACCGACGAGCCAGTTCATCGCCTGATTGGCGAGGATGCCAGAGGCGACGTCGAGCATGGCGAGGTCGATGGTCTCCCCCTGCCCTGTCTTCTCGCGCTTCGCGACGGCGGCGAGGATGGCGACAGCGGCATACATGCCAGTCATCAGGTCGATGATCGGCACGCCGACCTTCTGGGGCGCGCCGTCGCGCTCACCAGTCAGGGACATCAGCCCGCCCATGGCCTGGATCATGAAGTCATAGGCCGCCTGGTCGCGCCGCGGCCCGTCCTGGCCGAAGCCGGTGACGGAACAGCAGATCAGGGACGGCTTGATCGCGCGCAGGCTGGCGGCGTCGAGCCCGTATTTCGCCAGCGCGCCCGCCTTGAAATTCTCCACCACCACGTCGCAGCGCTGGGCCAGGTCGCGCACCAGCGCCTGGCCTTCCGGCCGCGCGATGTCGATCGTCACCGACCGCTTGCCGCGATTGACCGAGAGGAAGTAGCCGGCCTCCCGCGTCGGCGTGCCGTCCTCGGCCGCGAGGAAGGGCGGGCCCCAGGCGCGCGTATCATCCCCCGCGCCCGGGCGTTCGATCTTGATCACATCGGCGCCGAGATCGGCCAGGATCTGCGTCGCCCAGGGCGCGGCCATGATGCGGCCGAGGTCGAGGATGCGGATGTGGGAAAGCGGTCCGGGCATCGGCGTCACGCGTCCACGATCTCGGTCGCGCGCATGGAAGGTCGCTCCGCGAAGCGAAGCTGCCAGGCGGAGAAGGCCGGGCAGCGCTCGCGCCAGCCCAGATCGGGGAAGCGGAAATCCATATAGGCACCGAGGATCGCCGTGGTGATCTGCGCGAGGCCCACCGGGCCCGCCGCGATGGCGCCAATCTCGTCTTCCAGCGCGCGCAGGGCGGCATCGGTCTTCAGCGCGAAGGCGTCGAGCAGCGCGGGCAAGGGCTGCGGCTTGTCCCGCTCGTTCCGCCACAGGATGAGAAGATCGAGGAAGCCGGTCGCCAGCGCATGGCGGCGCAATTCCGTGAAGCGCGCGGGGCCGGAGGTGGGAACAAGCCGGCCGCCGCCGGCCAGGCTGTCGAGATACTCGATGATCACCTGGCTGTCGTACAGCACGGTGCCGTCCTCCAGCACCAGCGTCGGGATCTTGCCGAGCGGATTGTCGGGCAGCAGCTCCCGCGCCGGCTTCTGCATGGCGACGACGGTCCGCACGGTCTGGATACGGTCGGTGAGGCCGAGCTCATGCGCCGCGACCATCACCTTGCGCACGAAGGGCGAGCGCGGGGACCAATGCAGCTTCATCATGGCCAGCGCCGCGCCTTTGGCGCGCCTCCCTTGCGTTCAGGCCTAAAGGCCAGTCATATGACTTAAACAGGATCGCCGCCCCCCGTCCAGCCCGCCGCCGCGGCGGATCGGCGGGCCCCCGGCCGGAGGAGATGAGGCCACGATGCCGATCACCTATGAGGCCGTGAAACACCTCTCGGCCCAGCTCTACGATTGGTCGCTGCGCCGCGTGCCGGAAGACACCAAGCTCGGCCTGCGCCGCGCGCTCGGGGCCGAGACGCAGGACGGCGCGCGGAAGGTGCTGCAGATGATGCTGGGCTCCGCCCAGCGCGCGGAGGCGGAAGATCGCTTCATCTGCTCCGATGCCGGCGTGCCGACCTATCACGTCACGATCGGCACCGCCGCCCCGCTGCAGGGCGACATCAAGCAGGCGATCAGCGATGGCTTCGACGAGCTGGTCGCCACCATCCAGCCGCCGTTGCTGAAGCACGTCACGAACCCGCTGACGAATGAACGCGGCTACAAGGGCAAGGACATGCCCATCGTCACCTGGGATGTGGCGGGCGGTGCGGATTGGGTCGAGATCCTGTGCCAGCCGAAGGCGCTGGGTTCGGGCCGCTGGGCGGCGCTCGAGACCTTCTCCTTCCCCTCCCTCGCGCAGATCGAGGAGTATGTGATGAAGGTGGTGATGCAGGCCGGGTCGCAGCACTGCCCGCCCGTCATCATCGGCGTCGGGATCGGCGGCACCTTCGACGTGGCTGCGCGGATCGCGAGCAAGGCAACGCTGCGCCCCGTCGGCAGCACGAATCCGGAGCCGACGCTGGCCGCGATGGAAGACCGGCTGTTGCGCGCGGTGAATGCCACGGGCTTCGGGCCGATGGGCACGGGCGGGGACACCACGGCACTCGCGGTGCATGTGGATTACGCCTCCGGCCATGGCTACACGCCGGTTGCCGTCTGCTTCAATTGCTGGATCAACCGCCGCACCCGCGCGCGCCTGCACGCGGATGGCAGCGTGGAGCGGTTCGAATGACCCCAGGCGATCCCATCGGCGCGGAGCAGCCGCAGGGCCCAGACGGCTTCCGCCGCATCCGCATGCCGATGTCGCGCGAGGATGCGCGCAGCCTCCGCGCCGGCGACATGATCCTGCTGGATGGCGAGATCATCATCACCTCCGGCCTGCCCACGGTGCAGCGCCTGGTCACCTGCGTCGAGGAGGGCCG
>JBIKSZ010000311.1:0-3678 GCA_044348345.1 Roseomonas sp. | reverse complement strand
ATCCAGATGCTGGCCGCCCACATGCGGACATGGTTGTGCAGCCAGCCGCTCTCACGCAGTTCCGCCATCCAGGCGTCGAAGCAGGCGATGCCCGTGGCACCCGCCACCGCGGCTTCGTAGGCCTTGCACAGGCCGCCATTGGTCGCGAGCGCCGCGCGATCGCGGGACAGCTCCGCGCGATAGGCGTCCCAGATGCCGGGGCGGAGCTCGAGGAAACCCTTCCAGTAGCTGCGCCAGAACACCTCCTGGATGAATTTCTCCGCCCGCGCGGCGCCGTGATGCGTGAGCGCCGTGCCGACCAGATCAGCCTCCGTCACCAGCCGATGACGCACAGCGGGCGAGAGAAGGGAGACATCTTCGCGGCGGCCTGGCCCGGGGTCGCTGTTGCGCCCGGCGGCATAAGCCGACCCCATGCGGGGCGCGAAGGCGGCGAGGCGTGCGAGCGACGCGGCGCGGCTGCCGGGGAAGGTTTCGATCGTCATCGCCGACGAGATCGGGGCGCGGCGCGATCCCGCAACCGTGACGCGCGCGCCAAATCGCGCCGTGAGGGGAGCGAGGAGGTGGCGGATTACCCCTCCAGGAAGCCGATGACCTGCTCCAGGAAGGCCGCGGGGTTCTCGGCGTGCAGCCAATGCCCGGCCGGGATCGTGGCGAAGCGCGCGGCGGGAAACAGGCGCGTGAACAGCGCGTGGTGCTCCGGGCGGATGTAGTCGGAGGCATCGCCGGCCAGCACCAGAACCTGGCCGTCATAGCGCCCGGGCAGGTCCGGCCAGCCGCCGATCTGCGCCATCTCGGCGGCGATGACATCGAGCGCCACGCGCCAGCGCGGCGGATCGGCGGTGAACAGCAGGTTCTGCAGCAGGAAGCCGCGCAGCGCCGGGCTCGGCACGGCCTCGGCCAGCGCCGCATCGGCCTCGCGCCGCGTGAGGCCGGGGCGCAGCGCGATGGCGCGCATCGCGGCGATATAACGAGTAAAGACCGGCGTCGCGTAGGTCACCGGCGCGATGTCGGCGACGAGCAGGCGCGTGACGCCCGCAGGCTCGGTCAGCGCCAGCGCCATCGCGGCCTTGCCGCCCATGGAATGGCCAATGACGGATGCGGGCCAGGCGCCATGCGCGCGCAGCGTTTCCGCCACATCGGCCGCCATCTCGGGGTAGGACATGCTGGGCGCGTGCGGGCTGCTGCCGTGGTTGCGCAGGTCGAGCGCCAGCACGCGATGCCCGCGTGCCGCCAGCGCCTTCTGCACCGCGCCGAAATTCTGCCCCGCGCCGAGCAGCCCGTGCAGCAGCGCCACCGGCCTGCCCTCACCCGCTTCGGTCACCGCCAGCCGCATCCGCCCCCTCCCCTAGCCCCGCACCGCCACGATCACCGAGGCCACGATCAGCACGCCGGCCAGGATCACGTCCCACCCGACCGGCTCGCCCAGCCAAAGCGCGCCGAGCGTCACTCCGAAGGCCGGCACCAGCAGGAAGCCGACCGAGGCGACCGCGCCCGGCAAGCGCCGCCCAGCCTCGACGACGCTCCAGGTGCCGAGCGGCGCGGCGATCAGGCCGATGAAGAGCATATGCGGCCAGGATGCCACGCCGATGCCGCCATCGGGCTCCACCAGCAGCGCCAGCGGTGCCAGCACCAAGGCACCAATGCCGAAGCACCAGGGCAGCAATTCCAGCATCGGCGCGCGCGGCGGCCAGACGCGCGTGGCGATGATCGCGATGCTCCACAGCAGCGCGGCGATCACCAGCATCAGATGACCGATCAACACGCCGCGGTCGGACCAGTCGAGCGACCAGGGCCCGACCAGCACCGCCGCCCCCGCTAGGCCAAGCCCCGCCGCGACCCAGCGCGCGCGGGAGACACGCTCGCCCAGCACGAACACCGAGAGCGGGATGAGCCAGTACATGACAACATTGGAGAGCACTGCCGTGCGCCCCGCCGGCACCAGCGCGACGGCCAGATGCGTCAGCGCGAAGAAGCCACCCAGCTGGAACAGGCCGAGGAACAGCACGGCCTTGCGGTCCGCCGGTTGCGGCAGGCGCAGCCGCCCGAGCGCAGCCAGCACCACCGCGGCGACGAGCGCGGCCAGCGCCGCGCGGCTCGTGCCGAACCAGAGCGGCGTCGCATCCGCCAGCGCATCCTTGGTGACCGGCCAGGCGCCGCCGAACAGCACCACCGCGACCAGCAGCAGCCTGAGCGCAGCGGCGTCCTTCATGCGCGGTCAGCGCGCGACGGCGAGCGCAGCAAGCCGCGCGCGTAGCGCCAGCGCCTCCTCCGCGCCCGGCGGGCGGGGGGCGAGGTCGGCCTCGGTTACGGTCGCGCCGGCGGCGATGTCGCGTGCCAGCCGCACACCATGCGCCAGCCCGATCGGTACCGCGCCGAGCGCGCGGGAGCGGATGGCGGGGATGCACTTGCCCCAGACCGTCGCGCCACCTTCGCCATCCAGCGCCTCGCCCGCGCGCAGGTCACGCTTGGCAACCGCGACGCAATCGCCGGCCCATTCGGTGGCGCTGCCCGTCGGCTCCCGCCGCAGCGCGGCGGAGGCGACGGAGACACCGAGCTCGAGCCCGATGAAGTGATAGGGCCGCCACAGCGCGGCGTAGCGCCCGCTATCGTCGGTCACGACGCCATATTCAGCGAAGCAGCGGCGCGCATAGTCGGTCTCACCCTCGAAGACGACATAGACGCCCCAGCGCAGATCATCCGCGATGGGCGTGCCGTCGCGCGCCAGCGAGGAGACGACCTCCACCATGCCCTTGCGCGGCAGCACGCCGCCCTCATTGTGCGGCCGCAGCAGGTTGGGCAGTTGCGCCGTGCCGCAGGGCGGGAAAGCGAGCCCATCCTCGGGCGGCGCCAGGCCGCAGGCGTTCGCGATCGCCGCCATCTCGATGCCGGACTTCGTGCCGTCGAGGAAGGAGTTGAACATGCGCGGGTTCATGCCGCCCGCCTCGGCCTGCTCGCGCGTCAGTCCGTAGAAATCCCAGACCGTCTCGGGCGTGCTCGCATGGTAGTGCGGCAGGTACTTCGTGCCCTTGCCGGCGGCGACGACGCTGAAGCCGGCCGCGCGAATGGTGTCCACCATCTCCGCGACCAGCGCGGGCTGGTCGCCATAGGCCATGGAATAGACCACGCCCGCCGCAGCGGCTTCGGCCGCCAGCACCGGGCCGGCCAGCACATCGGCCTCCACATTCACCATCACCACATGCTTGCCCTCAGCGATGGCAAGCCGCGCATGGCGCAGCCCCGCGGCGGGATCGCCGGTGGCTTCCACCACAACCTCGACGCCGGGATCGGCGATCAGCGCGGCGGCATCCTCGGTGATCGGCGTACCCGCGATCAGGGCCGCATCCCAGCCGATGCGCGCCAACGCGGCCCGCGCGCGCGGCACCGAAAGATCGGCGATGCCGTGGATCACAATCCCCGGCGTCCGCGGCGCCTGATGCAGGAACATCGAGCCGAACTTGCCCGCACCGATCACGGCGACGCGCACCGGCCGCCCCTCTGATGCGCGCTGGAGCAGCATGCGGTGCAGGTTCACGGCGTGTGTCCTAGGGTTGGCGCCATTGGCGCGGGCCATAGCCGGGCAAATGCAGGCTCGATCCCGGCCGGCGCAGCAGCAGCAGCCCGCCAATCGCCGCCGCCAACACGCCAAGCCCCTGCGTCAGTCCGCGCCGGCGCCCATTG
>JBIKSZ010000310.1:0-3681 GCA_044348345.1 Roseomonas sp. | reverse complement strand
GACCTCGATGAGGCGGAGCGCGAGGCGGAGCGCATCGGCTACCCCGTCGTCGTCCGCCCCTCCGATGTGCTGGGCGGCCGCGCGATGGAGATCTGCCACAACCGCGAACAGCTCCGCCGCTTCGGCGCGGAAGCCGTGAAGGTTTCGGGCGACAACCCGATCCTGGTGGACCAGTACCTGGTGGACGCGATCGAGGTGGATGTGGACTGCATCGCCGACGCCCATGGCGAGGTCTATGTCGCCGGCGTGATGGAGCACATCGAGGAAGCCGGCATCCATTCCGGCGACAGCGCCTGCTCCCTCCCGCCCTACAGCCTCGCGCCCGCGCTGGTGACGGAGCTGAAGGCCGAGACGGAAGCCATGGCCAAGGCGCTGAAGGTGCGCGGCCTGATGAACGTGCAATACGCCGTGAAGGATGGCGAGGTGTTCGTGCTGGAGGTGAACCCGCGCGCCTCCCGCACCGTGCCCTTCGTCGCCAAGGCGACCGGCGTGCCGGTGGCCAAGATCGGCGCGCGCGTCATGGCCGGCGCGGCGCTGAAGGAATTCAACCTGGATGACGCCGCCATCGCCCCGCATGTCGCGGTGAAGGAAGCCGTCTTCCCCTTCAACCGCTTCCCCGGCGTGGATGTGCTGCTCGGGCCGGAGATGAAGTCCACGGGCGAGGTGATGGGCCTCGATGCCAGCTTCGAGCGCGCCTTCCTGAAGTCCCAGCTCGGCGCCGGGGTGAAGCTGCCGGAGACCGGCACCGCCTTCATCTCGGTCAAGGACAGCGACAAGGCCGCCGCCGTCACCCTGGCCCGCCGCCTGCTGGAGATGGGGTTCCGGATCAGCGCCACCCGCGGCACGGCGGTGCGGCTGCGCGAAGCCGGGCTCGACTGCACGGTGGTCAACAAGGTGCTGGAAGGCCGGCCGAATTGCGTGGACGCCATCAAGTCCGACGCCATCCAGCTGGTGATCAACACCACCAGCGGCGGGCGCACCGTCTCCGACAGTTTTGACATCCGCCGCAGCGCGCTCACCCAGGGCGTGCCGCACTACACCACCATGGCCGGCGCCCGGGCGGCGGTGCATGCCATCGCGGCCTTGAAGGGCGGAACCCTTGATGTGGCCCCCCTCCAGTCCTATTTTCGGCGTTCATTCTGAAAGCGGATGTGGCGGCGAGGGGGCTCCCCCCCTACGCCGCCATCTCTTTGTCGCCCCCCGCCGGCCGTCTGTGCTTGAGTTTCATGGCGGCCCCGGCGGGCCGTTGGGTTGTCGGCCCGCGCAGCTCGCGCGTCCCGTGCAACATGCTGAGGGAAGGACCTGACGTGCAGAAGTTCCCCATGACCGCGGAAGGGCTTGCCCGCCTGCAGGAGGAACTGCGCCAGCTCAAGGCCGAGGAACGCCCGGCCGTGATCCGCGCCATCGCGGAAGCGCGTGCGCATGGCGACCTCTCCGAGAACGCGGAATACCACGCCGCGCGCGAACGCCAGTCCTTCATCGAGGGCCGCATCGCCGAGCTGGAATCCATCATCCCCTCGGTCGAGGTCATCGACACCGCGAAGCTGTCCGGCGACCAGGTGCGCTTCGGTGCCTATGTCACCGTCGTGGATGAGGAGACGGAGGACGAGAAGACCTACCGCATCGTCGGCGCCTATGAGGCCGACATGAAGGCGGGCTCGATCTCCATTTCCTCCCCGCTCGCCAAGGCGCTGATCGGCAAGAAGGTCGGCTCCTCCGTCGAGGTCCCCGCCCCCGGCGGCGCCCGCGTGTACGAGATCGCCGGCGTCCGCTTCAACTGATGCTGTAGCTTTGCCGCCGCCCTCCCTCTCCCGCCCTGCGGGAGAGGGTCGGGGCGAGGGCACGACCGGCCTTCCCCGGGGCTATGGCCCGCCAGAGAGGGCCGAAGCGGGTCGGTCCGGCGGCCGTGTCTAACGGGCCCGAGGCCCAGTGCAGGGACCTTCCCATGTCTCCGTTCCGCGACGCCGCCCCGATCGCGCCCACCACGCCGCATGTGACGCTCGCCGATGTCCGCGCCGCCGCCGCGCGCATCCGCGGCGCGGTGCTGCGCACGCCGACCATCCGCTGCGATGCGCTCTCGCGCGCAACCGGCGCGACCATTCACCTCAAGCTCGACAACCTGCAGGCCACCGGCGCCTTCAAGGAACGCGGGGCGGCCAACCGCATCGCGCTGCTGAGCGCGCGGGAGAGGGCGGCTGGCGTCATCGCCATGTCGGCCGGCAACCACGCCCAGGCCGTGGCGCGCCATGCGTCGCTCGCCGGCATCGGCGCGACGATCGTCATGCCGAAATTCACCCCCTCGACCAAGGTGACCCGCACCGAGGGCTGGGGCGCCAAGGTCGTCCTGCATGGCGAAACGCTGGCCGAGGCCGCTTCCCATGCCTGGGATCTGGCGGCGCGCGAGGGGCTGACCTTCATCCACCCCTATGACGATCCCGGCGTCATCGCCGGCCAGGGCACCGCCGCGCTCGAGATGCTGGAGGATTTCCCGGGCATCGAGACGCTGGCTGTCCCGGTCGGTGGCGGCGGCCTGGTCACCGGCTGCGCCGCGGCGGTGCGGGAATTGTCGCCCTCGGCCACCGTCTATGGCGTGGAGGTCGAGGGCTATCCCGCCATGGCGCAGCGTCTGGCCGGCCAGCCCGTATCCGTCGGTGGGCCCACCGTTGCCGAGGGCATCGCCGTGCGCGATGTGGGCGAGCTGCCCTTCGCCTGGCTGAAGGCGCACCGGGTGGAGGTGCTGGTGGTGCCCGAACGCGCGGTGGAGGAAGCCATCGCGCTCCTCGCGGAAGGCGCCAAGCTGGTCGCCGAGGGCGCGGGGGCGGCGGGCCTCGCTGCCGTGCTGGCCTTCCCGGAGCGGTTTGCCGGCAAGTCGGTCGGCATCCCGGTCTGCGGCGGGAACATCGATGCGCGCGCGCTGTCGAATGTGCTGCTGCGGCAGTTGTTGCGCGATGGCCGCCTGCTGAGGCTGCATTTCGACATCCCCGACCGCCCCGGCATGCTGGCCGATATTTCGGCCCGCATCGCGTCGCTGGGCGGCAATGTGATCGAGGTGCAGCACCAGCAGCTGTTCGGCGCGCCGACGGTGCAGAGCACGGAGCTGCATCTGATGGTGGAGGTGCGCGACGGCGCGCTGGGCGAGCAGATCATCGCCGCGCTGCGCGCGCGGGATTACGTGGTGCGGCGGGGGTAGGGACTGGCGCTGCGGGGATGTGGCCGCGGCCCGTCCCTGCTCAGCGGCGGCCGCGGCGGCCTGGCTTGCGCTTGGCCTTGGCCTTCACCTTGACCTTCACCTTGCCCTTGGACGGTTGGGCCGCCGGGGGGAGGAGGATGGGTTCGGCCGCGGGGATTCCCTCGGTTCCGACATAGCGCTGGAGCGTCGCGCCGGCGGCGAGGTGCGGATAGGCCTCGGCGCCTTTCGGCCAGGCCTTCGCGAAGGCGGCGACTTCGGCGTGATCCTGTTTGCGGATGGTGGCGACGAGGAAGGATGTCGCCTGGGCCGGCCGCAACCGCTTCTGGCGCAGCAGGTTCAGATGCCATTCCAGGGCGCGCAGAGGACACCAATCCACCAGCGCCTCCTGCAGGGCGCGGCGCACCTCGACGGGCAGGGATTCATAGGCCCGGTAGGGATCGCCCTTCAGCTTGCTGTAGGGCTTGGTGGCCGTGCTGTTGTCCATCGCGGGC
>JBIKSZ010000396.1:0-3682 GCA_044348345.1 Roseomonas sp. | reverse complement strand
CAAATGCATCGCCAGCAATCTTTGTGCCGACGCTTTGCAATGCATCGCTGCCAAACTTTTTGCCCAATGCGCCACCGATACCGCCGCCGATAGCGCCACCAGCGCCGCCACCAACCATTTGACCAATTCTGGCATTAGCAAGTATGGTCGCAAGTGAACCACCGAAGTCCTTAAACGTGTCCTGCAATTCCTTCGGCAAATCGTCAAAAATTGCCTTCAGGTCTTTTTTCAAATCTGGGGCGACAATGTTTATTTCTTTGCCAAGGTTAGCCAAGAATGAACCAGCGCCGCCAAAAAGTTCGTCGGTCAGGTCAATCAGGCCAGCAATCGTTTCCTTTAGCTTTTCAGCTTCCTTTTGGCGCTTATCAAAAACGCTTTCGGCGTTGATGATGTCAGTTTCGGCTTTCAAGTATTCTTGCCAAGCAGCGTTGACATCTTTGATGCCATCAGCCGCAGCCTTGGCCTTGAATGCTTCTTCCTGAAGTTCCAATGCGCGTCGCGCACGGGCTTCACCAGTTAGGCCAACCAATGCCAATTCATTCTGCAATGGCTTGATGATGTTGTTTTGGAAGTCCTTGCCAGCTTGGTTGCGGGTCGCTTCTTCCCAAGCAGCGCCAGCGGCCAGAATTTTTAAGCCAAGCAGCGCAGTTGGTGCAGCGGCAGCAGCAGCGGCAATTTCCAGTTTCTTAATTTCAATGGCGGTCTTGCCAATGCGCGAAGTTTCCTTTTCGGTATTTTCAAGAAACTGCTTCGCTTGCTTTTCACGCTGTTCAAATAGCTTCTGTTCTTCCGATTTCTTTTCGGCAGCAGCCTTCTTCTGTTTGCGTTCCTCATCAAGACGCCCTTTGGCAACCTTGATGCTGTTCGCTTCCCACTTGCTCATAAACGCGCCAGCGTCAGAATAGGCGTCGGTGTATGCCTTGCCGATTGCCTGACCAGCCTTTTGTGCAGCGCCAGCGTTTTCGTTTGCGATTTGGGCAAATTTGACGGGGCTTAAAAGCGGTTCGCCAGCAAGGTCGTTGATAGCCGCAACAATGTTATTGACCAGAAAGCTGACAGCGCCAATCGCAGCGTTGACCGCTTGAACAAACAGGTCGCTTAAAACAGCGGGGAAGGTGGCCCAGATTATTTTGATGGCGTTAAACGTGCCAGCAAAAGCCGCAAAAATGACTTTGGCGGATGTGACCGCAAACTTCCCAGCCTCATCAAGCCAGCCTTTTATCGTGTCGAAGACTGCGCCAAGATTTAAGCCTTCATACATGGTCATCCAAAGACCTTTGATGGTATCCATCGTGGTCACAGATGCGCCGCCAGCCTTTTCAATTTGTTCGCTGGTCATGCCCATAGCTTTGGCATAGGCTTCGACTTCGCCAGACTTATCGAATTGCCCAGACATAAGCGCAAAGCCAGCAGTTAGGGTCGCGGCAGCAGCGACCACGCCAAGGATGATTGCCGTAACTGGCGCAAACGCAACCGAAGTGGCAGCGCCAGCGGCTGTTGCAGCGGAAGCGGCTTGCATTTCTGCGGCAGAAAGAACCTTGGCTGTGGCGGCGGCTTCAACTTGTGCGGCGGCAAGACGGGCCTGACCAGCGGCGCGTCTTTCAGTTGCGGCTTGCGATGCCAATGCAGTTGTTGCGTTTTCAGCTTGGGCAGCGGCCAGTGCCAATTCAGCTTGTGCAGCAATCACGGCTTCAGCGGCTTGGGCGCTCAATGCACGGAAACGGGAAGCGGTTGCACCAGTGGAAGCGGCGGCAGCGTCAAGCTGCGCGTCAGATGTTGTCTTCAAAATTCCAATGGTGGTCAACAACGCAGCACCAAATTGCTTGGTGGACATACCTGACTGCATCATCACGCCACTGATTTGGCTTCCTTGCTGCACAAACGCCACAAGCGGGTTTTGCCCCGACGCAATCTGCACACCCAAATCCTGAAACTGGAATGCAAGGTTAGTGATTTGATGGCTGGCAAGTTGGCCCGTCTGACCGACAGCCCTCATTGCGTTTGCGGCTGCGGTTTGTGCTGCGGCTCCCTGTGCAATAACTGCGTTCATGCCGTTGACGGCCACAGATGTTCGCGTAGCTGTTGCCCCAAAGCTGCGAACACTGCCTTCAGCGCCAGAAGCGGCAGCACCCATTTTATTTAGGTCTTGCGATGCCGATGCAACATCGCGGCTATCAACTGCAATCCGAAGGTTCGCTAAATCTGCCACGCGCAATATCCTATGAGGCCCAGAGCGTTATCGCTTAATATGGGCCATAGCACAAGATTTTCATCGTGTCTTGGTGTTGATTAGATTTGCCCAATCAGACATCGCATTTGATATTTTTTCGCGCCGCTCAGTGGTCATAATTGCTGGGTCAACCCAAGGCGGTGGTGTGTTTGGTTCCACAGCTTCCGATAACATCGCAGCATATTCACGGGACAATTGCCTGACAGTTTTGGCTTCCCAAGGTGTCAAGGTCACGCCCTGATTTGACATCCATGCAGCCAAATCAACTTCATCTATTGCCGCGCTGCCACCCATGCCAACAGGCTTGGCGGGGCCAACCTCGAAAAGAATTTCGATAAGGTAAGCCCCACCAAGCACGGGTGGCATTACGTCTGACTTGGTTTCCCGCCGTGGGCGCTTTGCCTTCGTCGGGATTGTGTTAAGCCAAGCCGCTTGTTTTACAAATAAGGTGAGTTGCTCAATCGTTTGCGCGAAAGAAGTTTGCGCGGTCAGCGACAAACTCCGACACCTGTTCCTTAATCCACGACCATTCGTTGTAAACGGTGCGGACGTTTTCAGGTGTGCAATCCAGCTTTACGCCATCAAGCGTGAAGCCTTCCCAAGCAACAGTCAGCTTCACAAGGTCATCAATGCTGTCTTCAGCCAGCTTTTCAGCGTCAAAATCGACAGCCTTCTTGCCCTTGGAAATGCGGTTCAATGCCGCTTGCTGCTTTGCAAGTTGGATTTTGCGATAAACTTTGCTGTCCTGTCCCAGCAGGGTAATCGTCATACCCTCAATGATTTCTTCGCTTTCAGGGTGCGCGATATTAAGAACAGCGCCATCATCAGCTTTAACAGGTTTCAATGAATTTAGGTCAAACATATTTAGTTCCATCCGAATGCACCGATGTTGAAAGTCTCCCCCGCCGTGGTCGGATGCAGCCACGACGGGGAAGTTTGTTGGCTAATTACGAAGAAACCTTAACAACCGAATTGTCGATTTCAAGTGTCACTTCAGCCATTGTGATTGCGTCAGCATTGCCGACATTGGTTTTGAACGACATAACTTGTGCAGTGAAATACTGAATGTCGCCATTAACCAGAGCAACTTTAACCGAAACAAGTGCGCTTGCGCCAGCAGCGGCGCTGCCCTTGGTTTGCAGAATGACTTGACCAGCATCTGTTTCAGACAGTGCCATTGTCAAAGTAACCGAACCATAGTTCAGCGAACCACGACGCTTGGCAACAATACCAGTCTTCAAAGGCGTGTGTGTTGCAAGTGCAGCTTCAGCGCCGAAAGCTGGCAAGTCAGCCAGTTCACCACAAGCAGCCCAAGTTAGGGCAGCAAAGCCAGTGGCGTCATAAGTGGCTGGGGCAGTAGCCGACACCGAAACAATAGTGCCAACCGAGGAAACAACGTCAGACATAATTTAATCTCCATGCATGGGATTGAACATTTAACACAAAAAAGCA
>JBIKSZ010000309.1:0-3687 GCA_044348345.1 Roseomonas sp. | reverse complement strand
CGTGGTAGTCCTCCGGGCCTTCGAAGACCGCGGCCTTGCCCTCGAACACGTCCGGATCGTCGGAGAAGAAGCGCTTCCGGAACTCCTCGTCGATGACGCTGACCTTGATGACGGCGTTGTCGAAGATGTTGCCGGTCAGCACCAGGTAGCCAGCCTTCTCCTTCATCGGCTTGCCATAGGCGCGGATCACCTCGCGGTCGGGGCTGAGCGGGATGTCGGCCAGGTTCTCCGCCACGGTCTTGCCAGTGACCGTCATCACATCGCCATGCAGGCGGCCCGCGGCCAGCAGCTCCTTCATCACCGCCGGCACGCCGCCCGCGCGATGGTAGGATTCGCCCAGGAACCGGCCCGCGGGCTGGCAATCCACCAGCAGCGGAATGTCGGCGCCGACGCGCTGCCAATCCTCCAGCGTGTGCTCCACGCCCATATGGCGTGCGATGGCGATCATGTGCGGCGGGCAGTTCGACGAGGCGCCGATCGCGCTCGCCACCGCCACCGCATTCTCGAACGCCTTCTTCGTCATGATGTCGGAGGGGCGGAGATTGGCCTTCACCATCTCCACGATGCGACGACCCGTGTAGTAGGCCATCTGCGCACGTTCGCGATGCGGCCCCGGGATGGCGGCGCAGCCGGGCAGGCTCATGCCCACGGCTTCGACGAGCGAGTTCATGGACAGCGCCGTGCCCATGGTCGAGCAATGCCCCCAGGAGGTGGAGGAGGCGGCGACCATCTCCATGAAGCCGCGATAGTCGATCTCGCCGGCGGCCAGCATGCGGCGCGCTTCCCACACCACCGTGCCGGAGCCGACCAGCCTGCCCTTGTGCCAGCCATCCAGCATCGGCCCGCCGGACAGTGCCAGCGCCGGGATGTTCATCGTCGCGGCTGCCATCAGCGCCGCGCCCGGCGTCTTGTCGCAGCCGATGGTCATCACCACGCCATCCATGGGATAGCCGTGCAGGATCTCGACCAGCGAGAGGTATTGCAGGTTGCGGTCGAGCGCCGCGGTCGGGCGCTTCAGCGTTTCCTGGATCTGGTGGATCGGGAATTCAAGCGGAACGCCGCCGGCATCGCGGATGCCTTCCTTCACGCGCTGCGACAGGATGGTGTGGTGCCGGTTGCAGGGCGAAATGTCGGAGCCGGTCTGGGAAATGCCGATGATCGGCCGGCCCGACTGCAACTCATCCCAGGTCAGTCCGAAATTCAGCATCCGCTCGCAGTAGAGCGAGGTCATGCCCGGATCGGTCTTGTCGTCGAACCAGCGCTGGCTGCGCAGCGCGAAGGGCTTCTTCGTCTGATCGTGATCGTCGTTGTTGTGTGCCATGGCGCCCTCCCGCGGCGTCGTTCCGGCTTGGCGGCCCGCATCCCGCAAAGGGGAGCCGAGGGCGGCCCAAGGCCGACGACCGCAACAGGAGTGATGCCCCGGCGGGACGTCGTGTCAACGCCCGGCGCCCGGTCGGGATGATCCGCTCCAGGGGCCGCGCGGCACCGCGCGGCCCGGGCGCGGCGTCAGGGGTCGACGTTGAAGTCGGTGATGTTGCAGGTGTTCACCTGCCGCCGTTCCATGGCCCGGCCGCCGGCGAGGACGACCTTGATGTCGTTCACGCACTGGCCCGTTGGCAGACGGATCATCAGGGACTGCCCGGCGGGCAGCACGTTCGCACCCAGCCGGTCCTGCCCCCAGGAGGAGACCTGGGAGGAGGAGACATAGACCTCCATGATCGTCTGGCCCGTGCGGTTGTTCAGCCGGAAGGACGGGTCGGAGGATTGGGCAAGCGCCGGTACGGCGAGGACGAAGGCGAAAAGGGCGGCCGGAAGGCCGCGGCGCAGCAGGCGCATGGAGATTCCCCATCTGGCCCTCCGGACATGCCCGGCGGCGCAGCATCATCTCGCAGGCTGCGCGCCTCCCGCAATGTCAGGCAGGGCTGCGCAACCTCAAGATGAACGAGATTTCAGCAAACCGATCGTGCTGGCTCAGCCTGCCTCAGGCCGCCGCTTCCTCCAGGAAGACCTGCACGGCCTGGAACAGCGCGCCGCGGTTGCGTTCCATCAGCATCGTATGCGTGCCCTCCCCCAGCAGCACGCAGCGCTTGCCGGGGCTTGCGGTCAGCAGCGGGAAGATGGTGGTGGACATCGCGGGCGGCGTGTCGCGATCCCATTCGCCCGTGACGATCAGCGTCGGCGCAGTGATGCGCGCCGGGTCCCAGAAAGGGCGTCCCGCCTGCCAGTATTCGGCGCTGTCGGCCAGGACGCCATTCGGCGCCCGCAGGACCGAGGGATTCTGGCGCATGCCCTCAGGGTCGGTCGCCCAGGTGACGCCGGCCCAATGCTCGAACCAGCCGGGCGGGATCAGGCCGGCGCGCGCGGCCTCCGGCACGCCGGCCGTCCAGCGCTCACGGGCCTGCGCCTGGGTCACGCCGCGCCAAGCGCCGAGTTGCCCGCCGGCACCGACCGCGGCGGGACTCGGGCTGGTCCGCAGCCATTGCGGCGCATGCAGCACCAAGCGTTCCACCGTCGTCGGGTGCTCCTGCGCGTGGCGGGCGATCAGCGAACACCCCCAGGACCAGGCCATCAGCATGGTCCGCGGGATACCGCGGCGCTCGCGGATGAAGGCCTGTGCGGCTCCGATGGCCGCGACCGCCTCCGGCCCGCGTACCAGCGGCGGGTTGGCGTCGGCGGGCTGCGACATGGCGGCCGGGCGGGTGGAGCGGCCATAGCCCGGCAGGTCCAGGCACCACACGTCGAAGCCGCGCCCGGCGATGTAGTCCATCCAGGACAGGCCCGCGAGCGGCAGGTCGAAGGCGGTATGCGCCGGATAGGTCGCGCCATGCACGAACAGCACCGTCCGCCCGGGCGAAGCCGCCGCGCCCTCGGGCCGCTTGGAGCGCAGAAAGACCTCGATGCCCTGCGTCGGCGTCGGGACCATGAATTCCTCGGTCACGATCCGCGGCGCCTGCGCCGCGGCTGGCGTGGCAAGCCCGGCGGCGGTCACAATGGCAGGGGCGGCGAGCAGGTGGCGACGCTGCATCGGGCGTGATCCTCAGGGTGGCAATTCTGGCAATGTAGTGCGCTCCCCGCGCGCCGCCCAGGCACTTGCGGCGCGGGCATGCGCCCAGGGGCAGCGCAAAAGGGGCACATCGCGCTACATGGCCCCAATGGATCGCACCGCCCCTCCACCCGCCCCCCCACCCGTCCCCGCCTGGCGGGTGGAGGCCGCGGCAATGCTGGCGCTCGCCTGGCCGCTGGTGCTGACCAACCTGTCGCAATACGCCCTGACGCTGACCGATGCCGTCTTCCTCGGGCGCCTCGGGACCGATGAGCTGGCTGCGGCGACGATTGGGGGGAACCTGTTCTTCACCGCGCTGGCCCCCTGCTTCGGCCTGGCGATGGCCGCCGGCCCGATGGCGGCGCAGACCCGCGGGCGGGGTCCAGGCTTCGTGCGGGGGATGCGGCGCGATGTGCGGGCCGCGCTCTGGGCGGTCGCGATCGGCACCATCCCGGTCTGGCTGCTGCTGTGGCACTCCGAATCCATCCTGGTGGCGCTGGGGCAGGAAGCGCGGCTTGCGGCGCTGGCGGGGGAATATGTCCGCGCGCTGATGTGGGGCATGCCCTGTTTCTGCGCCTTCGTCGCGCTCCGCGGCTTCCTGGCGGCGGAACAGCGGCCAGGCACGGCTCTGGTGGTGTCCCTGT
>JBIKSZ010000308.1:0-3688 GCA_044348345.1 Roseomonas sp. | reverse complement strand
CGCGACGGCAACCGGCAGGCGCAGAACCAGGCGAAGCCGCAGCAGCCGCGCGGTGGCGCTGCTTCTGCACCGCGCGGCGGTGACGCGCCGCTGCGTCGGCCTGGCGCAGCGGCCGCCACGCCGGAGCGCAAGGACCGCGCCTGGCGCGAGGGCGATTTCCGCGACGGCGGCGACGCGCCGGCCTTTCTGCGCCGGCGGTAACGGCGCCGCCCTCCCCCGCCCTGTCATTCCCTCCCCCGCCAGCGGGGGAGGGTTAGGGTGGGGGTGCGAGAATGAGGGATGCACCGACCTTCGCACCCCCACCCCGACCCTCCCCCGCAGGCGGGGGAGGGAGTAGAGACGGCCGATGCGTGAAACCGTGCTGATGAAGGGTGAGATCGACACCCTGGTGATCGTCACCACCGCCGCCGGCACTGAGGTGCTGGATGGCGAGGAGGAGGTCATCGCGACCTACGCCGAGGACCGCCATGAGGAGGTCCTCGCGGCCTATCTCAAGAAAGGCTGGGAGATCGAGGAAGACGGGCCGTAAGGCCCGCCCACTTTATCCCGCCGAGACCTCAGCCCGGCTGCGGCACCCCGGCCGCGACAAGCGCCGCCTGCTGGCGCGCGGCGATCTCCGCCTCGCTGAAATCGTGCACCAGCTCCATGAACATGCGGTGCCAGTTCGCCTCCGCGCGCAGGCGGTAGAAGACCGAACCGAGCCCGATCGCGGCGCGGTCCATCAGCGGGAATTCGCGAGGGATCTTCACCCCGCCCGTCTTCTTCAGCCCCTCATGCACCTGCATGGCGATCCGCCGCCCATACATCGGGTCATCCAGCGGCGTGATGGTGCGCACCTTGTCCTCGACCAGCGGCTCGTACAGGAAGCGCGCCCAGAGGTTCAGCACCTCCATCGTCTCCTTGCTGATGTCGCGGAACCCCCAGATGCGATAGGCCTCGGCGGCCTTCTCGATGTCGTGGTCGCGCACCGCCTCGTACAGCATGATCACGCCGGTGACGAAGCTCGCCGGGAAGACGCGGATCACGCCGAAATCGAAGAGGTTCACGCCGAAGCGCACATCCGGATCGGCGTCCGGCCGCACCTGGTAATTGCCCAGATGCGGGTCGCCATGGATCACGCCGTAGCGGTAGAAGGGCACATACCAGGCGCGGAACAGCGCCTTGGCATAAGCCACGCGCTCCTCGGCCGGCGGGTCCTCCTCCAGCCGGCGCAGGATCGGGCGGCCTTCCAGCCAGCTCATGGTCAGCAGCCGCTTCGTCGTCAGCTCCGCCACCGGCTCCGGCACGGCGACGCCGGGCGTGTCCTTCAGCATCAGGCGATAGAGCCGCGCATGCGATGCCTCGCGCGTGTAGTCCAGCTCCTCCCGCAGGCGCACGGCGAGCTCGGTATAGGCTTCCTCATTGTCGAGGGTGTTGTCCATGCGCCGGTAGATGCTCATCGCCAGCTTCAGCTGGCGGAGATCCGCCTCCACCACCGAGGGCATGTCCGGGTATTGCAGCTTGCAGGCCACCTCGCGCCCATCATGCAGCGTCGCGCGATGCACCTGGCCGAGGCTCGCGGCGGCGGCCGCCTCCTGCCCGAACTTCGCGAAGCGCGACTGCCAGGCCGGGCCGAGCTCGGACTGCATGCGGCGACGCACGAAGGCCCAGCCCATCGCCGGCGCGTTCGACTGCAACGTCGCCAGTTCCTGCGCGTATTCCTCGGGCAGCGCTTCCGGCACGGTCGCCAGGAACTGCGCCACCTTCATCAGCGGCCCCTTCAGCCCGCCGAGCACGGCCTTCAGATTCTCGGCATGCGCGTTCTTGTCGGTCTTCATGCCGAGGAAGCGCTCGCCCGCGACACGCGCGGCGATGCCCGTCACAGCGCCCGAGGTGCGGACCATGCGCCGCACCTCACCGAACAGCGTCGATTCCTTGGGGTCTGTCACGCTGCGCGCTCCAGCTCGTCGATGAAGCCTGCGATCACGTCGAGACCCTTGTGCCAGAAGGCCGGGTGAGACGCGTCGAGGCCGAAGGGCGCCAGCAATTCCTTGTGCCGCTTCGTCCCGCCGGCGCGCAGCATCTCCAGGTACTTCGCCTGGAAGCCCGGATGCCCCTCGCGGAACACGCCGTAGAGCGCATTCACCAGGCAATCCCCGAAGGCATAGGCATAGACATAGAAGGGCGAGTGCACGAAGTGCGGGATATAGGCCCAGTACACGTTGTAATCGGGCGTGAAGTCGAAGGCCGGGCCGAGGCTTTCGGTCTGCACCTGCATCCACAGCTCACCGATGCGCTCATGCGCGATCTCGCCCGTCTTTCGCTCGTCATGCAGCAGCGTCTCGAAGCGGTAGAAGGCGATCTGCCGCACCACCGTGTTCAGCATATCCTCCACCTTGGAGGCCAGCAGCGCGCGACGGCGGCGCGGATCCGTCTCGGCATCCAGCAGCGCGCGGAAGGTCAGCATCTCGCCGAACACCGATGCCGTCTCGGCCAGCGTCAGCGGCGTGGACGACATCAGGTAGCCCTGATCGCCCGCCAGCACCTGGTGGACGCCATGGCCCAACTCATGCGCCAGCGTCATCACGTCGCGCGTCTTGCCGTGGTAGTTCACCAGCAGATAGGGGTGCGCAGAGGGCACGGTCGGATGCGCGAAGGCGCCCGAGGCCTTGCCCGGCCTCAGCGCCGCATCCACCCAAGGCTTGTCGAAGAAGCGCCGGCCGACCGAAGCGAGCTCCGGGCTGAAGGCGGCGTAGCTGTCGAGCACCCGCCGCGTCGCATCCGCCCAGGGGATGGTCGCGTCGTCCTGGTCGGGCAGCGGCGCGTTGCGGTCCCAATGCTGCAGCTTCGGCAGGCCCAGCCACTTCGCCTTCATCGCGTAGTAGCGATGCGACAGGCGCGGGAAGCTTTCAGTGACGGCGGTCACCAGCGCATCCACCACCGCGTCCTCGACCATGTTGCCGCGGTTGCGGGAGGAGGTCGGGCGCGGATAATGCCGCCAGCCGTCGATGATCTCCTTGTCCTTCGCCAGCACATTGGTGATCAGGCTGAACAGCCGCACCTTCTCGCCGAAGGCCGCGGAGACACCCTTCGCCGCGGCGGCGCGCACATCGCGGTCGCGGTCCGACAGCTTGTTGAGCGCGGAGGAGACGGTCAGCTCCTCTCCGGCGACCGCCACGCGCATCCCCGCGATGGTCTCGTCGAACAGCCGGTTCCAGGCGGAACGCCCCGTCACCTCCTTCTCATGCAGCAGCTTCTCGACCTCGTCGGAAAGCTGGTGCGGACGGAAGACGCGCAGGTCGCGCAGCCAGGGCTGCCAGCGTGCCAGCGCTGCCGAGCCCGCAACCTTGCGCGCCAGCGCCTCCTCCTCGATGCGGTTGATCTCGAGGCTGAGGAACAGGAGGTGCGAGGAGATCGTCGTCACCCGCTCCTGGACGGTCTGGTAGAAGCGCCCATTCGCCGCATCCTGCGCATCCGCAGAGAAGACCAGCTGCGCATAGGACATGGCCCGGCCGAGGCTTTCCTCGATCCGCTCATAGGTCGCGATCGCCTTGGCCAGCGCGTCACCCGACAGCGCGCCGACCTTGCCCGCATGGGCCGATTCGAAGGCCAGCGCCGCGGCCTCGGCCGCGGCCAGGTCGGCCTCCAGCCGGGGATCGTCCGTCCCGGTATAGAGGTCGGAAAGGTCCCAGGCCGGCAGGGCCTCCGC
>JBIKSZ010000307.1:0-3691 GCA_044348345.1 Roseomonas sp. | reverse complement strand
GGCGGAGATCATCGCCGCGCGGCGTTAACCCGCCCTTCAATCCGGCCGGGACAGAGGCTCGGCTGCGATGCCGAGCGGTGTTCCCGATCTGCTGGCGATCCTGGCCGGGGTACTGCTGGCATTGCTGCTGGTGGGGCTTCTCGCGCTGGGGATGCGCCTTGGGCGTGCGGCCTTGCGGCTGTTCCGCCGCGGCGAGCGCGGGTCCGTGCCGCGTGGGCTGGCGATGCGCGCGCGGCGGTTGGGCCGGGCGCGCGCCATGGCGCGGGCCGAAGGCGCGCGCGCGGCCGCGCTGGCCGAGGAGGTGCAGCGGCTGCGCGTCGAACTGCGCTTGCTGCGGACGAAGGGCGGGAGCGCGGATGACCGCTTCCTGCGGGCGAAGCGCGAATTCGCGCGGCTGTTCCACCCGGACCGGCTGCCGCGCGGCGCGCCCGATCGCGCGCTCCGCACCGGGATCTTCCGGGAGTTCTGGGCGGTGCTGAAGCGGATCGAGCGCGGGCGGTGAGGCGCCCGCGTCACTCCGGTGCGCGCAATGCCGCGCGCACCTCGGAGCGGAATTCGCGCCGGTGCAGCTCGCGCAGCACGAAGAGGCTTGCGGCGATCAGCGCCACCGGATGGATGATCCAGGACAGCGCGGCGAGGCCGAAATAGTAGCTGCGCAGGCCCGTGTTGAAATGCCGCGCCGCGCGGTTCAGCACGCGCGCCGCCGCATCGGCCTGGGCTGGGCCGGCCGGATCGCCGCGCTGCGGCGCCATCGCGCCCACCAGGATGGAGCCGTAGTTGAACTGGCGCAGCGCCCAGGTCAGTTCGAAGAAGGCGTTGACGAAGATCAGCAGCAGCAGGCCGATTTTGATCTCCCACAGCAGCTGGCTTGGCACCGAGGCCCAGGGCAGGGCGCCGACCACCCGCTGGCCGAGGTCGGAGGCGCCGAGCAGCGCCACGAGACCGCCGAGGATCAGGATCGAGGTCGTGGCCAGGAAGCCCGTGGTGTTCATCAGGTTGCCGATCGCCGCCATGTCGGCGATGCGGTTTTCCCGCGCCAGCGTGGCCAGCATCCAGCGGCGCCGGTGCTCGTCCATCGCGGCGATCACGCTGCGTGCCCGGATCGCAGGCACGCGGTCCACCACCAGCGAATAGGCCAGCCAGCAGGCGACGAAGAGGGCCAGCGCGATCCAGTCGAGCACAGAGAGCGGCATCATGCCGCCAAGCTAGCCCGCAAAATGAAACGGCCGCCAGCCCGAGGGCTGGCGGCCGTCTTGGACAAGGTCGAAGAAAAGGCCGTTCAGCCCATCTTCTTCTTCAGGTTCTCGTCGAGCTTGTTCAGGAAGGCCTGGGTGTTGAGCCAGGGCTGGTCCTTGCTGATCAGGATGGCGAGGTCCTTGGTCATGTGGCCGGCTTCCACCGTCTCGATGCAGACCTGCTCGAGCGCATTGGCGAAATCCACCACATCCGGCGTGCCGTCGAACTTGCCACGATAGGCCAGGCCGCGGGTCCAGGCGAAGATGGACGCGATCGGGTTGGTGCTGGTCTCGCGGCCCTTCTGGTGCTCGCGGTAGTGGCGCGTCACCGTGCCGTGCGCGGCCTCGGACTCCACCGTGTTGCCATCGGGGCTGAGCAGGACGGAGGTCATGAGGCCGAGGCTGCCGAAGCCCTGCGCCACGATGTCGGACTGCACGTCGCCATCGTAGTTCTTGCAGGCCCAGATATAGCCGCCTTCCCACTTCAGCGCGGAGGCGACCATGTCGTCGATCAGGCGGTCTTCATAGACCAGGCCGCGCTTTTCGTACTCGGCCTTGAACTCGGCGTCGTAGATGGCGCGGAAGATATCCTTGAAGTTGCCGTCATAGGCCTTGAGGATGGTGTTCTTGTGGCTGAAGTAGACCGAGTAGTTGCGCTGCAGGCCGTAGTTGAAGGACGCGCGCGCGAAGCCCTCGATCGAGCTGTTCAGGTTGTGCATCATCATGGCGACGCCGCCGCCCTTGAAGGCGAACTCGCCGATCTCCTGCGGTGCGCCGCCATCCGGGGTGTAGGTCATCGTCACCTTGCCACCGCCCGGCACCTTCATCTCCACCGCGCGGTAGATGTCGCCATAGGCGTGGCGGCCGACGACGATCGGCTTCGACCAATGCGGCACCAGGCGCGGGACGTTCTTGATGATGATCGGCTCGCGGAAGATCGTGCCGTCGAGGATGTTGCGGATCGTGCCGTTCGGGCTGCGCCACATCTTCTTTAGGCCGAACTCCGTCACCCGCGCCTCGTCCGGGGTGATGGTCGCGCACTTCACGCCGACGCCGTACTGCTTCGTGGCGTTCGCCGCGTCCACGGTCACCTGGTCATCGGTCTGGTCGCGGTACTCGACGCCGAGGTCGTAGTACTTCAGGTCGACGTCGAGGTAGGGGAGGATCAGCTTCTCCTTGATGAACCCCCAGATGATGCGGGTCATCTCGTCCCCGTCCATCTCGACGACGGGGGTCTTCACCTTGATCTTGGCCATGCCGATCCTCTTGGAGCCCTTGGGGCCCGTGCTTGTGCCTTCCTCGCCGGCGTGCCGGGGGGCGCTTGTTGCATCGGCGAATCAGGGCCGGTCACAGCACGCGCCCCGGTCGCCGCAACCCTGACCGGGTGGCGGAACATGCCAACCCCCTTCCCCGGCGGCAAGCCCGCCTCGGGGCAGGCTTGCCGCCCCCGTATCGGGGCGCCTAGATGCCTTCGGCATGGTTAACGGAGGAGCCCCGATGAGCCCGGCCCGTCCGGTCCTGCGCGAGGCGCTGGAATGCCCCCATTGCGGGGAGGCGACGCTGCCGAACGCGCTGGCCGATGGCAGCCTGGTGTGTTCCTGTGCGGCGGAACGCGCGTTGGTCCCGGCCTCCGCGCCGCTTGCGCCGCGGCCCGCATCGCCCAAGTGAGGGGCCGAAAGCTTAGGAGTTCAAGATGCTGCTGCGCTGTGCCACTGGCATGATGACCCGCCCCATGGGGCTCGCTGCCGGCCTCGTCTTCGTCACCGGCATCGCGGCCGGGGTCGCGCTGGGCGCGGGCCTGGCGGGCGCGGCCGTTCTCGGCAAGCGCATGTGGGAGGAACGGCAGGGCTGGAAGGAAGGCGCCGACGACCTGCCGCCGTCCGATCCCATCCCGGACGCCCCGCTGACCTGAACGGCGGTGCCGCTCAGTCGGGGATGATGGCGGTCGCCTCGATCTCGATGCGTGCCGCGGGCTCGACAAGCGCGGTCACCTGAACTAGCGCCATGGCCGGGAAGTGCCGGCCCATCACCTCGCGATAGGCCGGGCCGAGCGCAGCAAGGCTCGCCCGGTATTCTGCGATGTCCACCACATACCAGGTGAGGCGGCCGACATGCTCCGGCCCGCCGCCGGCTTCCTTCAGCACGGCCAGGATGTTCCGCAGCGCCTGGCGGGTCTGCGCGACGAGGCCCTCGGGGAAGCGGCCCTGTTCGTCCCAGCCGACTTGGCCGCCGACCAGCACGATGCGGCCGCGCCCCATCATGCCGTTGGAATAGCCGCGCGGCGCTGGCCAGCCTTCGGGCTGCAGCGCGGTCAGGGGCGAGGTCATGAGGGGGGCTCCTCAGCGGTACGCTGCCTTAGGGCGAAACGCTGCAGCTTGCCGGTTTCGGTGCGTGGCAGCGCGTCGACGAAGACGATGCTGCGCGGATATTTGTAAGGCGCGATCTCGCGCTTCACA
>JBIKSZ010000306.1:0-3696 GCA_044348345.1 Roseomonas sp. | reverse complement strand
GGGGTCGAGCGTCAGGCGCTGCGCGCCCGGCAGTTCGGGCACGCGCACCGCGAAGCCAGCGCGCGCCAGGCTTTCGGCCAGCGGCTGCAGCCGGGGGTCGTCGCGCCCGTCTTCCGAGAAGCCCGGGGCCAGGACCAGTGAGGCGCGCGGCGCACCTGCGCCCGGCAGCCAGAGATCGGCCTCGGGCAGTCTCGTGCGCGAAGGCGGTGGCGTGATGCGGCCGAGCTCGGTGCGGCTCGGGCCGTGCTCGATCGCCTCCAGCACCACGCCGGCCTCGCCGCCGATCAGGCGCGCGCAGCCGGCCGATGCCAGCAGGCTCAGCGCGAGAAGGCGACGACCGATTCGAGATGCGCGGACCATCGGAACTGGTCCACAGGTGTGGCCGATCCGACCGCGAAACCAGCCCCCCGCAGCACCGCGGCGTCACGCGCCAGCGCCACCGGGTTGCAGGAGACATAGATGACATGCCGCAGCGTGCTGCGGGCGATCTGCGCCACCTGCTCCGCAGCACCCGCATAGGGCGGGTCGAGCACCACCAGGTCGAAGGCCTTCAGCTCCGCCGGCAGGAAGGGCTGGCGCGCGAGGTCGCGCTTCACTGCCTCCACCCGCGCGACGGCCCTGCGCGCGGCGGCATCGAGTGCGGCGACGGCCTCCGCGCTGCCTTCCACCGCCGTCACGCGGCCGCGCGCGGCCAGCGGAAAGCTCAGCGTGCCGATGCCGGCATAGAGGTCGAGCAGCTTGGGGCGCACGGGCAGCTTCGCCGGCAGGCCGGCCATCACGGCGGCGATGATCGCGGCCTCGCCGTCACGGCTGGCCTGGAGGAAGGCGCCCGGCGGCGGCGCGACCTCGACCTCGCCCAGCATCAGGCGCACCGTGCCGGATTGCGCCGCGGTCTCGTGCAGCTTGTCCCCTTGCGCCCAGGCGATGCGCGGGATGCCCATCTGTTGCGCGAAGGCGGCCAGCAGGCGCCGGCCCGTCGCGTCCAGCGCCTTGTCGGTGCGCAGCAGGATATCGGGCCCGCTGTCGAGCAGGTTCACCACCGCAGAGCCATCGCGCGACAGCGCCGACAGGCGCCGCAGCGCCACCCGCAGCGGCGGGAGCAGCGCGAAGAGCGCGGGATCGAGGATGTGGCATTCGCGCAGCTCCACCACCGCCGCGCTGCTGCGCGCATGGAAGCCGATGGCGATGCTGCCATCCGCCGCGCGGCGCAGCGCGAGATCGGCGCGGCGGCGGCTGTCGGGTGGCGTGGTGACGGTTTCGGCCACAGGCGCGTCCGAAAAGCCGGCGCGGGCCAGCGCTTCGGCCAGGCGCTGGCGCTTCCAGCGCGCCTGGGCGGCCAGGTCCCAATGCTGCAGCGCGCAGCCGCCGCATCCATCCGCGACATGCGGGCAGGGCGGCGCGACACGCTCTGGCGAAGCGGCGAGCACCGCCTCCAGCACGGCCTTGCCGCGGCCGGCGGGGCGCGCGCGCACGCGCTCGCCGGGCAGGGCGCCGGCGATGTGCAGCGCGCCGTCTGGCGTCTCGGCCACGCCGTCGCCGCCGGAGCCCATGCGGGCAATGATCAGGTCCATGTCAGTCCCGCTTGGCCGGCGGCAGGTCGGTGTGGGCCAGCAATGCCTCGGCGAGGAAACAGATCAGCCCGGCCGCCAGCATGCCCATCGCGCCGAGCATCAAGGCCACCACCGCGCTGCGCAGCGGCCAACCATAGAGCAGCCCGAGGAAGGTCACCGCCACCAGCGTGCAGACCAGCACCGCCGAGAGGATGCAGAACAGCATCGCCGCCAGCGCGATGCGCGCGCGCAGGCGCAGCCTGGCGATGTCCCATTCGGACTCCCGCCCGTCATGGGCGGCATGCACGCGGTCCACGGAACGATTGCGGCGCTCCGAGAGAACCCGGAGCGCCGTCATCACGCCAGCCAGCAGGAAGGCGGGCGTCAGCGCGCCGGCGATGGCCGTACCGACCGGACCGACCGATCCCGGCTCCATCGGAGCGCCGCCGCCCGCGGCCGCGATCAACCGCCGAAGGCGTTGAGACCGGTCTGCGCGCGGCCGAGGATCAGCGCATGTACGTCATGCGTGCCCTCATAGGTGTTCACCGTCTCGAGGTTCATGACGTGGCGGATCACGTGGTACTCGTCCACGATCCCGTTGCCGCCATGCATGTCACGCGCGACGCGGGCGATATCGAGCGCCTTGCCGCAATTGTTGCGCTTGACCAGGGAGATCATCTCCGGGCTCGCCTTGTGCTCGTCGAAGAGCCGCCCGACGCGCAGCACGGCGTGCAGGCCCAGCGTGATCTCGGTCTGCATGTCCGCGAGCTTCTTCTGGATGAGCTGCGTGGCCGCCAGCGGCTTGCCGAACATCTTGCGGTTCAGCGTGTAGTCGCGCGCGGCGTGCCAGCAGAACTCAGCGGCACCCATCGCGCCCCAGGCGATGCCGTAGCGCGCGCGGTTCAGGCACTGGAAGGGACCGGCGAGGGACTTCACGCCCGGCAGGCGGTTCGCCTCCGGCACGAAGACCTCGTCCATCATGATCATGCCGGTAACGGAGGCGCGGAGGCTGAACTTGCCTTCGATCTTCGGGAAGGTGAGGCCCTTCATCCCACGCTCCAGCAGGAAGCCGCGGAGGATGCCCTCATCGTCCTTCGCCCAGACCACGGCGACATCGGCGATCGGCGAATTGGTGATCCAGGTCTTGGAGCCGCTGACGAGATAGCCGCCATCCACCTTCTTCGCGCGCGTGCGCATGGAAGCGGGGTCCGATCCCGCATCGGGCTCGGTCAGGCCGAAGCAGCCCACCCATTCGCCGGTGCGCAGCTTCGGCAGGAACTTCTGCTTCTGCTCCTCCGACCCGAAGGCGTGGATCGGGAACATCACGAGCGAGGACTGCACCGAGAAGGCCGAGCGATAGCCGCTGTCGACGCGCTCCACCTCGCGCGCCATCAGCCCGTAGGCGACATAGGAGACACCCGCGCAGCCATAGCCTTCGAGCGTCGCGCCGAGGAAACCCATCTCGCCGAACTCGTTCATGATCTCGCGGTCGAAGCGCTCATGGCGGTTCGCCTCGAGCACGCGCGGCATCAGCTTTTCCTGGCAGAACTGGCGGGCCGCATCGCGGATCATCCGCTCGTCCTCGGTCAGGACCTCGTCGAGCAGCAGCGGGTCGTCCCAGGTGAAGGGCGGCAGGGACGACTTCTTCGCAGCCGGGGCGCCGACCGGGGTGACGACGTTCATTATGATTCCTCCTGGCGGCGCGGCCGGTGGGGCCGGCTGCGCGGAAACTGTGAACGGCAATCTAGGCAGTTGCCCGCCGAGGGCAACCGCCGCGCCGGTCAGGCTGCCTCGACCTCGGCCTCGGGCGCGGCTTCGCGCTTCGGGCGGGGGATCGGGATGGTCATGAAGGCCGGCACGCTGTCGCCGAAGCCCTGGACGGGCGGGCCGAGATCGTCGCGGCGGTCGCGCCGGTCGTCACGACGGTCCTCGCGGCGGCTGTCGTCGCGGCGGGCTTCCGGGCCGCGGTCGTCGCGGCGCGGGCGGCGGTCCTCGCGCGCGGGGCGTTCGTCGCGGGCAGGACGCTCATCGCGCATTGGGCGGTCATCGCGGCGGGGCTCGGGTCCACGGTCATCGCGGCGAGGCTCAGCGGCGCGCGCCGCCCCCCCGCGGGCGTCGCGGGCGGGGGGGGCGGCGCGGCGGGGGC
>JBIKSZ010000103.1:0-12265 GCA_044348345.1 Roseomonas sp. | reverse complement strand
TGGCGAGGATGCGCTTCGCGCTGTCGAGGAAGAGCCGCGCGCTCTCGCGGTCGCCTTCCTGCATCTGGGCGTAGGTCTTGGCGGCGATGTCGGGGGCCACGGGCTTCAGCGTGCGGCCGGTCGACAGCGCCAGGCGCTGCGCTTCCGCCGCGCGCTCCAGATAGTACAAATCGTCCCAGGCCTCGGCGGCGTTGCGGCCGCAGACCATGACGCCGTGGTTCTTCATGAAGACGATGTCGGCGTTGCCGATGCTGGCGGCGATGCGGTCGCCCTCGGCGGTATCCAGCGCGAGGCCGTTATAGTCCTCGTCCACCACGGTGCGGCCGTAGAATTTCAGCGCGCTCTGCCCTGCCCAGAGCAGCGGCGGGCCTTCGAGCATCGCGAGGCTCGTCGCATTCGGCATGTGGGTGTGGAAACAGGCCCGCGCGCGGGGGACATTCTTGTGCACACGCGCATGGATGAAGAAGGCGGTGGCCTCCGGCACGCCCTGGCCGGCGACGACATTGCCCTCGAAATCGCAGATCAGCAGGCGGGAGGCTGTGACCTCGCTGAAGGCCCAGCCATAGGGGTTCACCAGGAACAGATCGTCATGCCCCGGCACCACCAGCGAGAAGTGGTTGCAGATGCCCTCATGCATGCCGAGCCGGGCTGCCATGCGGAAGCAGGCGGCAAGATCGATGCGGGCCTGCCGGACGTCTTCCCCGTCGAGGCCGGAATTGCGCAGGATGGCGGGAGCCGCGGGCTCGCCGAGGGAATGGGCCATGTCGTCCTCCCGGGTGTGATGCCGCATGATCAGCAGGCCGGCGCGCTTCCCGCAAGGCGCGCGCCGCAGGAGACGCAGCAAATGACGCAAGCCGCCCCCGACCCGATCAGCGCCTTCCCCGTGCCCGACCTCGCCACCCTGCCCGAGGATATCCGGGCGCGCATCGCCGCCGTGCAGGAGAAGTCGGGCTTCGTGCCCAACATCTTCCTGGCGCTGGCCTGGCGGCCGGACGAGTTCCGCGCCTTCATGGCCTATCACGACGCGCTGATGAACAAGCGCGAGGGGCTGACGGCGGCGGAGCGGGAGATGATCGTCGTCGTCGTCTCCATCGGAAACCAGTGCCAGTATTGCGTCGTCGCGCATGGCGCGATCCTGCGCGTGCGGGCCAAGAACCCGGCGATCAGCGAGCTGGTCGCGGCGAATTGGCGCAAGGCCCGCCTGCCGGCGCGGCAGAAGGCGATCCTGACCTATGCGACCAAGGTCGCCAGCGCCTCGCACCTGGTGACGGCAGAGGATCGGCAGGCGCTGCTCGATGCCGGCATGACCCAGGACGAGCTGTGGGATGTCGGCGCGATCGCGGCCTTCTTCTCCATGTCGAACCGGCTTGCCAATGCGATGGATCTGCAGCCCAACCTCGACTTCCAGGGAATCGGAAGGGCGTGACGGACATGGCCGGCACCAACCAGCGCATCGACGGCCAGCGGCTATGGGACAGCCTGATGGCCATGGCCGAGATCGGCGCGACGCCAAAGGGCGGCGTGAAGCGGCTGACGCTGACCGATGTGGACAAGGCCGGCCGCGAACGCTTCGCCGGCTGGTGTCAGGCGCTTGGGCTGACGGTGCGGGTAGACGCGATCGGCAACATGTTCGCGCGCCGCGAGGGGCGTGACCCCACGCGCAAGCCCGTGCTGTTCGGCAGCCACCTCGACAGCCAGCCCAGCGGGGGAAAATTCGACGGCGCACTTGGCGTCATCGCGGGGCTTGAGGTGATGCGGACGCTGAACGACCTCAACATCACCACCGAGGCGCCGCTGGAGCTTGTGAACTGGACCGATGAGGAAGGTAGCCGCTTCGGCCATTCGCTGATGGGCAGCGGCGCCTGGGCCGGGGTCTATCCGCTGGCCAAGGTCTATGGGCTGGCAGATGTGGATGGCGTGACGGTCGAACAGGCGCTGACCGGCATTGGCTACAAGGGCGAGCACAAGGCCGAGCCCTTCCCGGCAGATGCCTATTTCGAGTTGCACATCGAGCAGGGCCCGATACTCGAGAAGGAAGGCAAGACGATCGGCGTGGTGACCGGCGCGCAGGCGCAGGTCTGGTGGGATGCGCGCATCACCGGCCAGGACAGCCATGCCGGCACAACGCCGCCCTATGCCCGCAAGGATGCGCTGGTCGCCGCTGCGCGGGTGATCGAGCTGGTGGACCGCCGCATGCGCGAACGCGGCGATGACGGGCGCGGCACGGTCGGTTTCCTCAAGGTCCTGCCGAACAGCCGCAACGTCATCCCCGGCGAGGTCCAGTTCAGCGTGGAGTTCCGCCACCCGGACACCGCCCAGATCGAAGGCTTGGCGGAAAGCTTCCCGGCCGAGGCCGCGGCCCTGGTGGCCGAGACCGGCTGCCGGCTGGAGCTGACGGAGCTGTTCCGCTTCGCTGCCCAGCCCTTCGACACCGAGTGTGTCGCGCTGGTGCAGCAGGCGGCCGACCGGCTGGGCTTCGCCTCACGCCGCATCGTCTCCGGCGCTGGGCATGACGCGGTCTATGTGGCCCGCAGCGTGCCGACGGCGATGATCTTCACCCCCTGCAAAGATGGTCTCAGCCACAACGAGGCGGAGAGCATCCTGCCGGAGGAAGCCGAGGCCGGCTGCCAGGTGCTGTTCGAGGCCATCGTCGGCCGCGCGAACCGCGCGCTGTAGCGTCCACCCGCCTGGGCCGGGCGGATAGCCCGGCCCGGCTTACAATCCCAGCAGCAGCAGCGTGACCTCGCCGGCGGCGAGGCTCGTCGTCAGGCCGATCAGCGCCCAGCGCATCGCCTCCCGCCAGGACGCCTCCCGGCGGGGGTTCAGCACGCGCACCCGGAACGGAGAGGGAGGAGCCTGCCAGCCGGCATCCATCCGGCGGGTGGCGGCGCGGGCCTCGGCGCGCGGTACGCGGGGGAGGCAGATGGTCAGGGCGTGGCTCATGGGCAGGATAGGAACATAACAAGAACATGCACGCAAGCCCGATCTACGCACTCCGGTGAAAGCCGTTCTGGTGGCACTTGCCGATTGGACAGCGTCCATGCACGAAACGCGCGGCTTGCGGCCGTCTTTGCGCTGGACGCCGTCGCGCCGGCGCAAGAAAATCAACTTCACGCAAGGAGTTTCCGATGGCCGACGATCCGACGCGCTCGCCGTTGCAACGCCGCCTTCTCGTGCTGCGCCTGGCCGCCCTTGGCGGCGCCTCGGCGGTGCCTGGCACGGCGCTGGCGCAGGGGGCGAAATCCGGCGGGCCAGGGCAGCCACCCCGGCAGCGCAGCGGCCTGACCGACAGCGATCCCTCGGACGAGCCCGGCAACGGTCGCACCGGCAATCGGCCTCAAGGCGGGGTGTCCGACAGCGATCCCTCCGACCCGCCCGGCCAGGGCCGTGGCGGCAATCGCCCGCAGCAGGGCGGTGTCAGCGATGCCGACCCCTCCGACCCGCCAGGCCAGGGCCGTGGCGGCAATCGTCCGCAACAGGGCGGCGTGAGCGATGCCGACCCGTCCGACCCACCCGGCCAGGGCCGTGGCGGCAATCGTCCGCAGCAGGGCGGCGTCAGCGATTCCGACCCGTCCGATCCCCCCGGCCAGGGCCGCGGTGGCAATCGCGCACCGCAGCAGCGCCCCGCCGGCCCGACCGACACCGACCCGTCGGATCCGCCCGGCCAGGGCCGCGGCGGCAACCGCCCGCAGCAGCCGGCCGGCCCGACCGACACCGATCCCTCCGACCCGCCCGGGCGCGGGCGTGGGCGCAGCGGCGACCTGAAGTCCACCTGACGCGAACAGCAGCGCCCGTCCGGGCGCTGCTCCATCCTCTCGGTTGTCTGGAAGAGGCTTGGCTCGGCCGTCGGCGGCCGAGCGAACTGCTTTGCTTCAGCCGATCAGGATGCCGCGGCCGGCGAAGAAGCGACCGAAAGTTTCCGGCGGCAGACGGGCATCGGCCCGCGTCGCAGGCGCGTCGCCCGAAGGATTGTGGAAGCGCAGCGCGCCATCCGGCGCAACGCCGAAGACCAGCACCAGATGCCCCCCGCGCGCGGGGGGCTCGCGCTCCGGCCAGCGCACCCAGGGGTGCACTGAGGCAATGAAGAGCCGGCCGCCTTCCAGGAGCGGCGCGATGCCCTCCGCCGGCAGGTCCAGCACGATGCGCGCAGCGACCCCCTGCCCCGCCAGCCAGGCGATCGCGCCCGCATAGATCAGGCCGCGGATTGTGCCATCGGGCTGCACCACATAGCCGCCTTCGGCCTCGACGGCGCGGCGGATGCCATGGATCGGCGGGATGTCGTGCCCTAGCGCGCCGAGCGCCATCTGCAGGCAGGCCGAGCCGCAGAGATGCTCGCACCAGAGCGCGTATTCCGCGACGTCCTCGGCACCAGAATTGGGCCACAGCGGGTCGGTCACGGCCTCACGGCCGGCGAGGAAGTCCGAGATCAACGCCGGGGATTCCCACTGCGCGCGGTAGGGGGGCGTGGCGCCGATCCTCGCACCCCCACCCAACCCTCCCCCGTCGGCGGGGGAGGGCTTCATGTGCGGTCGTTCAGATGGCAGGCGCTGCGCTGGCCCGGCGCGACCTCGCGCAGCTTCGGCACCTCGACCTTGCAGCGGTCGAAGGCCAGCGGGCAGCGCGGATGGAAATGGCAACCGCTCGGCGGATTGAGCGGCGAGGGAATCTCCCCCTTCACCACCGCGAAGGCGCGCTTGCGGTTCTCGATCCGCGGCACGCTGTCGAGCAGGGAGCGCGTGTAGGGATGGTTCGGCGCGCGGAAGACGCGCTCGGTCGGCGCCTCCTCCACAACGCGGCCGAGGTACATGATGACCACGCGGTCGGAGAGATGCTCCACGACGCCAAGGTCGTGGCTGATGAACAGGTAGGTCAGGTCCAGCTCGCGCCGGAGCCGCATGAACAGGTTCAGGATCTGGGCCTGGATCGAGACGTCGAGCGCGGCCACCGCTTCGTCACAGACGATGAATTCCGGCTGCACGGCAAGGGCGCGCGCAATGCCGATGCGCTGGCGCTGCCCGCCGGAGAACTGGTGCGGGTAGCGGCGCTTGAAGGCGGGATCGAGCCCCGCGCGGCGCATCTGTTCATCCACATACTCGTCGAAGCCGCCGCGGCGGATCAGGCCATGGACCTGCGGCGCCTCGCCCACGATATCGGCGACCCGCATACGCGGGTTCAGCGAGGCGTAAGGATCCTGGAAGATCATCTGGCGCTTCAGCTTCGCCTCGCGCGCCGCGGCGCCCGACAGCGACGCGACGTCCTGGCCGTTCCAGAACACCTGGCCTTCGGATTGCGGCAGGATGCCTGCGACGATGCGCCCGAGTGTCGATTTGCCGCAGCCGCTTTCGCCAACAAGCCCGACCACCTCGCCCTTGCGGACGCGAAGGTCCACGCCGTCCACGGCGTGCACGACCTCCTCCTTCACATCGGCGCCGAGGCGCCGGGCGAGCTTCGCCGCGATGTCGAGCGTCTTGGCGAAGCGGCGGGAGACGCCGCGGAGCTCGACCATCATCGGCGCGGCATCCGCGGTGGCGGCGGCGTCGCTTTCCACCGCGGCGCTCATGCCGCCTGCTCCTGGCCGTCGAGGTGCGGATGATGGCAGCGTGCCAGGCGCGCCGGGCGCCAATCCCGCAGCTCCGGCATCTCGGCACAATCCTGCTGCGCGCGTGGGCAGCGGGCGCGGAAGGCGCAGCCCGGCTGAAGTGAGAGCAGCGAAGGCGTCATGCCCGGGATCTGCCGCAGCGGCTCGCCGCGCCGGTTGCGGCTGGGGACGGAGCCGATCAGGCCGTGGGTGTAGGGATGCAGCGGCGCGTCCAGCACCTCGCCCACATCGCCCTGTTCCACGATGCGGCCGGCATACATCACGGCGATGTCGTCCGCGAGGCCAGCGACCACCGAGAGGTCGTGCGTGATCCAGATCAGCGAGGTGCCGGTCGTCTGCGCCAGCTTCTGCACCTCGGCCAGGATCTGGCCCTGGATCGTGACATCGAGCGCGGTGGTGGGCTCATCCGCCACGATCAGGTCGGGCCGGTGCAGGAGCGCGATGGCGATGGCCACCCGCTGGCGCATGCCGCCCGAGAATTGGTGCGGATAGGATTTCAGACGCTCGTCCGGCGAGGGAATGCCGACCATGCCGAGCGCGTCGCGCGCACGCTGGCGCGCCTCGGCCTCGGGCACCTTCTCATGCGCGAGCACCGTCTCGATCATCTGGGTGTCGACGCGCAGGACCGGATTGAGCGTCATCATCGGGTCCTGGAAGATCATCGCGATGCGGTTGCCGCGCAGCCGCCGCATCTCCTCGTCGGAGAGCTTCGCGAGGTCCTGGCCCTTGAACAGGATCTGGCCCGAGACGATGCGGCCGGGCGGGTCCACCAGCCCCATGACGGAAAAGCCGGTGACCGACTTGCCCGAACCTGATTCGCCAACCAGGCCGAGCACCTTGCCGCGCGGAACGGTGAAGGAGACGTCGTCCACGGCCTTCACCACGCCGGCCCGGGTGAAGAAATGCGTCTTGAGGTTCCGGACCTCGAGGGTGGGGATGTCGGCCACGCGCGTTACTTCTTGAGCCTCGGGTTCAGCACATCGCGCAGGTGATCACCCACCAGGTTGATCGCGACGATCGTCACCAGCAGCGCGATGCCGGGATAGAAGCTGATCCAGTACTTGCCCGACAGCATGTACTCGTACCCATTGGCGATCAGCAGGCCGAGCGAAGGCTCGGTGATCGGCACGCCGAGGCCAAGGAAGGACAGCGTCGCCTCCAGCGCGATGGCGCGCGCAACCTGCATCGTGCCAATGACGATGAGCGGCGGCAGGCAATTCGGCAGCAGGTGGCGGAACAGGATGCGCCGCGTCGGCAGGGCCAGGCACTGCGCTGCCTCGATGTATTCGCGCCGGCGTTCCACCAGCGCCGTGCCGCGCACGGTGCGGGCGTAATAGGCCCATTCCACCACGACGATCGCGATGACGACATTCATCACCGACTTGCCGAGGAAGGCGAGAATCATCAGCGCGACGAGGATGGCGGGGAAGGACAGCTGCAAATCCACCACGCGCATGATCGCGCTGTCTGTCCGCCCACCGACATAGGCCGCGAGCAAGCCGAGCGAGGCACCGAGGATGCAGGCCAGCAGCGCCGAACCCGCCCCGACGGAGAGCGAGATGCGCAGCCCGTACATGATGCCGGACAGCATGTCCCGGCCCTGGTCGTCGGTGCCGAGCCAGTAGGTGATCGTCCCGTCGCCCGACTTCGACCCGGGCTCCAGCCGCCCATCCATGATGTCGAGCACGGCGAGGTCATAGGGGTTCTGCGGCGCGATCCAGGGCGCGAGGATCGCAACCAGCGCGATCACCGCGAAGACGGCAAGGCCAAGCAGGGCGAGCTTGCTCTCGCAGAACTCCGAGACGAAGCGGCGGAACGGCGTCTCGACGCGGTCCTGCGCGGGCTTGGCGGCGCCGCCGACGGCAAGCGACATCCTACTTGCCCTCCAGCCGGACGCGCGGATCGAGCAAGGAGTAGGTCAGGTCCACTATCAGGTTGATGGTGATGAACATCAGCACGATGATCATGAGGTAGGCGACGATCACCGGGCGGTCGAGCACGTTGATGCTGTCGATGATCAGCTTGCCCATGCCCGGCCAGGCGAAGATGCTTTCCGTCACGACCGAGAAGGCAATGGTCGAGCCGAATTCGAGGCCCGTGACCGTCACCACCGGGATCAGGATGTTCTTGAAGACATGGACGAAGGTAACGCGGAAGGGGCTTAGGCCCTTGGCGCGCGCGAACTTCACATAGTCCATCAGCATCGTCTCGCGCACGCCGGCGCGCGTCAGGCGGATCACCAGGCTGATCTTGAACAGCGCGAGGTTCAGCGCCGGCATCGCCAAATGCGTCAGCCCGTCCCAGGTCAGGAAGGACCAGTGCGTACCAAGCACAGCGACCGTGTCGCCGCGCCCGGTGGAGGGCAGCCAGCCCAGTTGCACGGCGAAGACCATGATCAGCATCAGCCCGACCCAGAAGGTCGGCAGCGAGAAGCCGAGGATCGAGCCAGCCATGATGACCTTCGACCCGGCACTGTCGGGGCGCAGCCCGGCATAGAGACCAAGCGGCAGGCCGATGATGATGGCGCCAATCGTGGCGACAAGCGCGAGTTCGAGCGTCGCCGGCATCTTCTGCAGGATTAGCGTGAGTGCGGGTTCGTTGAAAACGAAGCTCCGCCCAAGGTCGCCCTGCAGCGCCTTGCCGAGGAAGATCAGGTATTGCTGCCACAGCGGCAGGTCGAGGCCGAGCGCGCGGATGGCGCGCTCGCGCTCCATCTGGTCGGCGTCGGGGCTGATCAGGATCTCCACCGGATCGCCGATCGCGAAGACGCCGATGAAGACGATCAGCGACATCACGAGGACGACGCCGACCGCCTGGATCAGGCGGCGGAGGAGGTAGACGCTCATTGGCCCCGCCGCCCGGCCAGGCCGGTCAGCGTGCCGCCGCCGGGCGCACGTCCTGCGCCCGGGTCAACTCATCCACGCGGGCCGAGTGCTGCAGCGTGCGCCGCATGGCCCAGACATTGGTCTGGATATGCAGCGGGATCACGGCCACATCCTCGGCCGCGATGCGCTGGATGCGGATCAGCATCTGCTCGCGCCGCGCGTCATCCAGCTCGACCAGCGATTCCTCGAGCAGGCGGTCGAGTTCGGCGTTCGCATAACGCCCGCGGTTCGACGCGCCCCAGCCACGCTCGCGGCTGACGCCGGCGATAATGTTGCGCATCGGGTGGCTGGCATCCGGGTTGGAGCCCCAGCCGATCAGATGGGCGGAGTATTCCGCCCGGCCCGCGCGGTTGACGAAGATGGACCAGGTCTGCGCCTCGACCGAGGTGCGCACGCCGACGCGCGTCCACATCGCGCCGACCGCCTGGGCGATGCGCGCATCATTGATGTAGCGGTCATTCGGCGAGTTCAGCTGGATGCGGAAGCCGTTGGGATAGCCGGCCTCGGCCAGCAGACGGCGCGCACCCTCTGGGTCGAAGCGGATCGGCGGCAGGTCCGCGACATGGCTGAAGGTGCCGGGCGGGAGGAACTGGTTCGCGGGCGTCGCAGCGCCATCCATGATGCGCGAGGTGATCGCCTCGCGGTCGATCGCCATGTTCAGCGCGCGCCGCACCCGCACATCGCGCAGCGGGTTCTTGCCGAGCGGCCGGCCGTCATTGTCCGTGATGAAGGGGCTGTTCTCGTTCTCGGCGCGCAAATGATCGAGGCCGAGGAAGACCAGCCGCAGCCCGACCGTCTCCGACAGCGTCAAGCGCTGGTCGTTGCGCAGCCGCGCCATGTCGGTCGTCGGCACCTGGTCGATGAAGTCGAGATCGCCCGCCAGCAGCCCCGCCGTGCGGGCGGCGTCGTTGGTGATGGTGCGGTAGATCACGCGCTGGAAGGGCGAGGCGCCGCCGAACCACTCCGCATTGCGCTCGAACTCGATGCGGTCGCCGCTGCGATGGCTGACGACGCGGAAGGGCCCGGTGCCGATCGCGAACTGACCGGAGTTGAAGCCCTCCGTCGTCGCATTGGCATGCGTCTCCGCATCCACGATCCGCACATTGGTCATATCGAGCGGCAGCAGCGGATAGGGCGTCGCGGTGTGGAAGCGGATGGTCAGCGGGTCCACCACCTCGATCCGCGTGATCGGGCGCGAATAGATCGCGAAGGAGGACGGCGCATTCGGCACGTTCGGCAGGCGCTGCAGCGTGAACGCCACATCCTCTGCGGTGAAGGGATTGCCGTTATGAAAGCGCACACCCTCGCGCAGGCGGAACTCCCAGGTCGTCGGGCCAACCGCGCGCCAGGATGTTGCCAGCGCCGGCTGCATGCGCGCCTGGGCGTCGGTCTCGATCAGCTTGTCGAAGATCATGTCCGCCACCGCGTTGTTCGGCGACAGCTGGTGGAAATGCGGATCGAGCGAGGTGACCGGGGAGCCGACGCCCATCGTCAGCGTGGTCGGCGCTGGCTGAGCCTGTGCGCCCGCGGCGCCAACCAGGAGCGCCGCAACGGCAGCTCCAAGAAACGAAGCCTTGGATGCCCGGATGCCCTGTCGCATCGTCTTTCCCCTCGGTCTTGGAAACTCCCCGAAGCACTTCTGTAGCAGCGGGAGGCAGGCCAGGCTACAGCGCGGCCGCGCCCGGTCCTATTCGTCCTGTGCGGGCGCAACCGGCAGGATGGGCGTTTCCTTCGGGCTGGCCAGTGCCAGGATTGTCTCGGTGCGCTCGACGCCCGGCAGGGCGCGCACCTCCTCGGAGACGAAGGACTCAAGCGCGGCGACATCGGGCAGGCGCAGCTTGAGCAGATAGCACCAAGGGCCGGTGACGGTGTGGCATTCCAGCACCGCCTCCTGCCGCTTCACCGCCTTCAAGAAGGCTGCATCGTCGCGCCCCGGGCGCATGGCGACGAAGACGAAGGCCAGCAGCGGGCAGCCCGCGGCGACGGGGTCGAGCTCGATCCGCCAGCCGCGGATGACACCCCGCTCCTCAAGCCGCTTCACGCGCTCGGCGGTGGCGGAGACCGAGAGGCCCGCAGCCTTCGACAGTTCCGCGAGGCCCGCGGCGCTGTCTTGCTGCAAGGCCAGGATCAGATTGCGATCGACTTCATCCATGACGCAGTGATACTAGCGCCGGAAAACCATCGGCGCCAACGGTTCTTCGCAGGAAAATGTGGCGACAGGGATCGCAGGCGCCTGGCCGCCCCGGCGCGAACGCCCCCTGTCCCGCATGGCGGGACAGGGGGAGCGCTGCCTCAGATGTAGTGTTCAGCCAGGGGCCGGAAGCCGTTGAAGGCCTGGGAGGCGTAGGTGGTCACATAGGCCCCCGTCGCCAGCAGCTGCACCCGGTCGCCGGACTCCAGCGCCAGCGGCAAGCGGTAGTTGGACTTCTCATAGAGCGTGTCCGTGCTGTCGCAGGTCGGCCCCGCGATGGTCACAGGCCCTTCCGCACCGCCGTCATGCGGCGTGCAGAAGGCGTAGCGGATCGCCTCGCCCTCGGTCTCGGCCAGGCCGCCGAAGCGGCCGATGTCGAGATAGACCCAGCGCACCGGATCATCATCGGCCTTGCGGGAGACCAGCACGACCTCGGCCTCCACCACGCCGGCTTCGCCGACCATGAAGCGGCCCGGCTCGACCACGATCTCCGGCAGGGCGTTGCCGAAATGCTCGGCCATCGCGCCCATGATCGCCGCGCCGAAATCGTCGATGCCCGGCACCTCGGCGCGGTAGCGCACCGGATAGCCGCCGCCGAGATTGACCATGCGCAGCGTCACGCCAGCGTCGCGGAGATCCGAGAAGATCATCGCCACCTGACCGATCGCCGCCTCATAGGCATCCGTGCGGGTCTGCTGCGAGCCGACATGGAAGGAGATGCCGTAGGGATCGAGCCCCCACTCGCCGGCCTTCCGCATCAGCTCGACCGCCATCTTCGCCTCGCAGCCGAACTTGCGCGAGAGCGGCCATTCGGCGCCCTTGTTCTCCACGAGGATCCGGCAGTACACGCGCGCGCCCGGGGCCGAGCGGGCGAGCTTCTTCAGCTCGGCCTCGCTGTCGAAGGCGAACATGGTCACGCCCTTCTCGAAGGCGGCCTTGATGGCGCTCTCCTTCTTGACGGTGTTGCCATAGGAGATGCGGTCGGGCGCAGCACCGGCGGCCAGGCACGCCTCAATCTCCTCAAACGACGCCGCGTCGAAGGACGAGCCGAGGCCCGTCAGGCGGCTCAGGATGGGCGCGGCCGGGTTGGCCTTCACGGCGTAATAGACGCGCGCGAGCGGCATGGCGCCGAGCAGCTTGCGGTAATTCGCCTCAACGGCGTCCACGTCGAGCACCAGACACGGCGTGGCCGGCATCTGCGTGCGCAGAAAGGCAGCGATTTTCGGGTTCATCGCCCCCCACTCCCCTCGATCGGCGGAGACCGCCGATCAGGCGGCGGCCCCAGTGTTAACGAAACGGTCCAACGAACCAGCGGTGAGTCGCCCGCCTGACCCCGTTGGGGCTTCGGCGGGTGCCGGAGCGCTTGACGTCGTTGCGTAAACCTTGCGCCGCGGTGACCGGGGGCTGGGCTCCTTACCAGGGGAGCGGCCGAGGGTTCCGTGGGCCTGGGGCCAGAGGCACGTGCGTACTGCGTCTGAGCGGCCCATTAGACCCAGCTTTCAGGGGGGGCAAGCGAAAATTTCGCCCAGGCCGTTTTTTTTCTTTGGGGCAGCGGAATTTGCCGGAAACGGCCCCGAGCCCTTCATGAAG
>JBIKSZ010000305.1:0-3707 GCA_044348345.1 Roseomonas sp. | reverse complement strand
CTCGGCGATCTGATCGCCAATGCGGAAGACGGGATCGAGCGCGCTGCCCGGGTCCTGGAACACCACCGCGATGTCGCGCCCGCGCAGCCGCCGCAGCGCCTCGCCCTGCAGCGTCGCGAGGTCGAGCGTCGCACCCTCCCGCGTGGTCCAGCCGAGATGGCCGGTCACGCGCGCCTCCGGTCCGTGCAGCCGCGCGACCGCCATGGCGGTGGCCGACTTGCCGCTGCCGCTCTCACCCACCAGCGCGAGCGTCTCGCCCGCCGCCAGGCTGAAGGACACGTCCTCCACCGCGCGCAGCCAGCCATCCCCGGTCGGGAAGGCGACCGAGAGCCTGTCGGCGCGCAGCAGGGGGGCGGGGGTGCTCACTGCGGGCGGAAGCGCGCCAGCGCGGCGCGGTCCGGCTCCACGCCAAGGCCCGGCGTGTCCGGCACGGCGATGCGGCCCCGCAAGGGACGCAGCGGCGCCAGCAGGATCTCGTCGCGCAGCGGGTTGTCGGCCACGTCGTATTCGACCCAGGGCGGATCGGCCTCGTTGGTGGTGGCGGGATAGGCTGGATGCGCCGCGACCAGGTGCACCGCCGCGGCGAGGCCGAGGCCGCTGCCCCAGACATGCGGCGACAGCCGCGCATGGCGCAGCGTACAGAGCTGCGAGATGAGCCGTCCCTGGCTCAGCCCGCCGACCAGCGCGAGATCGGGCTGCGCGACGTCCATCGCGCGCGGCGCCAGCAGCCGATCGAAGGCGAAGGCGGTGTAGAGTGCCTCTCCGGTCGCGACGGGGATGGTCGCGCGGGCATGCAGCAGGCGGTAGCCTTCCTCCTCGGCCGGCGCGAGCGGCTCCTCGAACCAGCCGACATCCAGGGGCTCCAGCGCGCGCATGGAGGCGAGCACTTGGTCGAGCGTGTAGTTGCCGTTTGCATCCACGAAGACGCGCATCGCCGGGCCATGCGCATCGCGCACCAGCCGGACGCGCGCGGCGTCGTCGGCGGCGCCGCGGCCGATCTTGATCTTGCAGGCGGGGAAGCCGGCGAAGCGCGGAAGCTGCGTCTCGATGCCGCGCGCCGGGTCGGCGGTGAAGTAACCGCCGGAGGCGTAGCACAGCACCTCCTCGCGCGCGCGGCCGCCCAGCAGGGCATGCACGGGAAGGCCGAGTTCCTTGCCTAGCGCGTCGTGGATGGCGATGTCGATGCCGGAGAGCAGCGCCATTAGCCCGTTCTGCACGCCGAAATGGTAGTTCTGCGCGATCAGCGTGTGGAACAACGCGGCGTGGTCGGTCAGCCGCGCGCCGCGCCAGCGCGCCTCCACCATGTCGAGATAGGCGGCGGGGAAGTCGGGTGGGCCCCAGGCCTCGCCCCATCCGGTGACACCGGTGTTGGTCTCGATCTCGACGATGGTCGCGCCGCGCGCGGCCGTCAGCCCACGGGCCATGCCGTAGGCGTGGCTTTGGGGCATCTGGTGGAGCACCGGATGCAGGCGGATCCGCGCGATGCGCGCGACGGTGGCCGGTTCTGTCATGGCACGAGGCGCTCCCGGGAGCCTTCGAGATGGGCGGTCATCGCCGCCTCGGCGGCCGCGGGGTCACGGGCCTCGAGCGCGGCTAGCAGTCGCCGGTGCTCGGCAGCCGTGTCCTCCGCGCCGGTCTGGGCGGCGAGGTAGAGGCGCGAGACGTGGATCTGCGCGTTGAGCGCCGCGAGCGCCTGGCGTGCCGGCGCATTGCCGGATGCGGCGGCGATGGTGTCGTGGAAGCTTTCATCGGCGGCGGCGTGTGCGTGGTGGCGCTGCCAGGGGCCCTGGCGTGCCTCCGGCGCCATGCCGGCCAGCGCGGCGCGCAACTCGTCGAGCTGCGCCGCGGTGATCCGCCGTGCAGCACAGGCCGCCAGCCAGGGCTCGAGCCGCAGCCGTGTGTCGAACATGGCGTGCAGGAAGTCGGCGTCGGGCATCGGCGCCACGGAGAAGCCGAGGAACGCCTCGTTGCGCACCAGCCCGCGAGCTGCGAGCGCCGCGAGGGCTTCGCGGAGCGGCGAGGAACTCACACCCATCTCGCGCGCCAGCGCGTCGATGTTGAGCCGTGCTCCGGGTGGCAGGTCGCGATCCATGATGCGCCCGAGCAGCTGCGCGCGCACCTGCTGCGCCAGTCCGACCCGCGTGAGTGATCGCGCATCCTGCATCATGCATGATCCTGGCGCTGGATTGTGGCTTACGCAAGCCACCATCCTCGCATGGGTGAATCTTGGTCGATCCGGAACCCGTCGCCGAAGTGCGACAGGCGTTGATCCGGCTGATGGAACAGACCATCGGGCGCGGCCCGGCCTCGGTGCTCATCCGCCCCCGCTCTGCTCACAGAGGCAGCGCCGGGGCGGGGCGCCTTGTCGATGTCGCTGGCGCAGACGCCACAGCGCTGTGCAAGCTCCGCAGGCTGGACGATCCGCATACGCCCGCTCAAGCATCATGGTCGACAGCCCCGCCCAGGTTGCCGAGAGGGCACCAGGCTGGGACAGGGGCGTGGCCGGAGCAGGCGAGCCCAGGAGCCGGGCCCCGGCCGGCTGCGTCGGCCAGGTGGACGCCGCCCAACGTCCTGACCGCCGCGCTGAGCCGATGTGCGTGCCCGCGGCGTGGGGCGCGGCGGCGGGTCATGTAGATGCAGACCACCTTCGTGCTGAAGGAGCTGAAGGAGCTGAAGCAACCCGCCGGCGGGCTGCCAAATTTCATCGTGACGGCCCGCGCGGCTTCCGCCGCCGTCCTTGTCCGTCGCGATTGTTAACGACGGTCCGCTGCAGTGTCCGATGTCCGCCCGAAGTGGCCCAAGAGCCAGACGCGCCTCAGATGCCCACCACGATGTATTGGCATCGTCGGTTGCGCGTCCCCGCATCCAACGTTCCCAATACTTCCCATGAACAGCCGCTCCGCACACGCAGAGCGGCTTTTTTGTTGGCCGTAGCCACCAGCGACTCCGCCGCGTCCGCATGCAGAAAGGCGGCAAGGTCCCCACGTAGCGTGACCGACACTTCGCCACGCCGTTCGCCCGGGAAGACGACGATGGCGTTGATCAGCACGCGAAGCGCCTCCGTCGCCGGTCCCGCCGTCTGAGGATCGGTCAGCGCCTCCTCCAACGCCTCGACCCTGCGACGGTAGAGCGCCGGCAGGTTCGGGTGCAGAATCGGCATAGGCTCGGGGTCGGCCGTCCCCACGATCTCCGCCTCAAGCGTAGCCTTGCGGGCCTCGATCTCCCGCATCTCAGCCGCTCGGATCAGGGGCCGGAGTTCGTGGCTGCGGGGGTGAAGGGGTGGATCGAGAGTGTCGGCGCGAAAACCGCCTACATCGAGAAGGCCAGTCCTTGGGAGAACGGCTATGTCGAATGCTTCAACGGCAAGCTGCGGGACGAACTGCTGAACGGCGAGGTGTTCAATACCCTCAAGGAAGCTCAGGTGCTGATCGAGGAATGGCGCCGCCACTACAACCGGTTCCGGCCGCACTCGTCACTCGGGTATCGCCCTCCCGCCCCGGAGACGATGCCAATGGCCAGGTCGTAGATCTGGTCGGGAGGAGGCCCGGCTGCGATGGCCCACTGAAATTCCGCCCGGACCACTCGATGGGGGCTGGTCAGTTGAGCTGCCTACTTGGAAACGGGCAGCTGGTAATAGAGAGTCGAGATACGAACCGACTGGAGCAGCGGTGGGAGCCAGGGAATGAACTTCTCTTGACTGTGTACTG
>JBIKSZ010000304.1:0-3715 GCA_044348345.1 Roseomonas sp. | reverse complement strand
TGCCGACGACCTTCTCCGGCGGCAGGCCGGACTTCTGCTGCAGCACCCACACCATCACGTCGAGCGGGTTGGTGATGCAGATGACGAAGGCGTTCGGCGCGTAGGTCTTGATGCCCTCGGCCACCTGGCCGATGACGCCGGCATTCTTGGTCAGCAGGTCGTCGCGGGTCATGCCCGGCATGCGGGGGAAGCCGGCGGTGACGATGACGACATCGGCGCCCGCGATGGCGCTGTAGTCGCCCGCGCCGGTCATGTGGCTGTCGAAGCCATCCACCGGGCCGGACTGCATGATGTCGAGCGCCTTGCCCGCGGCGACGCCCGGGAAGACGTCGAACAGCACGACGTCGCCGAGCTCCTTCAGGCCGATCAGGTGGGCCAACGTGCCACCGATATTGCCGGCGCCGATGAGGGCGATCTTCTTGCGGGCCATGGGCGGTCCTCAACCTGGCCCGGGCGGCCTTCAGGCCGCGTTATGCCGGGCTTGCCGATTTTCAAGGGCGCACAGCGCCCGCCGGCTTCCTACTCCCGCAACGCAGCAGGGGCAAGGCGGGCCCCGGGCGGCCCCGACCGTGTTCCTGCTGCGTTCGCCCCGAAGCCGGTCAGGCGTAGCGCCGCTGCGCCTCGCGCAGATGGCCCGAGGGCAGCGCCTCGAGCCCCGGGTCGGGGGGCAGTTCCACCCCGAAATGCCGCTGCAGCGCCGCTGCGATCACTTCATAGCAGGACCCGATCCGCACCACCTCCATGGTCCGGAAGTCGATCATGGTCGAGGAGCGGCGATAGCGGTGGAACTTCTGCAGCCCGTAATCCACGACCACATCGGCGACAGCGCGAATCTCCAGCTGGACGTCCTCGGCCCGGAAGCGGGTGCCGGTGCCGGTCAGGTTGGCCGAGGAGCCGAACAGCGGCTGGCCCGCTTCGGTCGCCTCCGCTGTCACCGCCTGCAGGAAGTTGCCGGCATTGAGCAGCATCGCCAGCGTCCCGCCATCGGTGCTGGCGACCAGCGCCTCATCCCCCAGCGCGCGCAGCAGCGGGTGGTCCTGGCGGAAGCCGGCGACGACGGCGACCGGCAGGTCGTGATCCTCCACCAGGCAGCGCACCATGTCGCGCCCGCGCGCATCCAGCAGGTGCAGCTCGTCGTGCAGCGCCAGGTTGCCGAGCATGGCGTTCCGCTTGTGGGCACCGCGGCCCTTGGCGCGGAACAGGCGCATCAGCGCATCCTGGCAGCCGCCGATGCCGGCATAGCCGACATCCATCGGGATGATCGCGACGCCGCCTCCCTGGACCGCCCGCACCACGCGGCGGGCATCGCCCGCGATGTCCAACCTGCTCATCGGCTCATCCCAGGTTCAGGTTCAGGCCGGGCAGGATCGGCGCCCAGCGGTCGCGCTCCGCGCGCAGCATCGCCGCCGCCTCGTCCGGCGAGGTTGGCGTGATCTCGAAACCTGCGCGGGTCAGTTGCTCGCGCAGCGCCTGCTCGTTCAGCGTCTCCAGCGTCGCCGCGTGCAGGGCCTGGATCGCCTCGCGCGGGGTCGCGGCCGGGGCGAGCACCAGGAAGCGCAGCGCGTTGACCACGCGCGGCAGCCCTTCCTCGGCCGTGGTCGGCACATCGGGCGCGGCGGCCGAGCGGCGCGACGACAGCACCGCATAAGGGCGCAGCGTACCTGCCGCGAAGTGCTGGGTGACGGAGCCCAGGCTGAACACGCCCATATGGACATGCCCCGCCAGCACGTCGTTCATCGCCGGCCCGCCGCCGCGGTATTCCGCCTGGACCATGCGGATGCCCGCTTCGCGCGCCAGCAGCTCGAAGCCCAGATGGTGCGGCGAGCCGATGGAGGGGTTGGCGAAGGAGAAGCGGTCCGGGCTGGCGCGGGCGAGTTCCACGAAGTCGCGCAGTGTGCGCGCCGGCACGGCAGGGTTCACCGCGACCACCAGCGGCGTCTCGGCCATATAGGCGATCGGCGCGAAGTCCCGGAACAGGTCGTAGGGCATGTTGCGGTACAACATCGGGAAATAGGCGATGTTGTCGGCATTGATGACCAGCGTGTGCCCGTCCGGCGCGCTGCGGGCCGCGGCTTCCATGCCGATATTCGTCGCCGCGCCGCCGCGGTTCTCGATCACCAGGGGCTGGCCGAGCTTTGCGCGCATCCGCTCAGCCCAGGGCCGCGCCAGCGTGTCCGTGCCGCCGCCCGGCGGATAAGGAATGATGAGGCGCATGGGCCGGCTCGGCGCCCAGGACTGGGCGCGGGCGAGGCCCGGGGCGGCGAGTGTCGCGGCAAGCGCGGCAAGGGCCGTGCGACGGAGCATCGGGACTTTCCTCCTCGCCGCCTCTGGCGGGCAGCGGGGAAAGAGTTCCATCGTCCCGGGACGCCGGCAAGGCCGAACGAAAAAGGGCGCCCGGAGGCGCCCCTTCATGCGGACCGGATGGGCCGGCCGGTCAGAACGGCATGCAGCGCACGACATCCTCATGCCCGCGCGCCAGGGTGGCGAGCGTGCCGTCCGGGCAGTCGCGCTGCGCGTAGTCGGCGCGCGGCAGGCCGGACTGCCAGCCGGCCACGCTGCTGCGGGCCGGCGCGCAGTTGGTGCGGCCATTGCGCTGGGTGCAGTTCGCCACGGCGTTGCGCACCGTGGCCTGGGGGGCGCGCGTCGCCGGCGCTTCCCGCGAGACGGTCGCGGCCGAGGTGCCGCGCACCAGCACACCGCCCGAGGAGGTGCGCACATCGCCCGGACGCAGGTTCGACGCCGTGTTGCGCGCCGGCTGCGCGGCCGCCTGCTGCGGCCGGGTCTGGCTGGGGCTGGTCTGGGTGGTGCGGGCCGGCGTGGCGGCGGTCTGCGTGCTGCGCTGGGACTGCGGCGCGGCGCTGCTCGGCACGGCGGTGGTCCGCTGGTCGCGCGTGGACGCCTCGACGGCGGGCGCCATGCAGACGAGCGCCATCAGCGCCAGCAGAAGACTGCGCATGCGTCCACCAAATCCCCTTCTTCGTGCCAGCCACAGCAAGCCACGGCCGGGCCCCCTGGACCCGAAGTACACCCCTGTTCTCCTCACTAGACCGAGAGCCCCGTGGCCTGTCAACGCGTGTTTCTAGTTGTTTCAGGGCCGCCGCGGCGCCGCGCGGGTCAGGGCAGGTGGTCGCGCCGGCGCCAATCCTGGCTTTGCATCTCGTGCAGGCGGGACGCTGTGCGGGCGAACATCGCGGCGTTTTCGCCCCGTTCATAGATGCTGTCGGGGCTGGCCTCGGCGCTCGCCACCAGCTTCACGCGATGCTCGTACAGCGCGTCCACCAGCGTGATGAAGCGCTTCGCGCGGTCGAAATTCTCGGCGCCGAGGCGCGGGATGCCGTCCAGCAGCAGCGTGTGGAAATGCGTCGCCACCGCCAGGTAGTCCGCGGGCCCGAGCGGCTTGCCGCAGAGCGCGTCGAAGTCGAAGCGGGCGACGCCATCGGCGGCCTGCGGCACCTCGATGCTGCGCCCGAGCAGCGTCAGCTGCATCCGCGGGCCGTGGTCCTGGCCGGTCAGCGCCCGGAAGGCCGCGTCCATGGCGGCGTCCGCCCGCCCGCCGAGCGGCATGTGCCAGGTCGACATCTCGACGATCCGGGCGCGGCGGTAGTCGCGCGCGCTGTCCAGCACCAGCACCTCCAGCCGGCGCTTGATCAGGCCGATGAAGGGCAGGAAGGCGTCGCGCCCGGGGCGGCCCTTGAACAGATCGTCCGGCGTGGTG
>JBIKSZ010000102.1:0-12294 GCA_044348345.1 Roseomonas sp. | reverse complement strand
CGCGGCCGCGTAATCCTCGGCGCCGAAGCCGAGCGCGCAGAGGCGGGGGGAGGCCGTGGCGATGCGCGCGGCCTCCAGCACGCCGCGCGGCGTCTCGACCAGCGCGGCGATGGCGGCGTCCTGTCCGCGTGCCGCGAGCGCCGTCGCCAGCGCTTCCACCTGCGCGGCGGATTCCACCTTGGGCAGCATCACCGTCAGCGCGATGCCCGACGGGATCGCGGCGATGTCCTCCTCCCACAGGGCTTGTTCCGCATTGACACGCAGCAGCAGCTCGGCGCCGCGCGCGGCGAGATCGCGGAGCGCGGCGGTGGCCATCGGCCGGGCTTCGGCCTTGCGGGCAGGCGGGACAGCGTCCTCCAGATCGACGATCAGGGCATCCGCGCCACGCTCCGTCGCCTTGGGCAGCAGCTGCGGCGAGGTCGCCGGCAGGAACAGCAGGGATCGTGCCGCTTTCACCCGCATCGGACCGCCCTCTTTGCTGCCAGTGCCGCGACCTCGACCGCCTCGGCGCCGAGTTCGCCCAGGATTTCCGCGGAATGCTCGCCGCAGCGCGGCGCGGCGCGCCGCAGTCCCCCCGGCGTGCCCGAGAGGCGCGGCGTGACGGCGTGCATCACCGTCCCAGCACTGTCCTCCTCGACATAGACGCCGCGCGCGGCGACATGCGGGTCGCGGAGCAGCGACGCTGCGTCGTGGATCGGCCCGACGGTCACGCCGCGCGCGCGGAACAGCGCCAGCGCCGCCTCGCGATCCATCGCCCCGAAGAAGTCGCGCAGCATCGCCTCCACATCGTCATCATGCGCCAGCCGCGCGGCATTGGTGGAAAAGCGGGGGTCCTCGATCAGGTCTGCCCGGCCGATCGCCTCAAAGACGCGCCGCGCCATGCTGTCGGTGGAGCCCGACAGCGACACCCAGCCGCCATCGGCGCAGCGATAGGCGCCGCGCGGCGAGGCGATCTTCAGCGTCACTGCCGGCCGGCCGGTCGCTGCAGCGTTGGTAACGTCAGGGCCCATGATGGCCAGCATGGGTTCAAGCAGCGAGAGGTCGATCACCTGGCCGCTGCCGCCGCGCACCTCGACCTCGCGCAGCGCCGCCATCACGGCGAAGGCGCCGGTCACACCGGTCACCATATCGGCCAGCGCCATGTTCGGCAGGCCCGGCGTGCCGTCGGACTGGCGGTGCTTGTCGGCGAAGCCGCAAAAACCCTCGATCAGGCTGCCGAAGCCCGGCAGGTCGCGATACGGGCCGGTCTGGCCCCAGCCTGACAGCCGCACGATGACCAGACCAGGGTTCGCCGCGTGCAGCGCCTCCGGCGCCAGGCCCATCGCCTCCAGCGTGCCAGGCCGGAAGCTCTCGACCAGCACCTGGGCCGTGCCGATCAGGCGGCGCAGCCAGCCCATCGCATCGGCGTCGCGCAAATCGAGCGCGAGGCTGCGCTTGTTGCGGCCATAGACGCGCCACCAGCCGTCGAAACCCTGCGGGTGGTCGGGATGCGTCTCCCGCCAGGCGCGCAGCGTGTCGCCGGTGCCGGCCGCCTCCACCTTGATCACGTCGGCGCCGAAATCGGCGAGCTGGAGCGACAGCATGTTGCCCGCCACCAGCCGCGACAGATCCACCACCCGGATGCCGGCGAGCGGCCCCTGCCGCGCGGGATCGGGGCGGATGGTCGGCAGCGCGCCGGTCGGGTGCGACGTCATTCGACCCGGAGGTCCAGGTCCCGCACGAGTTGTCGCCAGAACGGCGCCTCGTCCCGCAGGCGCTGCGCGAAGGCCTCGCGCGGCTCGCGCAGGATCTCGGTCTGCGTCGCCGCGAAGCGCGCCACGACCTCGGGATCGGCCAGCGCCCGGTCCACCGCGCCGCTCAGCACGGACAGCGTCTCGGGCGGTGTGGCGCGGGCGGCGAAGAGGCCGGCGAGCACGGCGATCGGCGGGCCGGCCAGCCCGGCCTCGGCCAGCGTCGGCACGTCGGGCAGTGCGGCTTCGCGCTGCGCGCCGGTCACCGCCAGCGCCCGCAGCCTGCCGCCGGCGATGTGCGCCGTGGCGGCGGTCAGGCTGTCGGTGGCAAACAGCACCTGGCCGCTCATCAGGTCGGTCAGGGCCGCGCCGCTGCCGCGATAGGGGATGTGGTTGGCCTGCACGCCGGCGCGGCGCAGCATCGCCTCGCTGGCGAGATGTGTCAGCGTCCCGACGCCGGCCGAGGCATAGGCCGATGGCGTCCGGCGCAGCAGAGCGACGAGATCGCCGAGGCTGCGCGGCGCCGCCGGCGTGTTCGCCACCAGCACGACGAAGGCCGAGCGCACCACCGAGGCGACGGGCGCGAAATCGTCCAGCCCGTACTGCGCCGCCGGATTCATCACCGGCTGGATCAGCAGTGCGGCGGTCGAGGAGAAGATCAAGCCGTAGCCATCCGCCGGCCCGCGCGCGATCGCCTGATGCGCCACGATGCCGCCGCCGGCGGTGCGGTTCTCCACCACCACGGGCTGGCGCAGCGCCGCGGCCATCGGTGGCGCCAGCAACCGCGAGCTGATGTCGCTGCCGGAACCCGGGCCCTGGGACACCACGATCGTGACGGGCCGTGTCGGGAAGGACTGCGCACGGGCCGGCCAGGGCAGCGCAAGCGTGCTGCCGGCCAGAATCATGCGGCGTCGCGTGACGAATGGCATGCTGGGTTTCCTCCGGCGGCGGAGTGTAGGAGTATCCCGTGCCATGTCAAATATTGCTGCGACACGCAAAAGCCGGCCGCGCGCCACCACCGAAGACATCCGCCGCCATGCGCCGGAGACGCTGATCACCTTTCGCGTCTCGGTGCTGTCGCAGCTGCTGGCGCGGCTGGTGGACACCTCCGTCGGGCAGGATCTCGGCCTGTCGAGCCGGCAATGGCGGGTGCTGGTGGTGCTGAACCGCCTCGGCCCCTCCACCTCGGGCGCGGTGGCGCGGATGGCCTCGCTCGATCACAGCCAGGTCAGCCGGGCCTCCTTCGAACTCGCCGCGAAGGGGCTGGTCGCGATGGGCGACGACGCGGCGGACCGTCGGCGCCAGGTGCTCTCCGTCACGCCGGCGGGCCTGGCGGTGCTGCGCGACGGGCTCGGCGGATCGCTAGAGCGGGAGCGGCGGCTGCGCGCCTGCCTGGGTGAGGAGGACTACGCGGCCCTTGGCCGGGCGCTCGCCGCGCTGACGGCGGAAGCGCGGATCATGCTGGAAGAAAGGCGCGGCGGCGGATGACAGCGTTCCAGGAGATCGGCGACCTGCCCCTTCGCCTGGGCGGCGTGCTGCGCGGCGCGAGGCTGGCCTACATCACGCGCGGGCGGCTCGCGGCGGATGGGCGCAACGCGGTGTTGCTGACGCATGGCTACACCTCGTCGCACACGTTCATCGAGGGCGGATCGGGCGCGTCGGAAGGCGGCTGGGCGGGGCTGGTCGGGCCGGGGCTGGCGATCGATACCGACCGCTGGTTCGTCGTCAGTTCGAACATGCTCGGCTCCGCCTTCGGCTCGACCGCTCCGCGCAGCATCAACCCTGCGACGGGCCGCCCCTATGGGCCGGACTTCCCGCCGATCACGCTCACCGACATCGTCGCGGCGCAGCGCAGACTGCTCGATGCGCTCGGCGTGCGTGGTCTGCATGCGGTGGTCGGGCCGTCCTACGGCGGCTTCCAGGCCTTCACCTGGGGCGCCGAGCATCCGGATTTCGTCCGCGGCCTGGTCGCCGCGGTCAGCGGGCTGACCGCGCCGCGGTCGCTCGACCCCGCGCCGCTGGCAGCGCGGTTGGCCGAGGATCCAAACTGGAATGGCGGCCACTACTACGACTGGCCAGACGGGGTGCTCGCGACGATGACCGCGGTGCGGGAGGAGACGCTCCGCCGCTATGGCCTGGACGAGGAACTCGCACGGCATCTGCCAGACAAGGCTGCGCGGGATGCCGAGATCCGTCGCCGGGCACGGGAGTGGGCCGAGGCTGCCGATGCGCACTCACTGCTGGTGCTGGGCCGGGCGCTGGACCATTACGACCTGCGGGACGAGGTCGGGCGCATGCGAGCCAGGGTGCTGTACGTGCTTTCCCGCACCGACCGGCTCTTTCCCCCATCGCTGGCGGCTGAGGTCATGCCGGCCTTCGCCGCGGCGGGCGTCCTGGCGAACTATGTGGAGATCGACAGCGACCACGGGCATCTGGCCAGCGGAACCGAAGCGGCGAAATGGGCTGCCGCGCTGAAGGAGTTCATGGGAGAGGGCGGCTGAACCGGGACTTCGCCGGGCGGCCTGCGTCACGGAGCGCACGACATCGGCGCTGTCACACGGCTCCATATCTAGCCTTTCCGAGGCAATGCGCGCGGACAACGCGGAGTGGCGCAGCCGCGCACCGGCATGATCATCGCGGGCTCTCGCCCGCGGCTACGGTTGGCTTGTCGCGGCGCACATCATCGCAGAGGGCAGGTTGCTTTACTTGCCTCCGGACGTAGTTGACGTCGGATGTGTGGCTCGCGCAACATCTTGAAGCAATGATATTTCTGGGATGCGGGAACAGGCAGCCACCGACAGTTGCGGATCGCGTGCCCCGGCTGAATTGGGATGCTTCCTCCGCACCGATAGCTTGGTTTTCTGATCGCACAATCGCGCCAAAGGAGACCTAGCGAGGCTGTTCTGACCGCCAGATGCAGTGCCTGGCTATTCCGGAAGCGCGCCCTCGGCAAACTGGACGCGGTTGAGAAAGGCCATCAGCGCCACGAAACCCACCTTTCGGCGGGCATCACCGCCTCGTTGCCGCCATCAATTCTACCACGCCGCACAGCGTGCCTCCTCCCCGCCGGCCCATGCCCAGCCAGAATTTTTCTGGTGGCGGTGAAACGTTTCTAAATGGCCATCAAGGGCGTTGGCGCCGTGCCGCTCGGCTACCTGAACGGAAGATGATCGCTCTCCGCCACGGATTCCGCCCCGATCACACGCGATGGTCCTTGCTGGGCGGCGCGCAGGACCCGCGCGGAACATATTCGCTGGGCCCGAGCGCGTGTTGCGGAGGCCGTGCCGGTTGTTCGATGCGGGCCAGCAGGAACCGCGCCGCCGCGGCACCAAGGGCGCCGTGGTCCCACCGGACGACGGAGATCGGCGGCGCATGAAACTCCGCCAATTCGCTCTCCGCACCCGCTACCACGGATATGTCGCGGGGAACCGAAAGGCCACGTTCCTGAAGGGCACGCAGCAGCCCGGGGAGCAACGCAGTTCCGGCGACAAAGAACGCTGTCGGGGGGCGGTGCCCATCCAGTAATTCGCTGGCTGCTTCCCAGGCGAATGTCGTGGAGAAGGATCCCAGGCGGAACAGTGCGGGGTCTGGCTTCAGCCCGATCGACGCGAAAGCCTGCTCCACACCGCGCATGCGCTCTCGCACCGGGCTGACGACATTGGTGCCAGAGATCACCGCAATGCGCCGATGGCCGAGCGCGAGGAGGTGCGCAATCGCGGTCCTGCTACCGCCGGCATGATCCACAAGAACGCTATCCAACGTGTCCGGCGCGCCCCGGTCGAGCAAAACGACCGGCATCGGTGCCTCGCGCAGGAGCTTCAGCAGCCCGCGGTCGCGCTCCGAGGAGGTGGCGATCACCAGACCATCCACCCGCCGCCGCACAAAGCTGGCGAGCAGATCCTTTTCGCGCGCGACCGAATGATAGGATGAGGCAATCAGAAGGTCGTAGCCCTGCCGGTCAAGCTCCGCCTGCATGCCTTCGGCGAAGCTGGCCAGCACCGGGACCGTCAGGTCGCGAACAACGCAGGCGAAGGTACGGGACTGCCTGCTGCGCAGTGTCTGCGCGGCCGCATCTGGCGCGAATCCGAGTTGCCGCACGGTTGCCAGAACGCGCGCCCGCAATTCCTCACCGACATTCGCATGACCGTTGATCACCCGACTGACAGTGCCGAGGCCAACGCCTGCGGCTTCGGCAACGTCCCGGATCGTGGGTGCGCGTCCGCGCCGGGCCTTTGGGCGCGGCATACGGTCCCTCCCTTCCCTGCCGACCAACTGCCGACAGCGCAGAGTCTGGAACGCAGGCCGCGCCCTTACAACCCGTCCCGGATCTCAGCCCTCGACCCGGATATTGCCCTGCCGCACAACGGCACCCCAACGCTCCATCTCGGCCGACAGGAAGCGACCGAAGGTCGCGGGGTCATAGCCAAGGCTGGTGAAGCCGTTGCTGCGCAGCGTGTCCTGGAACGACGGCGTCTGCACCACGCGGGCCACCGCGGCGTGGATCGCCTCCGCCACCGGGCGCGGCGTGCCAGGGGCGCCGAGCAGGCCGATCCAGGCATCCGCGGTCAGGTTGAAGCCCTGCTCCCGCAGTGTCGGGACGTCCTGCACCAGGGCGAAGCGCTCAGCATTCGCAACCGCCAGCATCTTCAGGCGCGAACGCTGCGGGTTCGCGACGGCAACCGGCACCATCATCATGTCGACCTGATCTGCCGTGACGGCCAGAACGCCAGGCCCCGCCCCCTGATAGGGCACATGCGTCATCTCGGCGCCAATGGCAGCGCGGAACATCTCCCCCGCGGCGTGCGAAACGCTCGCATAGCCATAGGACGCGTAGGTCAAGGGCTGGCGGCGGCTCCGGGCCAGTTCGACCAGTTGGCGCGTATTCTCGACCGGCAGGCCCGGCCGCGCCACCAGCGAGAATACCACACTCGCCATGCCGCTGACGGGAACGAATTCCGCGACGTTGTACGGCAGCCGGGGATTCGCCGCAGGCAGCACCGTGTGCGTATCGGCCGTTGCAAGGATCAGCGTGTAGCCATCTGCCGGCGCGCCGAGCAGGGCCTGGGTCGCGACAACCCCATTTGCCCCGGGGCGGTTCTCCACGACCAGCGACTGGCCAAGCGATTCCCCAAGCCCCGTCGCAACCAGGCGCGCCAGCATGTCGGTCGCGCCACCGGGCGGAAACGGCACGATCACGCGCACGGGCCGCGTCGCGCGCCAACCGGATTGGGCGAAGGCCGGAAGCGGCAGCAGGGCGCTGGCCGCCAGTAGGCTACGGCGATTCAAAACGAAGCTCTTGTCCTTCATGGTCCGTTTCCCCTGTGTTTGGGCCGTTCAGCGGCCCTTGAAGACTGGTGTCCGTTTCTCGTTGAACGCCGAAATTCCCTCGCGGCGATCCTCGGTTGGGATCAGTTGGTAATAGGCCTCGATCTCCATCTGCATGCCGGTCCTGAGATCGGCGCCCAGCCCGAAGTCGATGGACTTCTTCGCCTGGCGGATGGAAATCGGGGCATTGGCGGCGATGCGCCGTGCGGTCGCCATCGCCTGATCGAGCACGGTGCCCTCTGGGCAGAGGCGATTCACAATGCCCCACTCCAGCGCCTGTTCGGCGCTGAACGGCTCACCGGTGAAGATCACTTCCTTCGCCCGTCGCGCGCCGATCGTCCGCGGCAGTTGCTGCGTGCCGCCACCACCCGGCATGATGCCGCGTGTGACCTCGGTCAGTGCAAAGCGGCTGCCTTCCTTGGCATAGGCGAAGTCGCAGCACAGCACGATCTCCAGCCCGCCCGCGAACGCCGCACCGTTGACCGCGCCGATCAGCGGCACCGGGCAGGCCAGCAGGGCCCGCATCATCCGCTCGAACAGGTAATGCTGGCGCGCGAAGGCCTGATCATCCATGCCGTCGCGCTGCTTGAGGTCGGCGCCGGCACAGAACGCACGGTCACCTGCCCCCGTCAGAACCACCGCGCGCGCGAGGTCGAGATCCGTCTCGAAGGCGCTGAACGCTGCGATCAGCTCCTCCCCCATGCGGGTGCTCATCGCATTTGCACGCTCCGGACGGTTGAGCGTGACAAGGAAGATCCCGGGTTCACGCTGCTCGACCAGCAGCGTCTCCCACTTTGTCGTCAGAAGCCCTGTCATTGCGTTTCCCTGATCGCTTGGTCGAGCAGATTCTGATGCTGCCCAAGGGCCGGCGCAGCGCCCGCCAGAGGCGGGCGCTTGCCGTCGAAGGAGACCGGCAGGCCGACAGTGCGAACGCCGCTGCCGGGCATGCTGCCCACGATGCCGAGCGCAGCAAGCTGCGGGTCTTCCACCGCTTGGGCGACATCGGCGACATTGCCACATGGAATGCCCGCCCGCTCCAGGGCCGCGGCCAGCTCGTCCTTGCTCCGATCCGCAATGGCGGTCTGCAATAGCAGGATCAGCGCATCGCGATTGGCCACGCGCGCGCCATTCGTGGCGAAGCGGGGATCGACGACGAGATCGGGCTGGCCCAGCACCGTGCACAGGCGGCCAAACAGCAGGTCATTGCCGGCGGCGATCAGCAGCGTGCCATCAGCCGTGTCGAAGGTCTGATAAGGCACGATGTTCGACACACCTGACCCGTAGCGCCGCGGCGGCGGCCCACCCGCGAGGAAGTCCGCCAGCGGCACCGTCATCCAGGCTAGGGCGGTCTCGTAAAGGGAAACGTCCACGACGCCGCCCACGCCATCGCGCTCGCGCCGCAGCAGGGCCGCACAGATGCCGAGCGCAGCCCAGACGCCGGTGCCAAGATCGTTCAAGGCCACGGGCACACGCGCCGGAGGCGCACCCGGATGGCCGTTGATCGACATGAGGCCAGATGCCGCCTGGATCAGCGGATCATAGCCCGGCGCGCGGCGCTTCGGGCCGGTGCGGCCGAAGGCGCCGATATTGCACACGACAAGGCCGGGCTTCTCCGCCAGCAACGCCTCCGCACCCAGCCCCACCTCCTCAAGCGCGCCGACCTTGAGGTTCTGGAACAGGATATCAGCGCGGCTGAGGATCAACTGCCGCAGCCCCCGGACCGTTGCCGCATCGCGCAGATCAGCGACAACGCTCAGCTTGCCGCGATTGACGGCATGAAACAGCGCGGCCGCGCCATCGACAAAAGGTGGCCCCCAGTCGCGGGCATGATCCCCCTTGCCCACTGCTTCCACCTTCAACACCGTCGCGCCGAGATCAGCCAGGATGGCGCCAGCATAGGGGCCCGCCAGGCTATGCCCGATCTCGATCGCGAACCGGCCCGCGAGCGGCAAGGCCTCAGCCATGGGCGGCTTCCCCCGCCAACTGCTCCGCCTCAGCCGCTGTCAGGCCATAGTCGCGTTGCAGTGCCGCAGGCGTCACGTAGCCATCGCGCAAATCATCCAGCATGCGCGCGCGGTCCCGCCCGCGCGGGTCACCGTATCCCCCGCTCCCGGCTGGCTGCAGCACAACCCGATCCCCGGCGTGCACGATCTCATGGCTGCCCTTGGCAGGGACGCGGACGGTACCTTCTGGCCGCTGGACCTCGCACAAGAAGGTGCTGCCGGCACCACCGCCGAACTGACCCAGCGGCGCGTGCAAACCACGCTCACCACAAACGGTGAAGGTGGCCTCATCGTAAAGCACGCGATAGACGCGCCGCGACGTCAGTCCGCCGCGCCAGGCGCCAGCCCCGCCCGTATCCGGAACCAGCGACCATTCCTCCACCTTCACAGGCGAGGTCTGCTCGATGATCTCGACGGCAGAGCTACCCGCATTGCCCACATAGACACGCACGCCGTTCACGCCGTCCTTGCTGGCGCGCGCGCCCATGCCGCCGGCATGCGGATCGATCATCCCGACATAGCGGCGCCCGGTTGCGGCGACGCGGGCCCCGTCTGGGTCCATGCCGCCGAAGATCCCGGAATAGGCGCCGCAATTGCTCTGGCCGACGACACGCTTGGGAATGGCCGGCGCCAGCGCCTTCAGCAGCAGGTCGATGATGCGCGGCGACGTCTCGGTGTTGCCCGCCACGACCGAAGCCGGAAAAGTGCAATTCACCACGGTCCCTTCGGGCGCGCTGATGCTGACAGGTCGGTAGCAGCCCTGGTTGATCGGAATGGTGACATCCGTGATGGCCTTCACCGTGAACCAGGTGCTGTTGCAGGTGACGGCAAAGGGACAATTGATGCCGCCGCGGGCCTGCGTGCCCGTGCCGGCGTAGTCGAAGTGGATGCTGTCCCCCTGCTTGGTGACCTTGACGCGGATCGGGATAGGCGCGCGCGACCAGCCGGCCGGCCCTGCCACCGGTTCGATCTCGTCCTCGGCCTCATAGACACCGTCCGGAATCGCCCGGATCGCCTCACGCATCAGGCGCTCCGAGTGATCGAGCGCCCGGCGCATGGCCGCTGCCAGATTGTCCTTCCCGTACCGCTGCGCGATGGCCGCAATACGACGGTCGCCAACGACGCATCCGGCATACTGCGCCTGCATGTCGAGCAGACGCACGGCCGGGTCGCGCGTGTTCTGCAGGATCAGGCCGACCAGGTCTTCGACCGGTTTGTCGTCGCGATAGAGGAGCACAGGCGGAATACGGATACCCTCGGCAAAGACATCCCAGGTCAGGGTGGTGTAACTGCCCGGCAATTGGCCGCCGATATCGCTCCAATGGCCACGCGTCATCACGAAGGCGACGATCTCGCCATCGACGAAAACCGGGCGGGTGAACTGCACATCCGGCTGATGGTTGCCGCCGCCCAGATAAACGTCGTTGCTGACGATCACATCCCCAGGCCGCAGCCGATCGCGACCGATGGCCTCGACGGACGCCTTGGTGGAAATCACCGCCGAGCCCAGCATGGTCGGAATGTCATTGCCTTGCGCAACCAGCTGCATCTCGGCGTCGAACACAGCGGCCGAGGCGTCGCCGCCGGAATGCACGATCGGGCTGCCGGCCGTGCGCATCATGGCGAGCTTCATCTCGCGCGCGGTCGCAAACAGGCTGGATCGCAGGATCTCGTAGGTGACGATGTCCATCACGCGCGTCCCTCCTGCGCCAGTGCAACGGCCAGCACGCCGCCCGCTTCGATGCACGCGACATCACCGGCGCCGAGCGTGAGGCAGCTGCTCGCCTCCTCGATCACGGCGGGTCCTTGGATCTGGAACCCTTCGGGCAGGTCGCGCCGTCGCCAGACCGGCAGCTCCTCGGCGCTAGCGCCGAGATGCACGCGGCGCATCTTGTAGGGCGCGACCGTTGCGCCTGCATCGGCGAAATGCATCGGACCACGCCAGCCGGTCTCGGCACGCGCTTCCACACGCAGATTGTTCAACAGCACGGGCTGGTCGGCCTTGGTGAAGTTCCAAAGGCGCCGATGTGCCTCCTCGAAGGCCTGCCGGATGGCTGCTGGTTCGCTGGAGGCGATGTCCACCATGATTGAATCCGGCTGTCCGGCGTAGCGACAATCCGCGCGACGCCTGACCTCGATCGCGCCACCGTCCTGCGGCAGCCCACGCCACGCGGAGGCTTCCAGCGCCGCGAACTGCAGCTCGATATCGTTGGCGTCGCACGCATCCAGCGGCCGATCGACGGCGGCCTGCTGATCCACCTGGCGGTCGGCCAGGATCATGCCAAGAGCACTGAAGAGGCCCGGCGCCGGCGGCACCAGCACGCGGCTCATCTCCAGCCCGCGCGCCAAGTCCAAGGCATGCACCGGTCCAGCGCCACCGAAACACAGATAAGCAAAGCCGCGCGGATCGTGCCCACGCTCGACCGTCATGAGCCGGATTGCCTGCGCCATCAGCGCGTTCGCAACCGCCCGTACGGCATGCGCCGCCGCCACGACATCGAGCCCGAGCGGCTTCGCCAGATGTTCCTCCACCGCGCGCTCAGCAGCCGCGACATCCAGGCGGAACTTGCCATCCAGGAAGGAGTCGGGGTCGATGTGACCAAGGATCAGATTGCAATCGGTCACCGTCGGGCGTGTGCCGCCACGGCCGTAGCAGGCCGGACCAGGATCCGCCGCAGCACTCTGCGGCCCAATGCGCACGCCGCCGCCCGCATCCACCCACGCAATGGACCCGCCGCCCGCACCGATGCTCTCGATATCGATGCTGGGCGCACGTACGGCATAGGTATGCAAAAGCACCTGGCTCCGCAGTTCGGCCCGCCCCTGCCGCACGAGCGACACGTCGAATGTGGTGCCGCCCATGTCGCCGAGAATGGCATCCTGCCAGCCATGCCGCTGGCCGAGCCGGATGGCCGCGCTCACACCACCAGCCGGCCCGGATTCGAGGAGAAGCACCGGGCGCGCAGCCACCAGCGCGGCATCCGCAAGGCCGCCATTCGAGCCCATGAACATCAGCTCGCCCCGGAACCCCTCGGCTCTCAGACCGCCCTCCAAGGCGCGGATGTAGCGCGCGCAGAGCGGACCGAGCATCGCATTCATCACGGTCGTGCTGGTTCGCTCATATTCACCGATCTCGGGATTGACCGCGTGCGAGACGCTGATGAAGCGATCGGGAAGCCGCTCAGCAAGAATCTCCGCCGCGCGCCTCTCGTGCTGCGGATTGACCGCCGCATGCA
>JBIKSZ010000303.1:0-3755 GCA_044348345.1 Roseomonas sp. | reverse complement strand
ACTCCCGGCTGGCGCAGGTCGCGCCTCTATTCGTCGTGGAAAGGCTTGGCGGCAGGCCGGAACGGCCCCGCCGACGATCCCTGCGTCACCTCAAGGTGGATGCAGCGGATCGCGGGGGGCGTCGCGCGAGCGACGCCCCCCCCCGCTGGCGCGATATCAGGCCAGCGCGTCCGTGAGCGGCAGCTTGCGGATGCGGCGCCCGACCAAAGCGGAGACCGCATTCACCAGCGCCGGCGTGATCGGTGGCACCGGCGGTTCGCCGACGCCGCCCATCCGTTCGCCGCTTTCGATCACATGCGTCTCGACGACCGTCGGTGCGTCATCGATGCGGAGCACGTGGTAGCCGTCGAAATTGGCGTTCTGCACGCGACCCTGCGCGATCTCGAGCTTCTCGCCCATCGCGGTGGAGATGCCCTGGATCACGCCGCCCTCGACCTGGCTGCGGACGCCATCCGGCAGCACCTGCTGGCCGAGGTCGAGTGCCACGACCACGCGGTGCACGCGCGGCCGGCCATTCTCCATCGAGACCTCCGCCACCTGCGCGCAGAGCGAGCCGTAGCTCTCGACGAAGGCGAAGCCGCGCGCGCGGCCCGCCGGCAGCGGCGTGCCCCAGCCGGCGCGCTCGGCGGCAGTGTTCACCACGCGCAGCGCGCGCGGGTCATGCGCCAGCAATTCACGCCGCAGCTCGACAGGGTCCTTGCCCGCCGCCTGCGCCAGCTCATCCAGGAAGCTTTCCATGAAGAAGCCGTTCTGCGTGGCGCCGACGGCGCGCCAGGGCATGCTCGGCACCGGGGCCTGGCGGCGGACATAGTCCACGCGATAGGCGCCGGTGCGGTAGCGCGTGTCGTTCAGCGTCTGGACGGAGCTGGCGTCCAGCTCGCCCTGGAAGTTGTTGAAGTCGCGCGCCATCGAGGTGCCGGCCGTGCGCACCCAGAGACCCGTGACCTTGCCCTGCGCATCCAGAGCCGCGCGGAAGCGCGCCATCTGGGCCGGGCGGCCCCAGCCCTGGCCGATTTCGTCCTCGCGCGTCCAGAACAGCTTCACCGGCTTGCCGACCGCGCGCGCGACGATGACCGCTGCGGAGGGCATGTCCTCGTACAGGCGCCGGCCGAAGCCACCGCCCTGCATCATGGTGTGCAGGCGGATCTTCTCGCGGTCCCAGTTGGTCTCGCGCACGATGCGGTTGAGCAGCCGGTCCTGGTTCTGCGTCGGCGCCCAGATCTCCAGCCGGTCACCCTCGATCCGGACATTGATGTTCCAGGGCTCGAGCGGCGTGTGGCTGAGGAAGGGCACCTCATACTCGGCTTCCACCACGCGGGCCGCGGAGCGCAGCGCGGCATCCACATCGCCGTCATTGCGCGCCACAGCGCCCTGCGACTGCGCCAGCCCGTCCTTCATCGCGGCCGTGATGTCGGCGGAGCTGATGGTGTCGTGCTGCGTCGGCTTCCAGCTTATCTCAAGCGCCTGCCCGCCGCGGATCGCCGCCCACATGGAGCTCGCGACCACGGCTGCACCGCCGGGGATCGCCACCACATCCAAAACGCCCGGCACCGCGCGGGCGCTGGCCGCGTTGAAGCTGTCGAGCTCGGCGCGGAACACCGGCGAGACGCGGGCATAGGCATAGACCATGCCCGGCAGCTTCAGGTCGATCGAGTAGATCGTGCCGCCATGAGTCTTGGCCGGGATGTCGATGCGCGGCATCCCGCGCCCGATCAGCTTCAGCTCCGACGCCGGGCGGAGCGTCGCGCTCTCCGGAAGCGGGCGCTGCGCCGCGATGGCCGCGAGTTCCCCGAAGGCGAGGCGGCGGCCCGAGGCAGCGTGGACCACATGATGGTCCTCCGCGCGCAGATCGGCCGCCGGCACGCCGAGGCGCTCCGCGGCGACGGCGACCAGCGCGGCGCGGGCGCGGGCTGCGGCTTCGCGCAGCGGCTGGTACCAGTAGCGCACGCCCCAGGACCCGCCGGAGCCCATGGCCGGACCCGCGCCGACATCGCGCCGATAGGGCGCGGCCGGATGCGGGTTCTCCACCGCGATGCGGCCGGGGTCGGCGCCGAGCTCATCGGCCACGATGGCCACATGCCCGGTCCAGGTCCCCTGGCCCATTTCGGTGGTGGGCGAATAGAGCGTGATGGCGCCGTTCGGCGTGATGGCGAGATAGGCGGTGAGCGTGCCGGCGCCGCCCGTCATGGGCGGGCGGACGGGCGGGTTGGCCTGCGCCGCGGCATGGCGCGGGGCCGGCAGCGGCACCGCGAAGCCGAGCACGAGGGCACCGGCGGCGCGCAGCAGGGAGCGGCGCTCGAGGGCAACGGTCATGGGCTGGGTCTCCCTCTCGCTCAGGCGCCGGTGCCGGCGGCGCGCTTGATGGCGGCGCGGATGCGCGGATAGGTCCCGCAGCGGCAGAGATTGCCCACCATCGCGCTGTCGATATCGGCGTCGGTCGGCTTCGGGATCACGGTCAGCAGGGCTGCCGCGGCCAGGATCTGGCCCGACTGGCAGTAGCCGCATTGCGGCACCTGTTCCTCGATCCAGGCCTGCTGCAGCGCGTGGCGATTTTCGGGGTGGAGGCCCTCGATCGTCGTCACCGCCTGCCCATCCACGGCCGAAACCGGCGTGACGCAGGCGCGTATGGCGGTGCCGTCCACGAGCACAGTGCAGGCGCCGCACTGGGCGATGCCGCAGCCATACTTCGTCCCGGTCAGGTCGAGCGTGTCGCGCAGCGCCCACAGCAGGGGCGTCTCGGGGTCGATATCGAGGGCGTGCCGCCGCCCGTTCACGGTCAGGTTGATGGCCATGTGCGATTCCTGGACTCTGCTTCCTACAGGCTGGCCGGCTTCGCGGCCTTACCCAGCGTCACGCTAATCGGGACATAGGCGCTGCGGAAGCCTCCTTCGTCAGGCCGCCGCACCAAGACCTGCGGTGCAGCATCCAGCCTGGACGGATCGTGTTCGCCCCGCCGCCCGCGCGGGATCGGACGCGCCGGAAAGGTGCCCCCTCCGGCAGCCTCGGCCGGGCCTGGGGCCGGGGCCGGCGAGAAACAGGTTGCTTCTGAGCCTGGTGTCCCCCATTCTAAGGAGGTCAACATCGTGCCGGTTCGGCCTGGTCCCCTGCTCCCTGAGGAGCGCCGAGCCTGGTGTCCGTTTCCCCTCGACGCTTGATCCGACGCGCGATGTTCGTGCGGCGGCTCTTTGTTCATGAACGGAACACCAATATGCCGACAGGCACCGTGAAGTGGTTCAACGCGACCAAGGGCTATGGCTTCATCCAGCCGGATGATGGCTCGAAGGACGTCTTCCTGCACGTCTCCGACGTTCAGCGCTCTGGCCTGCGCGACGTGCGCGAGGGCGACAAGCTCGAATACGACGTCCAGCAGGGCCAGCAGGGCAAGACCTCGGCCTGCAACCTGCGCTCGGCCTAAGGCCAGTGCAGACGGGGCTGCTTCGGCAGCCCCGACAGCCTGGGGCGATCTGCGCCGCTTCGCGCTCGCGAACACCGCCCCAGGCCCATGTTTGCTGCATTTTTCTTGTCGTCCGGCATGTTCGCCGGATTTGAAAATGCCTCACCGGCTTCGCAGCGCGTCGCCCCAAAGCTTGGATCCTATATGGAACAGCGTAGCAGGCCGACCGCCGCAGCGACCTCCGCTGTGGCCATCGACGAGGATGAGGTTGCCTACCTCGCCAAGCGTCACCGGATTTCTCCTGCGATCGTGCGCGAGATCATGCGCCGCACCGGCTCGAGTGAGCGGAGTGCGGTCGAGC
>JBIKSZ010000302.1:0-3770 GCA_044348345.1 Roseomonas sp. | reverse complement strand
TGGAAGCCGAACTACAGCATGGAGCGCAAGGACCGCGAGCGCGCCAAGCAGGCCAAGGCCGCGGCCAAGCTGGAGAAGCGCGCGGCGAAGAGTGCCGACGACCGCTCCTCTGAGGTTTCGACGTCGGACGGCCATGCGGGTCTCGACCAGGCTGGACAGGTGAAGTCGAACGACTGAAAGCCCGGCCGACCGTCTCGCACGCCCGCTTGCGCGCAACGGGCGGCGAGGTACGGGCGCCGAGGGTGCACTGCTCGTTTTCCCCTGGGCGCGTGCCGCGGGCAGGGCGGGCTGCTGAGGCGGCTTCTACCTCGAACGGGCTTGCACACCTGCCTGCACTGGCCGGCCCCCTGCGTTAGGGTCGAAACCCAATCAGACCCGAGGCGAATGGCCGAGGACCGTGTGGCAGCCCGCCAGGGTCGCGGCACTGCCGCGACGCCGAAGGCAGGGCGCGCCGCCGATGCTGATTGCATCGGCAAGCGGCCTGACGCCGCGTATGCCGCGCGGCACCGGCCAGGCGCCCGGCAGATGATTGGGTTGGGACCCTAGGGCGAAGGCCTCGCTGGCGCACATACTGCCCTTGCCGCCGATGGGTGCGAAAAGGCGCCCCGGGAGCCAGTTGCGGTGCGTCGGCCAATCCCGCAGTTCAAGGTGCGCAACCACCCAGCAGACCGCAGCGTAAATCGGCGCCGACGAAAACCACACAGGAGGGGGTGGTAAGGTCGACTAGAGCGGCGGTGGAAACCGGGGAATGAAAATCCCTGATCGCCGGGAGATTGGCGAAAGGATGCGGATATCCTGCCCGCCAAGACCTCTACGATGACGCCCCAGGCCCCGACTCAGCCAACTGAAGCCGCTTTGGCGCATGGCAGGCCTGCCCTGCCGGCGACGATCGCGGAGGCGCGCCAAGGTCAAGGCGGGCAAAGCGCGCGGCCGCGGCATCACCCGCCCGTTGCGGACGCCACCGCAGCAACGTTCGCCGACCCCATCGGCAACGAAAGGATCTCGGCGATGCACGGCGTTGCGCTTGCCATGGTCATCGTGATGGTCGCCGAGCGGCAGCCGAAGATCTCCTCGCCGCGGCCAAGACCTGCCGCGCGCTGCAAGTGGACTGCTCGCGCAGCATGAACCTGCCGGCGGAGATCTGTTGCGACGAGAGTGGTACCTAATGTAACGGCTTCTTAACGGTTCGGCGACCTATCATTGCCCCAGGCTACGAGGTTGGGGGCTCCATATGTCACGGGCTTTTCTGTCGCTTCGGACACCGATCCTTGCGGTCGTCCTGTGCCTCGCCTCGCTGGCGCTCTTCCAGGCTGCCTCCGCGATCCGCGATGCACTGCGCACCCTGCGTGAGGCCTCCTTCACGCAGAGTGTCGATGCGGCAGGGAGCCGACTCGGAGAGGCTGTTCTGCAGCTGCTGCGCGAGCGTAGCTCCACCACCGGGGCCCTCGCAGCGTCCGAGCCCGTCGCGCCTGAGGCGCGCCGGGAGATCCTGGCGGCGCGCGAAAGCTTCAAGGCAAATGGCGACCAAGCCGTGGCCACGATCCGTGCGTCGGGCCATGCGCGCGCGGATGCCATTGCCGGTGATATCGAACGTCTTGCGTCCGAAATCGCGGCGCTACGTGGCCGCGCGGACGCGGCGCTCGAACAGCCTGCCACTGCCCGTGACGCCACGGTGATGAATGGCGGCTTCGCGCGCGATCTCTCGCGCTTGATCGAAGCGCACCAGCCCGTCCTGGCCGAGCTCCTTCAGGCAGGGAGTGCCGCGGATGCGAGAATCGCCCGGTTGAACACGTTGAAGCAGCTCAGTTGGGCGGCCGCCGATATGGCAACGCGCGAGCGGGCTACAATCATGGCGGCCATCGCCTCGAACAGGCCCTTCACGGAGGGCGAGCGCGCGAGCGCACTGGCGACGCGCGCGACGGTGGACGCGATCTGGCGGATGGTGGAGAGCGACCCCACGCTCCGCGACTTCCCTGAGCTGGCGGCCGCAGTTGCGGAGGCGCGCAGCGGCTACTTTGAGAGCTTTCGCCGCCTAGCGCTGCAGCAGTTCGCAACGGGCCGCAATCGCCTGGCCCTGGCGGATTTTGCGGAGCGCTCCAGGCCGCAGATCGAATCGCTGCTCGACTTGCGCAACGTGGCGACCGTGTTGACAGCCAGGCGCGCCGACCAGCTTGCCGCTTCCGCTCGGAACGAGGCCGCCGCTGCTGGCGCCATTCTCCTTCTCTCCGCCATCGGCATTGCTGGATCTGCGCTGCTTGTCTCTCGCCTTGTTCTGAAGCCGCTCGCCGGCCTGGGCGAGGCCACGAGCGCCTTTGCTCGGGGCGAGTACGAGCGCATCGTCCCTTGCACGGAGCGGCGGGACGAGTTGGGCAAGCTTGCTCGCAGCCTGGAAACACTCCGGACCGAGGCGCAGCGCGTGCGGTTGCTGGAGCAAGAGGCGCAGGCGGCGCGCCAGCGCACGGCGGAGGAGCGGGAGGCCCTGCAGGCTTCCACCGCATTCCAGCTTGAGAACTCGGTCGGTGCCGTGGTGCAGGAGCTTAACCGCCGCGCCGATGAACTCCGGCACGCCGCCAAGGAGATAGGGCGAGGAACAGCGAGTATCGCGGAGCAGACGGATGGCGCAGCCTCCAGCGCCAACCATACCACCGCAAACGTGCAGACTGTCGCCGCTGCCGCCGAACAGCTGTCGGGCTCGGTCGCCGAGATCAGCCGTCAGGTTTCGCACTCAAGCCGGATTGCCGCGCAGGCGATCGAAAAAGCGCAGTCCGCCACCGCGACGATCAACCACCTCGGCGCAGCGGCTGAGAGGATCGGCGACGTCGTGCGCCTGATCACAGACATCGCCAGCCAAACCAATCTTCTGGCGCTTAACGCCACGATCGAGGCGGCACGGGCCGGAGAGGCGGGCAAGGGCTTCGCGGTGGTTGCGAATGAGGTCAAGAGCCTAGCGGCGCAGACGAGCAAGGCTACCGAAGACATCGCGGCCCAGATCGGCGCCATGCAGAGCGCGACGAACGAGTCGGTGGACTCCATCCAGAACATCAGAACCGTGGTGGCAGAGGCCAATGAGGTCGCGACCGCCATTGCGGCAGCCGTCGAACAACAGAGCGCCGCCACGCGGGAGATCGCTCGGAACATAGCCGAGGCCGCTTCGCGGACGGTCGAGGTCAGTTCGCGGGTCGCCGAGGTCGGTGGAGATGTCGACCGTTCGCGCGGCGCCATCGTGACGCTGACGCAGGCGACCGATGCGGTGGCGGAGCAGGGGCAGGTGCTAGCGGAACGGCTGCGGGAGAGCCTGCGCCTGATCCGTTCGGCGGCCTGAATGGAATCTTCATCGCCCGATGCGCATTGGCGTCGTCGGTATGCCGGGCGGCTGAACTCTGCCTGTGGTCGCGGTGCCTGCCCACCGACCGAACCGCGGGCGCGCGTTGTCGGACTACCGCACGGCCCGGCTTCATGGGGCCACGAGAGGAGAGAAGCGAATGTCTGAAGATCGTCGCAGTCGGGAAAGCGAGCAACTCGCGCGCGAGGTTCTACGCCAGGCCGATCTCGGCCGCCGGGGCATGTTCCACGTCGCAGCCTGGGGCGCGGCGACCGCGATGGCGGTCCCTGTTTCCGCCGCAGCGCAGGGGACCCCGGCGCGCCGTGTGTTCCAGAAAGATGATTCCCGACTTCTGAACATCGGCGCCACTGTCCGAAGTGGGCGCTACTGGGAGTTCTCCACCTGGCAGACGCCCGTCGAGCAATTCTATATCCGCAACCACTATCCC